>JAFDYH010000111.1:31534-33289 GCA_018267535.1 Bacteroidota bacterium
ATTGATGTTTTAATATCTGGCAGGAGCTCCGAATAGTTAAGCTTTGCTACTGTCATAACGTGTTTTGCACGCGCAACACCGGCAAATTTAATATTGCTGTCTGTCAGCCACGGGTACATTTTTTTAAAATTATCTATAAAGTAAGATCTGATCTCCTCATCGGACTGTTCAAAAAGCGGATCATTGGACACAACATATTTAGGAAGATATACTAATGCGTTTCCGCCCAAATAACTTTTATTTACAAGGGCTGACATTTCTATAACACCTGTAAATGGAAAACGCGAATCGGTGATATTTGTGATATAAAAATCACTGATAGATTTATCAAGCAACACCGCGACGCAAATTACTCCCAGGTATTCGATATCGTTAAGCCTTTTCACTTCATTTTCGGAAAGGCCTGTACAGAGCCCTGCAGCGATTGACGACGGTAATGTTACAATTACTTCATCAAATTCGCGTATGGTATTATTTGCAAGTACTACAGCGGGTTTATTATTCTCTGAAGTCTTAACCTCTTTTACAGCAGTGCTTGTTTTTATCTCAACTCCTTCATTTAGTAATACTTTCTTAAAGGATTCTATCACTGTTTTATATCCCCCCGGCACATAACCAAACATTTCTTTTTTTAAGCCACTGCGTCTGGCGCCGTATAATCGCTGAATAGTTGCCCAGATAAAAACAGCTGACGTCCTCTCATAACTTTCTCCTAGTTTTACCTTTAATAAAGGCAACCATATCTTGTTGTATGTGTTCGAGCCAGACCATTTCTTCAGCCATTTTGTAACGGGTATTTTTTCGAGTTTTTTCCAATCCTTTATTCTTGACGCAACAAGAATGGTAAGGCCAAGACGAAATTTGTCAATAAGGTTTAGCGTCGGAAACTTCAGGAATTCTATGGTATCTGACATTGAGTAGAGCTTCCCGTTTATATAAAACCCTGTCTTGGTTTCTACCCATTCTATTTTGTCATCCAGGTTAATATCTTTCAGGATAGTTCTTGTATGTGAATCGGATAACAGTATAACATGATAAAATTTATCCCATTCCACATCATTCATTTTCCATGGACTTACTAATCCGCCAAGTTCTGGCCCGGCTTCAAATATTGTTACTTTATGGCCTTGTTGGGATAAACGATGTGCAAGTGTCATTCCCATAACTCCGCCACCAACTATTCCCCAGTTTTTAGTTTTCATTGATTTTTCTGCTTATATACAAAATTGTTGAGCATTGTTTATTTTGTAAGATTATCGGAGGAAACGAACTCTATCTATTAATAAACAAGCCAGGGGCTTTCCTGAATTTTTTAAACACTTTTTCGCTGGATAGGATTATTGCCTACAGGGGTATAAATTGTTTTTGCCATTCAATAGTAGCACGTAACCCGCTTTCCAGGTCCCATTGGGGTTCAAAGCCAAGAGTGTTTTTTATTTTTGAGATATTGGGAACCCGTCTCATTACGTCCTCATACTTACCAAATGTTGAGTAAGGTATAAAATTGAGTTTTGGTTCTGATTTTTCTCCATTTACCAACTTCCATATAAGGATAGCCAGGTCTTTAATCGAAATTTCCTTAGACCTACCTCCTGTATTGAAAATTTCGTTCTTTGATTTTTCGTTTTCAACACATAAAACAAGACAACTTACAGTGTCTTCAACATAGGTAAAAGTTCTGGTTTGTGAACCATCTCCGTGTATATCTATAGACTCTTTTTTGAAAGCTTTTTCTATGAAGACTGACTGAGGCCC
>JAFDYH010000112.1:0-7798 GCA_018267535.1 Bacteroidota bacterium
ATAAAAATATACCTTAGTGGCAATATTTAAAAACTATCTGCTCGCGTGGGGAATAAGAAATTTACTTACCGGAAGGATATAATAAAGCAATTATACTTTCATAGGTCACTTTCGTGTGCAGATGTTAGTTATAAAATCGGTAAAAGCTTACCTCTTACTACCAAGATGCTGACGGAGCTTATAGATGAAGATTATGTAATCGAAACCGGTTATGCAAATTCTACCGGCGGGCGACGACCGCAGATGTACTCATTGCGGAACGACTTCATGTATATTGTTTCGGTAGCCATGGACCAGTTCGTTACCCGCATCGCAATTATGGATATGCAGAATAATCCTGTAATTGCAGTAGAGAAATTTGAATTAACCTTAAGTAACAATTCTTCCGCACTGGCTGAACTTTCCGATAAAATTATTGAGTGTATAAAAAAATCGGGTATAGATGAGTGTAAGATTATAGGTATAGGTATAGGGATGCCGGGTTTTGTAGATGTATTAAAGGGCATAAATTATACTTTTCTCGACGCCGGAAGTAAAAGTATAGAGGACTATATCAGTTTAAAAACCAACCTTCCTGTATTTATTGATAATGATAGTCGTTTAATTGCATTAGCGGAGTTAAGCTTTGGAAAGCTCATCGGCAAAAAAAATGCAATGGTTATCAATATTGGTTGGGGCGTCGGTTTGGGCCTTATTGTAAAAGGCGAACTGTTCAGGGGGCAAAATGGCTTTGCGGGTGAATTCAGCCATATTCCTCTTTTTTCAAATAATAAATTATGTAGTTGCGGTAAAATGGGGTGCCTGGAAACAGAAGCTTCCCTTTTTGCAGTAATAGAAAAAACAAAAGAAGGTATAAGAAGCGGAAAACTTTCGCACATAAAAGAGTTACCGGAAATACACCACGAGCAGGCCTGCGAAATAATAATAGAGGCAGCAAAGAAAGGCGACAAGTTCGCAATTGAAATACTGTCGGATGCCGGTTATCATATTGGTAGGGGGTTAGCTGTACTGATTCACTTGTTTAACCCTGAAACCATAATATTGAGTGGCAGGGGTTCTCAGGCGGGCAGGCTGTGGCAGGCGCCGATACAGCAGGCATTGAATGAACATTGTATACCAAGGCTTGCATTGGGTACCGAAATCCAGGTGTCGCAACTGGGCCATAGTGCAGAATTGATAGGAGCGGCAGCATTGGTCATGGAGCGGTTTGAAAACGATTTGTCAAAGGCAACATTTTCGGAAACAGAATTGCCTTAAACATAAAATAGGTTGAAAAGGGGTATAGGAGATAAGCTAATGATTGCTTCCTGTATCACGACTTAGAACTCACATTTATTAAAACAAAAAAACTGCTATGAAGAAGACTGCTTTGTCAGTAATGCTTTTTATGCTGTTATGCATAGGCAGCAATGTTGCTTTTGCGCAACAAAAAACGGTTTCTGGAACCGTTAAAGATGAAACAGGCCAGGGCCTTCCAGGCGCTACTGTTACCGAAAAAGGAACTTCTAACCAGGTACTCACCAATAATGGTGGAAGTTTTACAATCAAAGTAAAACCAGGGGCAACCTTAGTTATTTCCTATATCGGCTTTACGCCAAAGGAGATAGCTGCAGAAGATCGCACAATGGCTGTTACGCTTGAAAGCGGCAGCACAAAAGCCCTTAACGAGGTGGTTGTTACCTCTCTCGGTATCTCCAAACAGCAAAGGGCTATCGGTTATGCACAAAGCACTATTAAAGCGGATCAGATCACGAAAACAGCCACTACTAATTTTGCTACTGCATTGTATGGTAAGGCTCCTGGTGTTCAGGTTGCAGCGGCCCCGGGTGGCTCTACTGCAGGGGTGTATGTGCAGATCCGCGGGTTAAATTCTATTAATTTCAGAACAACTCCTTTAATCATCATGGATGGTATTCCCATCCGTGATGGTGATTTTAACAGCGGTAACTATTGGGGGGATGGACGTGTAAGAAGCAATGGTGCTGTTGACCTCAACCCGGAAGATATCGAAAATATAACTGTATTAAAAGGGGCTGCTGCTGCTGCCCTTTATGGCTCTGAGGGAACGAATGGTGTATTGGTGGTGACCACTAAAAAGGGAAAGAGTAAAGGATTTGCAGTTGATTTCAGTGCGAATTATTCGCAGGATAAAGTAGCCTACTTACCCAGGTTGCAGAATGTAAGGGGCACCGGTTTCCCGGTTCCCTGGGGAGTTTATTCTTCTGACGAAAATGGATTTGGCCATTATACATTGAATGGTACTGACTACAGGACAATGGTATCCGGTTCTCTGAACTTCGGACCTAAGTTTGATGGTCAGCCCATCCTTGCTTGGGATGGAGTGGTAAGACCATATTCAGCTCAAACGGATCGCTATGCATCATTGTTCCAGACAGCTAATAATGCCACACAGAATATCGCCCTTACTAATGTAACTGATATAACAAATACAAGAATAGCGTTAACTCATCGTCACACAGAAGGAGTAAGCCTTGGAAATAAAAACGACAGGGTAACTGCCAGTATAAACAGTACAATTAAAGTAGGAAAGAAATATACTGTTGATGTAATGATTAACTACATGAACGATCATATTCATAACAGGCCTTTCCTGATAGACAGGTTAGTGAATAACTTTACCGGTATGATGCCTGTTTTTGATAATGGTGACTGGTACAGGGCTAAATATCAAACAAGCCTTGGCTATAAGTATGTAACAGGTAGCAACCAGAGCGCAACGCCGGATGAAAACCTTAAAATCCCCAATACAAGGACCGACCTTCTTGACTACATGTGGAATGTAAATAAGAACCAAACTGATGAATATAACAACCGGCTAATTTCAAGTATTACCAATACATGGCAGATACTAAATAACCTTACACTGAGAGGTCGTTTGTCAACTGACTTAACATTTAACAGAACACTAAGCAAAAGCTTTTCTTCTCAGCCAATAGCATTTGGTCCGTCGGGTTCTTATGGAATTAATACATTTAACTATAATATCTTTTATGGTGATGTACTGTTAACTTATAACAAGCAAATTACTTCTGACCTTGGACTTACAGCGATGGGTGGTTATACAGCCGATAAAGAATCGTCTTATACAACTAACATTAGTACAAATGGTGGATTGAGTACTGAAAACTGGTTCGATCTGGCTGCTTCCTATAATTCGACATTAAATGCTGGTTCTGTTCAGACTTACCTGACAAAGGATGCATTCCTGGGAACACTTAACCTCAATTTCAGGAACTACTTATATGTAGAAGGAACAGTAAGAAGAGACCGTACCTCCACTATGTACCCAACAAATAATTCATTTGTATATCCTTCAGCAAATGCTGGATTTATATTATCAGATGCATTTAAACTGCCCTCAGCGATTAATTATGCAAAGTTGCGTGCGTCCTGGGGCATTGTAGGAAACTATCCGCCTGCTTATACGGCGAATGTTGCTTATAATGCTGCAAATTATGGAGTGCAGGCTCCCGGTACTAATCCTGTACTTGCTACTACTACACAAAGTCCATTCGGTAATAACTTTATTAAGCCTGAACAAAAACATGAATTGGAATTTGGCTTAGAAACAAGACTACTGAAAAACAGGGCAAAATTTGATGTAGCATATTATGAAGCGAAGGTAGTTGACCAGATTCTTTCATTATCAATCCCGGCAAGCAGTGGCGCTACAGGTATATTAACCAATATTGGAACACTGAAGAACAGGGGGATCGAAATTACGTTGGGTGGCACCCCAGTACTAACAAAAGATTTCGTATGGGATATTACCCTGAACTTTTCTACAAACACCAACAGGATATTAAAGCTTACAACGGGTTCCAATGAACTGCTTCATGGTGATTATGATGGAAACGCATGGCAGTTAAAATCTTTAGTAGGACGTCCTATCGGTGATATTTATTCGCATCCTGTTTTGAAAAATGATAAAGGAGAAAATATAATCTCTTCAGATGGCTTATACCAGGCCGATCCTAATAAAATGCAGAGTTATGGAAATGTACAGGCAAAAGGTATCGGTGGTATTATTAACAGTTTTACTTATAAAGGGTTTACCCTCGATGTTAACCTTGATTTCAAATATGGCGGATATGTAATACCCACTGGTTTGTATTGGATGACAAGCCGCGGCGTTACGAAGGAAAGTTTGAATTATATGGATACAGAACATGGGGGATTGACCTATTACCTGGATAAAAATAGCGGTAAAGGAGTACAGACTACAGCCGCTCAGGGTCCAAACGGCGAAGTGGTAATGCATGATGGAATGTTGCTGGATGGTGTAACTGCGGATGGAGCAAAAAACACTAACGTTGTTTCCCAGGCTTATTACTACTGGGTTACATACAACTGGGGAGGGCCACAGTATAGCCCGACTACATTATATAATCTCTATATCCATAGAAATGATTATTTAAAAATGAGAGAAATTGCGCTTACCTATAATATTGCCCCCAAGCTTGCAGGAAAGGTTTTTGCTAAAAAATTATCTGTATCTGTATTTGGAAGAAATCTTTTCTATATCTATCGCTCAATAAAAGATATGGATGCTGAACAACTGACTACAGGTAATTATTGGCTTAATAATATTAGTAATGCCGGTAGCCAGCCTGCAACGAGAACATGGGGTGTAATGCTCCGGGCCACTTTCTAAATTTCTTAAAGTGAAAAAACAAATTATGAAAAAAATATTCTTAATAACGACTATTGCTGTTTTAGCAGGAGCATCTTCCTGTACAAAAAAGCAGTTTTCGGATGCGTACGCCAACCCGCAAACAGTTAATCAAACCACGATTGAAAAACAATTCTCGGGATTCCTGGCAGCCAACCTTGATTATGTAATGTACAGGTATTGGAATTATTTCGTAATACTTCAAAATACAGCACTACCCTGGTCCCAGGCAACCGGTATTTTGAATAACCCTGGAAGATATGTTCCTGGTGCGGCTGCTGTAACAGACAGGTGGAAGAACTTCTATAGTTTCCTTGCACAGTATAAAGAGTTCTTGAATTTATACTCTAAGCAAACGGATGAAGAAAAAGCAGATAAAAGGTTATACTATATCGCAGCTACCATATATTTCTATGATCACACAGAAAAGGTGGTAGACTTACACGGTAATATTCCCTGGTCTGAAGCAGGCTTGTTGAGTACAAATGGAGGAGATTATAGCGGATCTTATGCAAAATATGATGATGCAGCAACAATTTATACAACTATGCTGGATAACCTGAAGGGGTTTGCTGATGAATTAAATTCGATTAATGTTTCCGCAACTGTAGCTGCCGGTATAAAAACCCAGGATTTTATCAATCATGGCGATGTCACCCTTTGGAAGAAGTATTGTAATTCTCTTCGTCTTCGTATGTTAACAAGGGTATCAGGGGTATCTTCATTTCAATCAAGGGTAAGCAGTGAAATTGCTTCTATCACCGGAAACCCTTCTACCTATCCTGTTGTATCTTCCAACGACGATAACATTGCGATAGAAGTGTATAATAGCGCTACCAGTATTAATGATGGCTCCACTAGTGGAGCTGGTTCTGGCGCCAGTTTTTATCAAGGGCTCATTGGATGGGGAAGTGCTGATATTCCCAGTAAGCCTTTAATTGACCTTATGATTACTAATAATGACCCAAGATTAAGGGCAATGTTTCAACCGGGTGAAAATGCGGCAGGGGTATATGCAGGATTAGATCCCGCTCAAGATGCAACAACACAAAATGCCCTGGCTAATGGAGGAACACTTTCAAGGTATAATTTCTCTACGATTTCACGTAATACAAATGTCCCGGGTATGCTCATTAATGCTGCAGAAGTTAGCTTCCTGTTGGCTGAGTATTATCTTGGAGCCGGTAACGATGCTGCTGCAAAAACAGCTTACGAAACTGGCATTAATCAGTCTATCGACTATTACTATTATCTCAGAACTTTAAGTGACGATAATACACAGGGAACATTGACGCCAACAACACAGACTGAGAAAGATGCTTATATAGCAAGTAGCGCTATTAGTTGGGATGCTGCTGCCGATAATGCAGCAAAGCTTAACCTGATTGCTACTCAGAAATGGACAAATTACAGTGTATTGCAACCAATTGAAAGCTGGACAGAAATCAGGCGGTTAAAATTACCAGCGCTGACATTCGTACCAGATAATACAAATGCACAGACTTTGCCCCCCAGCCGCTGGGTTTATCCATCCGACGAAGCAACGTATAATACTGAAAATTACCAGGCCGTTAAAGCCAATGATAATTTTAAAGCCAAGATTTTCTGGGATGTAAAATAATAAGCAGTTGTTTTGATTTGTTGAAGCCATCTCAATTTTGAGATGGCTTCTTAATTTTATAGTAACAAAAGCAAAGAGATGACAACCCGCAGAAAATTTATTCAAACAACTGGAATATTAACAGCAGGAGCTTTATTATCAAAAGGAAACCTATTTGCGCAAACTATAAATGAATTTGAAAGCAGGCGGCCGCCGCTTGCCAATAGAAAGTTTACAAGCGAAGCAGTTGAGGCAACTATCAGGAAAATCAAAGCCGCGTTACCTGATAAAGAGCTTGGCTGGTTGTTTGAAAATTGTTTCCCCAATACATTGGATACAACTGTTGATTTTGAAACGATAAATGATAAGCCGGATACTTATGTAATTACCGGGGATATTGATGCCATGTGGCTGCGCGATAGCAGCGCTCAGGTATGGCCATATCTTGCATTGATAAAAGAAGACAAAAGGCTACAGCAGTTAATAGCAGGGGTTATCAATCGCCAGGTAAAATGTATCCATATCGATCCGTATGCCAATGCATTCTATAAAGATGAAACTAAAGTGAGTGAATGGAAGGCAACAGATATTACGGACATGAAACCGGGTATCCATGAACGTAAGTGGGAAATAGATTCGTTGTGTTACCCTATACGCCTTTCCTATAAATACTGGAAGGTGACTGGTGATACAACCCCATTTGATAATTACTGGAAAGAAGCCCTGCAACTGGTCATAAAAACGTTTAAAGAGCAACAAAGGAAGAGCGGGGATGGCCCTTATAGTTTTCAGCGGACAACAGCATGGGCGACGGATGGCGTGCCACTTGGCGGTTATGGCTACCCGGTGAAACCAGTTGGCCTTATTTGTTCTATGTTCAGGCCCAGCGACGATGCGACGATATTTCCATTTCTCATTCCTTCTAATTTCTTTGCTGCCGTATCGCTGAAACAGGCAGCCGAAATGGTAAGTAAAATCAATAATGATAATGCGCTGGCCAATGAGTGTATGGCTTTATCAAATGAAATAAGCAATGCATTAAAACAAAATGCCATCGTTTCTCATCCTGCTTTTGGAAAAGTATACGCCTATGAAGTGAATGGTTTTGGTAGTTATAACCTGATGGATGATGCCAATGTGCCGTCATTATTGTCACTGCCTTATTTAAATGCTTTGCCCGTCGGCGACCCGGTTTATCAGAATACAAGAAAGTTATTGTTATCTTCTTACAACCCTTTCTTTTTTAAAGGCAAAGCGGCTGAAGGTATTGGTGGCCCGCATGCGGGCATGTTTATGATATGGCCGTTGAGTATTACTATGCGTGCATTGACAAGTAGTAACAATGCTGAAATAAAACAGTGTGTACAATGGTTGATAAAAACACACGGCGATACAGGCTTTATGCATGAGTCTTTTCATAAAGATGATCCTGCAAAGTTTACCCGGAAATGGTTTGCCTGGGCGAATACTTTGTTTGGTGAATTGATAATGGAACTGTTTGAAGG
>JAFDYH010000112.1:7872-12120 GCA_018267535.1 Bacteroidota bacterium
TTTGCATAATCGTTTATTTATTAAAAATTCAGAGCAACTTTAGTAAATAATCTTCTTCCGTTAAAGCCCATTTGTACAGAATCCCATGGTCCACCGGATTCATTATCGCCGGTGAAATAGGACTTTGCCAATGGGTTTACACCTAAATCTGGGTGAACATTAAATAAATTATCTGCGCCTATGAATAAGCTTACGCTTTTTGTAAATTTAAACGACGCATAAACATCCGTTGTAATCTTGTGATTATAATTAAATACTTCCGGCACGTATACGTTTGGGTTAGCATCAGTGGGTACTTGCGGATTAATACCTGAATAATTAGGGTTGTCGCCCGGAGGAGCACTTCCGTCACCAAAACCTAATAATACAACTTTGCCGAAGGATGTAAGATGAGCACCGAAGCCCAGCTTGCTCATTGTATAATCTATGTTTAATGCAAGTTTGCTTTTAGGTGCAGATGCTTTTAAGAAAGCTTCTTCACGGTCGCTGTAGAAAGTTTTCTGATGAAGCTTTGTGTCATTCAATACACTAGGGATATTGATTTTATCTATTGTTACATGTTGGAAATTACCTGCTAATAATATTTTCAGGCTGTTTTTACCGAAACGTTTGGTGTAATCTGCGAGGATGTCCAGGCCTGTATTTGTGGTATTAACAGCATTAGCAAAAAACTGAGCGGTTGATACTTCATCAGGAAACTGTGTTGTAAAGGCGGGATTCAATGTCGGGTCATCCTTGCTGAATAAACCGGAAAGTACAACACGATCCTTCACTTTCACAATATAACCATCAATTGTAATCGTGAAAGCCTGCACGGGTTTCCATGAAAAACCGAGGCTTCCGTTTACCGATTTCTCTTCTTTTAATTCCGGGATGCCCGCAGCCCTTGCAATTGTACTTGTGTTAGGTGCAATCAAAGATTGAACCAGTTGCCCGCCGCTAAAAGAGGTTAATGTATTGCTGAAATGAATTTGTGCCAATGAAGGCGCCCTGAATCCTGTACTCACAGAGCCCCTTAAATTGAAGTTGTCTGTTACTTTGTATCGTGTAGCAAACTTACCGGTCAGTACTGATCCAAAATCAGAATAGTTTTCGAACCGGGCGGCTCCGTCTATCAGCCAGTTTTTGGTGACATTTAGTTCCGCATCAGCATACACACCGATATTTGTGCGGTTTGATTTTACAGCATCCGTGTTGCTGAAACCAGGAAAGCCTTGTGAGCCTGTTGCCTGCGTTCCTGTATTATCATAGTTTTTATACGATTTTTCTTCACCACTGAAAATCTGGTAATCTTCATAACGGAACTCAGCACCAATACCAAGGTTTAATCCTGAAGCAACACTTGCAAAAGACTTACTGAAGTCAAGGTTTGTGGTATTCTGCAGAAATCTGAAACCCCCATCATCGAAGTGATTTGGTGTGGTTTGGCCGATAAGTGAAGCATTGAAAGTTTTATCACCGAAATAATGAAAATTATTATAGCCCGTATTATTGCTAAGGTCCCAATGCCAGTCAGAGGCCGTATTCCCTCTTATACCTGCTGCAAAAGAGGCATCAGCTATATGCGTTTGTATATGGGGGTTATAATACGTTTCACTGCCATCTTTAGTTGTGTGCATAATGGATGGGACAATTATAGGTGTAAAACTTTGGTCAACCGGGTACCGGTCAGGTCTTTCACTTAGGTTACGGGAATATGCAAATGCATCAGAATGCTTCAGGTTGTAACCACCAAAAGAATAAAAAGTTGTTTTTCCTGTTTTGGCTGTCGGTATTTCCATATTATACATAATACCACCGGTCGTGATGGATCCATCTCCGAATGCCCTTCTGCCCGTGTTTTTATTAGCCAGCGCATTTTTATCTGTTGCATAATCAGGTGAGGTAGGAGCTTGCCTGTAAGTTTTTGCTGTTGTCAGGAAATCAAGTGAATAATTGATAAACCCGCCGTTCTTACCAATGCTTAATCCATGGTTTATAGATGCGGAAAATGTACCGCCATCAATAGCATTCTTGGAGTAGTAATCGTTATTGGCATTGAACTTCCTGGCGTTAAATTTTGTATCATAATAACCACTCCAGCCTGCATTGGCCGTGATGTGATTAACATCTTTCTTCAGGATTATATTGATTACACCGGCAATAGCATCAGAACCATATTGTGCAGAAGCGCCGTCTCTCAATATTTCAATACGGTCTACTTCAGCTTCGGGAAAACCATTCATATCCACACCCGAACCGGCACGTCCCCTTGTGCCAAACAAACCTACAAATGCCGTCGGGTGCCTTCTCTTTCCGTTAATCAGTACAAGGGTATGATCTGCCCCCATTCCACGAAGTGTGCCGATATCAATATGGTCTGCACCATCCGCACCACTTTGTTTATTGTAATTGAATGAAGGAGCAGAAACATTTAATACTGACGTTAAATCCATTTTTGCTGTAGGTAAACCCACCTGGTTTATTTTAATAACATCTACCGGCACGGGGGTTTCTGTTTTTGCCCTTGCCCCACCGCGGCTTCCGATAAACACTACTTCACCCAATTCTGTTATTTCTGATTCCATGGTAATAGTAAGTGCGGATTGCCCGGCTATATTGATCAGTTGTTTTTTGTAGCCAACAATGGTAGCTTCAAGCACATCATTACTATTTGCCTGGATGCTGAACTCACCCGCATTGTTGGTTGTAACACCGCGGCTGGTTCCTTTTACTTTTACAGACACACCCGCTAGTGGGTTGGCATTATTATCTGTAATTTTTCCTGTAATAGTCTGTTGTGCGAAAGGGATGAGAGAAAAGAATAGGAATGTAGTAATCAATAAGAATTGATTTCTCATAAACAGTTTTTTAGTTAAAAATACGTTCTAATATAATCCAATTTTCCAATTCAGACAGGCAAGCGATTGTGGTCGTGTGTTATGTAAGCCAACGAAAATAAGGAAAACTTTTTCAATAAAATTGCTATCGCCTGAATGTGCAACGTAGTAGTGAAAGGTCATGAAAATCCAAAGAGAGGGCTATTTTTCCATAAGTTCTTGTTGTGAAATGTTTTTTACTCTTCCGGGATAGTCTTTTAAGGCGTTTTCCAGGCAATCCATAGCAGCAGTAAGCGAAGCCAGGTTCAGTACATAAGCCAGTCGTACTTCATTCTTGCCCAGCCCTTCCGTACCATAAAAACCGGTTGCAGGAGCCAGCATTACCGTTTGATTTTTATAAGAAAAATTTTCCAGCAACCATTGGCAGAATTTATCACTATCATCAATAGGTAAACGGGCTATCGCATAAAAAGCACCCCCTGGACTGGGACAGAATACACCGGGCATTGCATTTAATCTTTCTACCATTAAATTTCGGCGGGATAAATACTCAGCCTTCGGCGTATCAAAATAATGTTCTGGTAAATCAACAGCTGCTTCACCCATAATTTGCGCTAAGCCGGGAGGACTTAATCTTGCCTGCGCAAATTTCATGGCCGCAGCATATACTTCTTTATTTTTTGTAACCAATGCCCCCAATCTTGCACCGCAGGCACTATATCGTTTACTGATTGTATCCATCAATACGACATTGTCTTCCATGCCTTCCAGGTGCATGGCGCTTACGTATTCACCGTCATAACAGAATTCGCGATAGGCTTCATCACTGAACAAATACAAATCATGTTTCAAACAGATTTGTTTCAGCTTTTCCATTTCATCCCGGCTATATAAATAGCCAGTAGGGTTATTCGGATTGCAAACAAGTATTGCTTTTGTTTTCGGCGTAATCATTTTTTCAAAGTCTTCAATAGGAGGCAGGGCAAACCCATTTTCGATATAGGAAGTAATCGGTATAATATTTACACTCGCAGCTACTGCAAAGCCATTATAGTTGGCATAAAATGGTTCGGGGATAATTACTTCATCCCCTGGATTTAAACAGGTAAAGAAACCAAACATAATCGCCTCGCTGCCGCCTGTTGTAATAATAATTTGTTCATGATCCACATGAATACCTACTCTCTCATAATACTGAACCAGTTTGCGGCGATAACTTTCGTTGCCGGCACTATGGCTGTATTCCAGCACTTTTATGTCGGCTTTACGAACGGCATCCAGTATAGCGGGGGGTGTTTCAATATCCGGTTGCCCGATATTCAGGTGGTATACTTTAATACCTTTCTTTTTAGCAGCCTCGGCATATGGTACTAATTTCCTTATTGGTGATGCGGGCATTTGTTTGCCTCTTTGAGATATGGACAGCATA
>JAFDYH010000113.1:0-2180 GCA_018267535.1 Bacteroidota bacterium
CCTACATATATATCATCCCATCCATCATTATTAAGATCAGCAATTGCAAGGCCCAGCCCATAACAAAGGTTGCTTTGATATATTCCTGATTGTTGCGAGATATCTGTAAATCGTTTTACGCCTTCACGAATATTACTTTTAAATAGTCGTCCGCCAGAATGTGCATCTGTTTTCCGTCTGTTGCTTGTGTCAACAATATTTCCATTGGGGTTATGAGACTGGTTCAGGAGAAAACAATCAAGATCGCCATCATGGTCATAGTCAAAAAAAGCTGCCTGTCCGCTGTATCCTGAAAAATCCAAGCCATATTCATTTGCCGATTCTTTGAACGTCCCATTACCGTTATTGATAAACAATTCATTTCTTCCCTGTAGCTTTCCTTTAATATCTATTGCACATACATATATATCCAGCCACCCATCTCCGTTTATATCCACCATGGTAACACCACTGCACCAATCCTCACTACCCTGAACACCGGCTTTATCACTTATGTCTTCAAAATGAAATCCTCCTTTATTTAAATATAACTTGTTATGACCTTTACTATTCGCAGTAAAATAAATATCTGGTAAGCCATCATTATTAATATCCCCGGTGGCTACCCCGCCACCATTGTAATAATACAAGTAGTATAATATACCGAATGCATCTTTCTTTTCAAGGTTGTTGATAAAATCAATATGGGTCTCGGAAGATGAAAGGTTTGTAAATAAATTATCCGGATGACTACAGGAAGCTAAAAAGATAAGAAGTCCTGCAAAAAGATTGTTGAAGCGATGCCTTTTATAATCTAAACTAAAATTCACTAAAGAAATTTAAAAGCAAAAGGTACTACTCAATTTCAAAAGTTAAGAGGGTTGTATTGATTTACAACCCTCTTGGACCAGACAATTCACTGTTAAACCATTTAACTATTATGGATAGTCAGGATTTTGAACAAGAATTTTTACCCCGTTTATTTCAGATTTGTCAATCGCTTCCTGGGGTATCGGGTAATATTTGTTTTTTGTAGTATATCCTAAAGGACCGAGTACATTAGGTGCATCTATATTATCCGTTGCAGGTGTCCAGCGAACAAGATCATAAAATCTTTCAAATTCCATAGCAAATTCTACCCTGCGTTCCTTTTTGATGGCTGTCCGTATAACACCCTGATCAGTAGAAGTTACCGCCGGAAGAATTCCTGTTTTACCATCTCTGGCCCGGGCTCTTACCATTTCAAGATAACTTAATGCTTTACTGCTATTACCTGTCTCATTCGCCGCTTCGGCAGCCATTAGTAATACATCCGCATATCTGTAAATGCGTGTGTTCAGCCAATTAGCCCCTTTATCGCCTGTTGCTGCACGGCGTGCAGGATCAGAATATACTTTTTTATTCCAGTAGGGAGTTCCTGATGCAGGAAGGGATACACCGTAAGTAATTCCGCCATACACATTATCAGGCTGACCTGATTCCAAAATGGTGGCTCCTTTTCGGGGGTCGTCTGTTTCATAAGCATCATTAACCAATGTTGCTGTTGGAAGATTCCATCCCCATCCCAAATTCCAATCGCCTGCACCTCTTACAGCCTGGTATACCGGCAAACCATTTGAATAAGATCCATCTCCACCTATTGAACCATTCGCATTTTCATAATTCTGAATTTCAAATATTGATTCACTACCATTTTCAGCTGCTTCTGAAAATAAATGAGAATAGGATGGGTCCAGGCTGTACAAACCGGAATTGATTACGGCTTCTGCACTGGCCAAAGCATTTGACCATTGCTGGCGATACAAATACGTTTTTGCCTGTAAGGCATTTGCCGCCCCCATTGTAGCACGGCCTAAATATTCTGAAGACCAGGTTGCAGGTAAGTGAGCAATAGCGTATTGTAGATCTTCATCAATAAACGCATATACATCGGCAACAGGAGATTTAGCCGCTATCGCATCACTAGGCTTGTATACTTTATTCTTAATAATAGGTACTTCCCCGTAATCTCTAACCAAATCGAAATAAGCATAGGCCCTTAAAAATCTTGCTTCTGCTTCATTAACGATGCTTGAAGGATCTGTGGAATAAGCCGAATCAACATCGTGTATTATCGCATTCGCCTGCGTAATGAAAGTATAATGGTCATCCCAGAGGCTATTTAATGACCAGTGATCTTTTACATAATTAAAATTGTCTAC
>JAFDYH010000113.1:2204-12332 GCA_018267535.1 Bacteroidota bacterium
CCATGCATCGTTAAAAAAGCCAACCCGGTCATGCCCCATAAACGGGTGGCAGAATACAACCCGAAAACCTGCGACTGTGCGCCACCTCCGGATACATCTCCATCGATAGCCTGCCCTAATGGCTTGCGATCGAGAAATTTTTTACATCCTAACTGGCCGTATAACAATGGAACCAATGCTACGAGCCAAAATATTTGCTTAATTTTTTTCATACTTTACGTTTTAGTTCGTTTAATTAAAAACTAACATTTAAGCCAGCTGTATAAATGGCAGGTACAGGATATGTTCCTCCATCAACACCAAAAGAAGTAGCTGAACCCCCGATTTCAGGCGTATATCCTGAATTCTTTTTAAAGGTTTTGAGGTTTTGCCCGCTTACATATAAACGCAGAGATTTTATTCGTGATCGCGACAAAAGATGAGTGTTAAAGTTGTAACCTACCTGCACATTACGTATTCGCATGTAGCTGCCGCTTTCTATCATATACGTTGAGTTTACCCTGTTGTTGGCATCAACATCACTGATAATCGGCTCTGTGTTCGAAGTTCCTTCACCATTCCAGGCGTTCATTCTCGCTGCACGATAGTTCAAACGTGCATATCCTGCACCGTTACCCCATGTTCTGAAGATCTGGTTTCCCGAAACACCTTGTATATCGATTGCAAGGTCAAAGCCTTTAAAGCTAGCGCCAACCGAAAAGCCATAAATAAACTTGGGAGTCGGGTTACCGATATCAACCCTGTCGCTATCTGTAATTGTTCCATTGCCTGTTAGGTCGCGAAATCTCAGGTCACCCGGACGTGATGCGGCACTAAACTGAGGGTATTTTGCCGAATCACTTGAGTTCTGGAATATACCATCAACAACATAACCATAAAAAGCACCAATTGGGTGGCCAACCTGCGTTAAAGCAGGTCCATCAATAATAGGTGTTCCCTGATATAAAGCTTTTACCTTATTATTTAGTGTGGTAATGTTTCCTCCAATTGAATATGAGAATTCCTTACCCACTTTATCTCTCCATATCGCCGACAACTCTATGCCTTTGTTTGAAATAGCGCCTGCATTTGTTATACCTCCAATCTGGCCATTTGCACCGGCATAATTAGTCAGCAGGTCTTTGGTTTGTTTGTTATAGTAGCTGGCGTCTATATTTAAGCGACTATTCAAAACTGCAAACTCAGCCCCTATTTCTGTAGCAGTAACTGTTTCCCATCTTAAATTAGGGTCGGCAATGAATGAAGGCTTATAGGCTGCAATTAACTGCTGATTTGAACCTGGTCCAAAAACAGCCGCAGAAGCTGCTGTCAGCAGTGGATTGAAAGGATAATGAATCGCTGTGTATTGATTACCCAGAACTCCCCACGAACCCTTCAATTTAAGAAGATCGAATATATTCTGGTCTTTCATAAACCCTTCCTTACTTATATCCCACGCTAAACCGACAGCTCCAAAATTCTGAAAGCGGTGGCTTGGTGAAATATCAGAAGAACCATCACGGCGGAAAGAAGCATTCAACATATACTTACCCTTGTAATTATATAATGCTCTTGCAAGCATTGACACAGTTGTTTGCTCCCATTCCAACGGCAGGGGATTATTAAAAACATCTTTCGCGGGCGAGATGAGGGTTCTGGATGATGGGTCAGCAAAAAAATTATCGAGATACCAGAAGCGTTTATTATTGGGAATCGGAATTGCGTTACCTGTAGTATATTGGCTTACGACTCCATTGACTTCGCTATAGCTGTTATATATAGTCGAAAATCCGCCGAGAAGGGTTAAACCATGGTCTCCAAACTTGTTTGTATAAGTCAGCAAATAATCCTGTTGAAACTTGGAGTACCGGTTATTTTTCTGTGAAACACTTGTCTTTGTGTTTACCGCTACAACAGTATCTACACTTGCATTATACATGTTTACAAGAGGGTTGTAGTGCCTGTTGTCATTAAACGTAATATCCCCGTAATAGGTAGCTTTAAATGTAAATTTTTTAAGGAAATTCACTTCAGCAAATACATTTCCCACTACCCTGTAAGCATGAGAAATATCTTGTCCCTGTTGTTCTTCTACTAATCGTAAAGGATTATCTACCTGGGCGTCCTGAAGTAAAAAAGGCATCTGGTTATAAACACCAAACTTTGTATTATAAGGTACAATAACCGGCGCAGCAGAAACAGCGTTCGTAAAATCTCCTAATTGGGGCAACTTGCTTTGGTATCCTATCACTTCAAATCCGATCCGAAGAGGTTTTGCCACCCTTAATTCATCTTTGAAAGTAAGTGTAAGCCGCTGTAGTTTTTCATGCTTAATAATTCCCTCGTCAGTCTGGTAGCCAAGACCCATATAAAACTTGTTTTTCTCGGTACCACTGGTAATGCTGAGATTATTGTAATTCAATATTCCATTCTGTGATATCTCTTTCTGCCAATCAGTATTGCCTGTATATTTATCCCAGTAAGCATAAGGGGCCTGACCATCATTAACAAACTGGCGGGTCAAAAGAGTCTTATAACCAGCAGCATCTACCAGTTTCAACTCATCTACCATTTTCTTCACCCCTATTGAAGTATTGAAGTTGACTGTCAACTGGCCCTGTTTTCCGGATTTAGTCGTAACCACTATTACGCCATTCGCGCCTCTTACTCCAAAGATTGCAAGGGAAGAAGGGTCTTTTAAAACTTCGATTGACTCAATATCGGCAGGGTTTACATAGTCAATGTTATCATTGAATATACCGTCAACAACATACAAAGGGGATGTTTGGGTTTTGCTGATTGTACCTAAAATGCGAACATCCGGGCTTTCGCCGGGTCTACCTGTTGGTGTTACCTGCAAGCCCGCAACTTTACCTTGTAAAGAATTCACAGGATTTGTATTCGGCTTGTCTGCCACTTCCTTACCCGCTACTTTCACTATTGAACCGGTCAGGTCTCTTTTGTTTGCAGTACCATAACCAATAACAACTACTTCGTCAATGGTCCTGGTAGAAGCCTGAAGTGTAATATTCACTGTTGTTTTGCCATTAACAGCCTGCTCAGCAGTTGCAAACCCTACTGAACTAAAAACCAACACTGCATTATCAGGCACTGTCAATGCATATTCACCATTTGCATTTGTCGTAGTTCCCCTCGTTGTTCCTTTAATGGTTACAGAAACTCCATTTAAGGGATCTCCGTTAGGGCCCGTAATTCTGCCACTCACGGTTATATCCTGGTCGTCACTTATCCCGCTACGGATGGCAATCAGGTTATTGTCTAGTCTTTTAAAAGAAAGTTCCGTACCGGAAAACAATTGATTTAATGCGACTGCAATATCAACATTGTTCAATGACACATCTACCTTTTGTTTCAATTGCTCCAACCGGCTGTTAAACAAGAAACGAAAAGTGCCTTGTCTTTCAATTTTAGTCAGCACCTTCCTGATTTCAACATCTTTCATTTCAAGGCTGACCGTCTGCCCTTTAATACCGGCAAAACTCTGAAAGACGGAAAAAATAGTTAAGAAGATAGTCAATTTCATAATTAAGATCGGCTCTTTCAAAGCAGTAGTTGCCCTGATAAGCGAACGCTTATTTTTCATACATTTAAGCTTGGTTTAATAAAAAATGGGAACCCGCTCAGTCAATTTCGTGGGATTCCATTATGAACCTTAACAACGGGGTTTCGCTGGAACGAAATCCCGTTTCTTTTGCCGGTAGTCAGCAGGAATTATTGAACATAAGCAGCATTCGTTTTATAGTTAATAAATAATAACTTTCCGGTCTTTTATTTCATAACTAAACCTGTTTGTATATTTCAAAGCCTCCATTGCCTGCCCCAGGGTTTCAGAAATAAATGAGCCATTCAAATGAATATCTTCTAATTTCTTATTCTTAAATTCAAACTCAGCATCAAACCAACGGCCCATCTTTTTGGCCACTTCACTGAAAGCCTCATCTTCAAAAGACAATTTATTATATGTCCACGCTGTTTCTACCGAAAAAGAATCTTGTGCGAGATAGGTTAGTTTTTTTATTGCAATCAGCGGTTCCTGAACAATATGGCCCGCTTTCAATCCCTGCATTTTTCTTTTATCAATATTGTCAACCGTTTCATTCAACAACACCAATTTTTCATCCGGCTTTAATATCCATTTATCTTTTGGCCTTTTCTTTACAGTAATCTCAACACTGCCTTCAATCAAACTTGTCTCCGTCGTTTTATCTTCAGGATAGCATTTTACATTAAACTGCGTTCCCAAATCTTTTATATCAAAGAATGAAGTATGAATAATAAATGGCTTTTCCGCATTATGCACAACATCAAAATAGCCTTCCCCTATAAGATTTACCTCCCGTAATGTATTACCAAACTCCTTATCATAGGTAAGTTTGCTTCCGGCATTCAGCCATACTACAGAACCATCAGGCAGTTCTACTTTTGTCCTGGAACCATATTTTGTAGAAATCGTATTAATTGGCGTTGCAGCGATTATTTCCAGGTTCTTTTTCTTATTGTTATTTAACCAGAGAAACACGCCTAACAGGGAGATCGTCAATATAAGACAGGCGGTAAGCAGATGACGATAGGAAAAACTTTTACGGGGATGAATTTCAATTCCAGGCAAAAGATCATGCTCATCTGCTGAAGCGAAATAACCTTCACTTTTCAGGTTGTTGATTACCTTATCATAAGCCGCATCTTCCTCGCCGAATAGCAAACCGGCTTTATCATTCCATGATTCAACAAGTGCCTGCAGTTTGAGATGAACATCAGGGTTTTCACGCAATAATGATTCCAGTTCACCTGCTTCTTCGGGTGAAACTTCTCCTGCAAGCTTGCGGGCAAGTAAAGTCCAAATACGGTCCGTGTGCATTTATTCGGTATTTATATAGAGTCTATAAAAAACAGAATCCCCTATATCCATAAAAATTAGACAATAAAATTTTTCTTCAGCCGGAAATTAATAGCGGAGGCGATTTTTTTCAAAGCTGTTGCAAGCTGGTTATCAACAGTTTTAACGCTGATATTCAGTATCGCAGAAATATCTTTGTAAGGGAGTTTATCTTCTTTTGCCAGTTTATATACCAGCTTACAGCGGGGCGGCAATTCGTTTATAACCGATTGAATTTTCTGGTGCAATTCCGAGGTAAGTATAGCTTCCTCGGCACTGATGTAAGATGAAGTGAATTCATAAGAAAAATCATCAAGCGATACTATTGCGTCTTTACGGGATTGCTGCAGCTTTTTCAGCGAGGCATTCCTGACGCAGATATACATATACACTTTCAGGTCCTCTATTTCCATAAGGCCTGTACGCCGCCGCCATATTTCCATAAATACATCTGAAACGACTTCTTCAGCTATTTCTGCAGACCGTAAAAAGCCAACTGAAAATTTTTTTAATGGGGAATATAAGCGGAAAAATAATTCCTTATAAGCGGCTTCATCTTCGTAAACAGCAATTCTCCTCTGCAACTCATTCAAATCCGTATTTTTCTCAGCGTTTTGCATACAATCGGTTAATAAAGATAGGAAATCTTTATTCCGGCAAAAAAATCGCTTAAACCAGAAAATAAAAAAGCCCGGAGTAGAAACACCAGGCGAAGGTTATTATAGACCTTAAGCATAAAATCCGGAACTATATTCAGATGTTTATAACCCTATTCAAAATACCGCAATGCTATCACTAAAAAACATCCTGTGAAATATAGACCAATATTAAAATCATTTCGTGACGAACTTCTAAAAAAAAAATTTAAACCGGCTTTATAAAAAGAAATACTAAATACGTTGCTGAAATAATAAGAATAAATAATATAAGGTGCTTAAAAAAGCTGGACGAAAAAACGCCTGGCAGTGATTAAAAAAAAATGGCAAACGAAATAAACTGAGATTTAATGCGACTAAACGATATTCACTTCTCTTTCTAATACTACCCCGAATTTTTCATTTACACTATCTGTTATTTTTTCTGATAATTCGTAGATTTCATTTCCATTTGCATTACCATAGTTAACCAATACCAGCGCCTGCTTTGAGTGCACACCCGCATCACCGTTACGGTATCCCTTCCAACTCCCGGATGGTTGTGGACCGCAATGTTCAATTAACCACCCAGCCGCAAGCTTTACTGTACAATCCTCATTTTCATAACCTATGATACCCGGGAATTCATTTTTTAATACTTCGAATTTTTCTTTGGCCACAGAAGGGTTTTTAAAGAAACTTCCCGCATTTCCGATTTGTGCAGGGTCAGGGAGCTTTGAAGATCGTATATTAATAACTGCCTGCGAAATAGCGGCAATGGTTAATTTTTCCAACCTCATTTTTTCCAACTCCTGCTCTATTGCCCCATAACTGACATTAAATTTTGGCGTCTTATTCAAACGATATGTCACATTCAGAATAACAAATTCATTTCTATATTTTTTTTTGAACACACTCTCCCTGTAACCAAACCCGCAATCTTTTTCTGTAAATGTATAATTCGTTTTTTCATGAATATGAAATGCCTTTAGCTCATGAAATACTTCTTTTATCTCAACGCCATAAGCGCCGATGTTCTGCATAGGGGAAGCACCGACATTTCCCGGGATCAATGATAAATTTTCAACTCCAGCCCAATTGTTTTTTATACAGAATAAGACGAACTGGTGCCAGGTTTCTCCCGCCCCTGCTTTTATATACACATATTCGTCATCCTCTCTTACCTTTTCTATTCCCCTGATTTCATTTTTTAAAACAATGCCGTCAACATCTTTTGTAAAAAGAATATTGCTGCCTCCACCGAGGATCAATTTGGTTTCCTGGGCTGTCCTGCCGATCAGGTCGGTAAGCTCAGTTGTATTCCGGAAAGCAGAAAATAATTTTGCTTTTACCTCCAACCCGAAAGTATTATAGGCCTTTAATGAAATGTTTTCCTGAATTTGCATGTGGTATTAAAATCAGCAACAAGTATACAGTAAAATAATGAGTGGAAAAACAGCAGCTATAATCGGCGTTACCGGCATGGTAGGAAATTACCTGCTGCAGGAATTACTTCATGACCCGTATTTTGAAACGATACGACTGATTGTAAGAAGACCCTATCCCAAGTCAGGTGCTAAAACAGAAATAAAACTGGTTGATTTTAATGACTATGAATCATTGAAACTGGCAATAGACGGAAGTGATGTATTATTCTGCACAATTGGCACCACGCAAAAAAAAGTAAAAGGGGATAAAGAACTATACCGTAAAGTTGACCAGGAGATTCCTTTAAAAGCTGCAAGAATATGCAAAGAAACCGGCTGTGGAAAGTTTGTTATCGTTAGCTCTGTAGGCGCCAATAGTAAAAGCAACAATTTTTACCTGAAATTAAAAGGAGAAGTTGAAGATGCTCTCGCTTTATCAGGTATGGAATCAATTCATATCCTGCAGCCTTCTTTCTTATTGGGCGAAAGAAAAGAAAAAAGGACCGGCGAAAGATTAGGCCAGATAGTTTTCAATGGGGTTTCTTTTTTAATGATCGGTCCATTAAAGAAATATAAACCGGTACATGGAAAAGAAGTGGCACTTGCAATGCTAAACGCAGCTAAAGCAAATACCACGGGAGTAGCAAAATATACTTACCATGAAATAAAAAAATCAGCGCAATAAACCTTCTCTATTTATTGCTCCCTTTTGTTTTTGCAGACTTATCATTCTGCTCTTTCAGGCGGGATGATTCTTTCAGCTTTTGAACAAGCAGCCATTCTATTTGTCCATTCACACTGCGAAATTCATCCGCGGCCCATTTCTCAAGGGCCTTATAGGTTTCGTTATCGATTCGTAGTATGAAGGATTTTTTTTCTGCCACAGGTCTGTCTTATTGTTTACGATTTATCATTTTAGCAACTGCCACTACAAAAGAATCAATATCCTTTGTTCCAATGAAAATTCTTTTTCCCCCAATCAGGTTAAACCGTATACCTTTTCCCGGTCCCGTATTGTGTACCCACCCATAACCTAACACAAAATGAAACCCATAACTTAAAATGGGTCCATTACCGGCAATTGCAGTTTCAATATCATTCCTTGCTATAAACTTATACCGGCGAAAGAAAGGCAACCACCGGTAATAAACCCCATCATCGCTGACAACGGTTTCCAGCCGCACGATATAAAACAGGCACAACATTAAACCTTCAAGAGGAACCGTCACCAGTAGAGACAAAACTGATTCTTTTAAACCTGCTTTCGTAACCAGGGATAATAACAAAGGAAGAAAAATGGAAAAAATAACAATACTTAACAGCAATATCCATAACCATTTTACACGGAAGTATTGTACTTCTGTGAATAGTATCTTTCCATTTATTCCGGTTCCTGAAGCCATTTGATTTTACTGGTAAAGTGTTCCTGTATTTAATACTGGTTGTGCCGCTTTTTCACCACATAATACAACCATTAAATTACTTACCATCGCTGCCTTTTTTTCTTCATCAAGATGTACAATATCTTTCTTTGAAAGCATTTCCAAAGCCATCTCCACCATACCCACTGCACCTTCTACAATTTTTGTTCTTGCCGCTACAATGGCAGTAGCCTGCTGGCGCTGCAACATGGCGCCTGCAATTTCTGGGGCATAGGCCAGGTGACTTATCCTTGCTTCACGGATAAGTATACCCGCAGCAGCCAAACGATCATTCAATTCTTTTTCCAGTATTTCATTTACTTTATCACCGCCGTTTCTTAATGTAATATCTGCATGCTCATCTTCCAGGTTATCGTAGGGAAAACTATTCGCAAGGTGACGTACCGCCGCTTCACTTTGGGTTTTTACATAATCCATATAATTCGCTACATCATACGCAGCTTTATATGTATCGCCAATCTGCCATACAATAACGGCACCGATTTCAATCGGGTTACCCATCTTATCATTCACCTTTAGCGTTTGCCCCTGCAGGTTCTGCGCACGAAGAGATAATTTTAATGAAGAATAAAGCGGGTTGACAAAAAACAAGCCATTATCTTTTACCGATCCGACATACCTCCCAAAGAAATTCAATACCCTGGAATGGTTGGGCTGGATAATCATTAAGCCTTTTACGAGGAAAATAAAAGCGATAAAGGACAGAATGGCCAATACAATCATCCAAGCTCCTTCTTTCTGAATACTGAAGACGCAGTAAATAGCAAAAATCAAACAAGCAAGTGCAAGCAGCAAGGCAAGATAGCCGGAAAGCGGCCTTTTATTTTTTTCCATATATTTTCAATTTAATATCATTTTGATATCAAATATATATTAAAGGCCCGGAATCACGAAATTTTTCTTTTAACCAAAAAATCAGCAAGCATGGAAAGAAATGTTCTTCCCTCCTTTAGAAAGAAAAAATATTTAAGTAGCCAATTCTTCCGGAAATAAAAATCCCCGCAATGAGCGGGGAAAATAATACCTGTAAATTATTTAAAAGGATCCAATATTTAATACCCGGTGCTGCCGTCCCTTACTTTAATTTTCTTTTTCTTGTTCTTCTTTTCATAATCCAAAATAGCCTGCGGCTTAGGGTATTTTCTGGCACTATCACTTTTCATTTTTGTATTATTGGCTATGTCTATTGGTGCCAATTCCCCATCGGCATTTTCAGCGGCGGGCTTATCAAGGTACCATTTTTCTGTTTTATCCAACCCCCCGGTGGAAGGATCATAAAAATTCCATGTCCCATGTTTGAGCGTGTAGCCATCTAATTTTATTACACGATGATCCACAATTTTGGTAGGATCATTCAGATCATACACAGCTACAGTGTCGTAGGGATTATCAGGGTTTACCGCCTTCCAGCTCTCTTCGCGTAGTAATTGACCTACATTATTGAAGTAGACATTTTTTCCATCCTTATTTCCCCAGCGAAAGTTTTCCATGGCAATTAAATCTCCCTGCAAGGAATATTTTCTCCAAACACCGTCTTTCCTGTCATTTTTATAATTCCCTTCTTCTTCAAACCCCGGCTCACCCCGCAGTTCATCAAAATGGGAAACCCATGGCCCCTGCTTTTTACCATTCATATCTACACGGTTTAAAGTATCTCCTTTTACACCAATAATAAAGCTTTTCCACTGACAGAAGCCGGAAATCGGGATCAGGATGACAAACACTATAAACAATCGCATAACCAAAGG
>JAFDYH010000114.1:0-2658 GCA_018267535.1 Bacteroidota bacterium
TTAATTGTTTTCTTATCTCAAGCCACACAGGCGCAGAGGGACGAAGGTGGAATTCATCCATTTTCTGTTTTACCTGTTTTTCAAATTCATTTTCCTGCATAGCTTCTGCTTTTAACTTCTGAAAAATTTTTTTTTATCCATGTAGCAAGCAAGGCTCTTGCACGGGCATACTGGGATCGCGATGTACCATCACTTATTCCGAGCATTTCTCCTATTTCAATATGAGAATATCCTTCTACCGCATAAAGGTTAAATATGGTTTGATAGCCGGAAGGAAGCTGGCGTATCAAATCAGCCAGCTCTTTTGAGCTAAGTTGTATTTCCGGGTCATCATCTGCAACAGGGTGCATATACTCTTCTGTAAAGAACATCTCATCCTGGTATTTCCTGTTTCTTTTCAAAAAATTGAGGGCGGTATTTACCATTATACGGCGTATCCAGGCGCCTAACTCTCCTTCATTTTTAAACTGGCTTAAATTCCGGAATACTTTCACAAACCCTTCCTGGAGAACATCTTCTGCATCTTTGAATGATTTGGTATAACGATAGCAAACGCCCAGCATTGTTTCAGAAAAATGCTCGTAAAGCTGCTTTTGTGCTGCTGGTTTTTGTGCCAGGCACTCCCGTACCAGTTTGTAATAATCCATCTTGGTTCCGTTTCTGACAAATACAAGTCGTAATTCGTTGCAAACAAGCCTAAAGAAATGATAAATTCAATTCTCCTTCAGTCTTTTTGGGATATAAGGTAAAACCTATCCGTAAGCCTTTAAAACCTCCGGACTGCTACAGAATAAAAAAAGACCACCCGCTTTCGCGAATGGTCTGCATAACTAGGGGTTCTCGCAATTAAAATTTAATCACTTTGGTTGTTATTTTTTCATTACCCTGGCGAACCTCAACAATATAAGTTCCAGCCACCAGGTTATTTCCGAAACGATAGGTTTCATAAGCAGCCCCTCTCATCTGGTCAACCTGCTTACCCGACATATCAAACACTTTAATTTCAATATCTGAGTTGTTTGAACTCTTCACCTGAAGGTTAAAGTAAGTTTGAGATGGGTTCGGATAGGCCGTTGCTTCCAGGTTGCCTTCGACTATGTTTGTTGTCTTGGTTTCATTTGACTGAGTATTTCTCGTATTGCAATTAACCACAGTGATGGCTACTGAAGTTGAATAAACGATAGTGCTACCAAAACAACCTCTAACTACCGCACGGTAACGCCTGTTCTGGGTTGCATTACTATAAACCAGTGTACCTGAAGTATTGCTTACGTTTGTCCAGGAGCTTCCGCCGTTGGTTGAATATTGCCAGCCTAAAACAGTTCCGGTATTTCCGCTCAATGTGAACACTGCGCTGGCGCCACGGCACACCACTGTATTTGCTATGGATACCGTACCACCGATACCTGTAGAGGTAACAGTTACATTCGCGATAGACGAAGTAGCAGGTGTACAGTTTGAACTGATCGCAACTATCGCCCTGAATGCGGTATTCTGTGTTACCGTTCTTGTTATGGTAGTCTGGGTTGTATTAATCGTCTGCCAGGATCCGCTGTTACCGGTCGAATATTCCCATCTTGTTACATTTCCAGTCTGGCCACTGAGACTTACGGTCACGGTGTTACCGTAACAAGTATTGACAGATTGAACATTGTTAATAAGTGCTGAACCGCCAACTGCTGAAGTCATGGTAAGCGAAGCAGTATTAGATGTTACATTATTGCCACAGCTATTGCTGATAACAACTGAATAGTTCGCCGCAACGTTTGTAGTATAACTGCTACTGGTCGCACCACTGATATTCACTCCATCGCGTCTCCACTGATAATTCAGGCCAGTTCCGGTAGCTGCAACAGTAAATGTTGCGTTACCTGAACAAATTGTCTGGCTCACTGGCTGTGTTGTAATCGATGGTGCACTTGCAGTTGTCAGTATTGCTGCATTCGATGTTACACTTGCGCCGCAACTATTTGTTACTACTACAGTATACGTTCCCGCAACATTTGTACTATAACTGCTGCTGTTTGTTCCCACATTCGTATTACCACGCTTCCACTGATAGCTCAATCCAACACCACTTGCTGCTACATTGAATGTTGCACTACCCGAACAGATTGTCTGACTTACAGGCTGTGTTGTTATCGATACAGTGTTGTTTATAGTAAGCGTTGCTGCGCTCGATGTTACACTGTTACCACAATTATTTGAAATTACTACCGTGTATGTTCCTGCAGTTGATGTTACATAACTATTGCTGTTTGTACCTACATTGGTATTACCACGTTTCCACTGATAGCTTAACCCTGTTCCGGTAGCTGCCACAGTGAATGTTGCACTACCTGAGCAGATCGTCTGGCTTACAGGCTGTGTTGTAATAGCTGGTGATCCTCCAACTGTCAGTGTTGCCGCATTCGATGTTACACTGCTGCAACTGTTGGTTACAACCACTGTATAAGTACCTGCAACATTTGTTACCAGGGTATTGCTGTTTGTTCCAACATTCGTTGTACCCCGTTTCCACTGATAGCTCAATCCTGCTCCGGTTGCGGCAACAGTGAATGTTGCATTACCCGAGCATATCGTCTGGCTTACAGGCTGTGTTGTGATAGTGGGTGCCGTTCCGGTTGTCAGTGTAGCTGCGTTCGATGTTACACTGCT
>JAFDYH010000114.1:2709-7596 GCA_018267535.1 Bacteroidota bacterium
TTGCTGTTTGTTCCAACATTTGTTGTACCCCGTTTCCACTGATAGCTCAACCCTGTTCCACTTGCTGCAACAGTGAATGTTGCATTACCTGAGCATATCGTCTGGTTTACAGGTTGTGTTGTGATAGTGGGTGCCGTTCCTGCTGCAAGCGTTGCCGTATTTGATGTTACATTACCGCAACTACCAATTACTATTACTGAATAATTACCTGCTGTACTTGTGGTGTAAGTGCTTGCATTCGCATTGCTGATATTTACACCATTTAATTGCCATTGATAACCAACGATTGTTCCACTAGCCACTACACTTAGAGTAGCTGTACCTGAACAAATCGATTGGCTTACAGGCTGTGTACCAATTACTACAGGTGCACTTACTGATACCTGTTTCTGGGTAGTTACAGGTCCTGTACAACCTGCTACACTATATGTAATCATTGCGTTACCTGCTGCTACACATGTTACCTCACCTGTAGATGCGTTTACTGTTGCAACAGCTGTGTTGTCACTTGACCATAAGCCGCCCGGCGTTCCGTCTGAAGAGAATACTAGGGTAGTTCCCGGACAGATTGCCAACAGGCTACCGCCTGTTATAGTACCCGCTACTGCATTTGGTGTTACCGTAACTGTTACACTAGTACTTTGCGGACCTCCACATCCGTTAACTGTGTATGTGATAACTGAAGTACCACCACCAACACAATTTACAATTCCAGAATTGAGGCCCACAGTTGCAACAGCTGTATTGCTGCTCGTCCATGTACCGTTCTGCGTTCCATTAGAGGTGAACGATACTACCGTACCAGGACAACCGAGGTCCGTTGGGCCAACAATCTGACCTGCTGAAACGTTCGGATTGACGATCAGTGTTGCCGCATTTGAAGTTGCGTTGCCACAACTATTTGAAACTACTACTGTATAGCTTCCGGCAGTAGATGTTTCGTAGAAATTATTATTAGCCCCCGGGATGTCGATATTATTCAACCTCCACTGATATTGCAAGGTACCCGATCCGCTGGCAACCACACTAAAGATTGCCGTGCTGCCTGCACATATTGTTTTATCTGCTGGCTGTGTAGTAACCAAAGGTGCTGTATTTACTGTTAAGACTGCGGTATTCGAGAATAATGTACCGCAATCACTGGTCACAATAACCGAGTAGTTACCTGCAACTGAAGCCGTATATACATTGCTTGTAGCACCCGGAATATTTGTTCCGTTTAATTGCCATTGATATCCTAATCCTGATCCACTTGCCGTTACAGAAAGAAGCGCTGTATTACCTGAACATATTGTTTGACCCTGTGGTTGCTGTGTGATCTGTGTAGCAGCGTTAGCTGATACAGTAACACTATTGCTCATATTATTTGTACAGAGCGTTGCATTATTTGTTGCTACGACTGTATAAGTACCAGTTGCCTGTACACCGAAACTGATCGCACTACCAGACCCTGACACAGGGCTGCCCACATTCACTGGCCCGTTTTTCAATTGATAGCTCACACCAGCTTCAGATCCTGACAATCCTACAACAGCAAAACCACTGCAACTTGCACCACCACCTGTTACGGTAAAGGCTACTGGTGGTGTACCCGAGAGTACTGTGGCTGATCCACTCATGTTACTCATACAACCGGTATTGGTATTGATAGCTATCACTGTATAAGTACCAGGCACCTGTACTCCGAAATCAATTCCTAACCCTGAACCTGTTACCGGGTTGCCCACAGCAAAGCCATCCTGTGCAAGTACATAGCTGATTCCAAATTGAGAACCGGATAACCGCACATGTACGCCACCGTTACAAGGTGTACCGGAAGTAGATACCGTGTACACTGTTGGCGGAACACCAATACTTACTACCGCTGTTCCGTTCATTACTTGCTGGCAGCCTGCTGCATTTATTGCAAGTACAGTATAGTTACCCGCTTCAGTCGGTGTGCCAAAACTTTGGCCAAGACCAGTTATTCCATTTCTGGTAACACCTGTTGCAATACCATCTTTCAGGAGATAGTATGTTATTCCTGTTTGTGAATTAGAAAGTGTGATTGCTGTTATACCACCGCTGCCGCATGTTGTACCACCACCACTTACATTATAAACTGTTGGCAATGTCGCGGCAGTAAGTGTTACGCTGCCATTCATAGTGGCTGTACATCCTGCAGGCGCAGTTGCACGAACTGTATATGTTCCGCCGGCTGACTGCACATTGAATTCAAGTCCAAAGCCATCTGACCCGGAACGTGAGTCAACGATCACGCTGCCGTCTCTTATCAACTGGTAAGTAACTCCTGTTTGAGATGAGGCAAGTGCTATTGTTACGCCTCCGTTACATACTGAACCGGTGCTGGTTACTGTAAAGGCAGTGAGCCCTGTCACAGTCACAGCTTGCGACTGCGTGGAGACGTTACCATGCCCATCATCATAAATCCAGACGATCGTATAGTTACCCGGAGCGTTGAACGACATTGGACTGTTTGTTGAACCAATGATAGTTCCCGCACAATTATCTGTTGCTTTTGGTATATCGGTAACCGTTACACTACACTGGCCGCTAAGTGCTGGTAATGATGCCACATTCGGCACAGGAGCAATATCGTCAGTTATCGTTACACTTTGTGTTTGCGTTGCAGTGTTTCCATGACCGTCACTGTATACCCACACAATAGTATAGTTACCCGGTGTAGTATAAGAAAGCGGGCTGCTTGTAGTTGCACTAACCGTACCGGCGCAGTCATCTGTCGCGGTCGGTATAGTTGATATTGTTGCACTGCACTGTGCTGTTATAGCCGGCAGGTTAACAACCTTTGGTACCGGTGCAGTTTTATCTTCCACAATCACTTGCTGGTAACTGGTTAACAACTGCCCGTTCACGTTAGCCTCCCACCTGATGGTAGTTGTACCTACAGGGAATGGTGAATCCAACGTGTTTATAGGATCTATCTGCCCTGCAGAATTCAATCGTATTCCTGTTGCTGCTATTGAGCAATGTTCACTGATCGTATACGGCGGCGTGAATGAAATGTGCTCTTTTGCACAATCAACATCGGCTACTGCGGTGATTGGTAATAAGCTCGAAAGCTGTGTAGCTGCCGGATAGATCGTCAATGATACAGCTGTTCTGTCTGTGCTTTCACAACCTGTTATATCATTAACAGACGCAGCATAATAGATAGCAGAGCCAACTATATTTAGGCTATGTGTACCTGATTGTACTCCACCGCTGGCCTGGGTATACCATACGACATGATACCCTGCCGGCACGCTTGCAGTCGCAGTGATCGTTTGTATCGGCGACTGTTCACACACTGCCTGGTTAGGTCCTGCTGTTGGTGCTGAAGGCACTGCATTAACCATTACATTCTGCGTAGCTGTAGCAGTACAGGAGTTACCATCAGTGTACGTGTATACTATTGAATGGCTGCCTGTAGTTAACGCTGAAGGATCAAACTGTGTAGCCGATGATCCGTCTATCGTAAACGAACCGCCGGAAGGTAACCCGGTAAGCATTACTGCTGCTGAGTTTGCACAATATGCCGCATTCAATCCGGCGATACTTACTACCGGTGCTGCATTTACTACTATTGTTGTTGTTTTGATACTTGTACAACCATTAGCATCAGTATAGGAATAGGTAACCACATGACTACCCGGGCCTGCAATTGCAGGATTAAAATTGTTGCCACTTATACCTGGCCCTGACCAGGTTCCATTTACCGGCTGAGCATTTAATGTTATTGAATTGCCATTAGAGCATAATGGTCCGTAAGAACCTGTTGTGATAACAGGTAACGGGTTTACAGTGATAGTTGCACTTCCTGTCAAATCTTCTGTTCTCGCCGTACAACCTGCATCAGACATAGAGGCAATCGTGTATGTTGTAGTCGCTGATGGAGATACACTCACTGTGATTGTTGGAGCGGTGCCGCTGAATGAAGTACCATCAGATAAAGTTCCGCTGATATTACCAATACCTGCTACTGTCAATGTTAATGTTGCTGAAGAGCCTGTACATATCGGTGATGTTCCGCTAATACTTCCTGTTACAGCTGCAGGTTCATCAATTGTAATATTCTTTGTTATTTGAATCGTACAACCGTTTACATCTGCAATTACCACACTATGAGGCCCTGCTGCTACATTACTAAATGTTGCAGAAGATTGTGGTGTACCGTTATCCAATGTATAAATATACACACCTGAACCGCCACTTGCATTTACCATCAGCGTGGTTGTGCCGCCATTACAGGCTATTGTGCCTGGTGTAAGAGTAGCGGTGATTGGCTGAGAGTTTACTGTTACTGTAAAGCTCTCGCTATGTGTATTTCCTGCAACATCGGTTGCAGTGTAAGTAACTGTTGTAGTTCCTGCCGGGAAGTTTGCTCCGCTTACAGGTCCTTCAATTTGCTGAATACTGCTGCCTGAGCAATTATCTGATGCAGTTGGTGCAGTCCATGAAACGACAGCTGAACATGTGCCTGGATCGTTATTTATTACAATATTGGCAGGCAGGTTGACAATTGCTGGATCTGTCACATCATGGATTACTACATTCTGGTTAACATGCGATACATTACCATGACCATCATCAAAGTTCCAGTGAATTACATGGGTGCCTTGTGTGCTGTACATTAATGCATCTTCTGTTGTTCCTGTTATTGTACCTGAACAGTTATCTTCAGCTGTCGGTGCTGTTGCAGTCGCCGAGCACTCTCCTGTTACATCCGGTAAGGATGCCGGTGCTGCAGGCGCTGTTATATCTGTTATTACTACATTGTGGTGAACATGCGATGCATTACCATGACCATCATCAAAGTTCCAGTGAATTACATGGGTGCCTTGTGTGCTGTACATTAATGCATCTTCTGTTGTTCCTGTTATTTTACCT
>JAFDYH010000115.1:0-281 GCA_018267535.1 Bacteroidota bacterium
GTGCTTGGATAGGTAACCATAATGCCGGCAAGGTTTGCGGCGTGTTCAGTTGCTTTCAGTTTTAAATCTTCAACATCTATATAGCCATTTTCCAACGCTTTTACTACAACCACTTTCATGCCGGCCATTACCGCTGATGCAGGATTAGTACCATGTGCTGAAATCGGGATCAGCATTACCGTTCGATGATGATCGCCATTGGCTTCGTGAAAAGATTTTATAGTCAGCAATCCCGCGTATTCGCCTTGTGCGCCACTGTTAGGTTGCAGGCTGCAGGCATC
>JAFDYH010000115.1:388-1950 GCA_018267535.1 Bacteroidota bacterium
GCGTTTAATTTCATTGTACAACTACCCAATGAAATCATGGACGTATTAAGCGAAAGATCTTTGTTTTCAAGAAATTTAATATAACGCATCATCTGGCTTTCGCTATGATGCGTATTGAATACAGGATGTAATAAATACCCCGATTGACGATGCAATGATGAAGGAATACCTAAAAGGTCATCTGATTCAGCAAAGGATAAGGCGATGTTTTTTGACTCAGCAGCAGAAAATATTTTATTGAGGTTCTTTTCTGTTTCGCCGATATACGTGCTATCTGTTTCGCCAATATTAATACTGAATGTTCCATCGGAAAAACTGCGGAAATTCACTTGATTCTTCTCTGCTATTTTCTTGAACTCACTTGCATCTTTAACTGCAAAATGAATTGTATCGAAGAATGTTTCATTCAGTTGCTTTACACCTGCACTTTTAAAGGCAGCGGAAATAGCAGCAGCTACCGTGTGCGTCCTTTTGGCAATAGATTTTAAACCTTTTGGACCATGATAAACGGCATACATTGCCGCCATATTTGCAAGCAATGCCTGTGCCGTACAAATATTGGAAGTTGCTTTTTCTCTTTTGATATGCTGTTCCCTTGTCTGTAAGGCCATACGCAAAGCCCGGTTTCCCTGCGCGTCGATACTTACGCCGATAATACGACCGGGAATATTTCTTTTAAACTCATCCTTTGCAGCAAAAAAAGCTGCATGTGGCCCACCAAAGCCAAGAGGTATGCCAAAGCGCTGTGCAGAACCAATAGCGGCGTCCGCTCCTAATTCACCGGGTGGTGTTAATAAGGTTAATGCTAACAGGTCTGTAGCCATTACAACAAATGCACCTGTCTTGTGCACTTTACCGATAAAATCCCTGTAATCATCTATTGATCCTTTATCATTGGGGTATTGAACAATCGCACCAAAATAGTTTGAATCAATTACTGCGGTTTTGTAATCTCCCCGCACGATTTCAATGCCGACGGGTTGAGCCCGTGTAATTAATACGTCAATTGTCTGAGGGAAGACTTCATTATCTACAAAAAACTTTGGCCTGGAAATATGATCATGATCTTTATTCAGAAAATTAAAAAACATGGTCATAGCTTCTGCAGCAGCAGTTGCTTCATCCAGTAAAGAAGCATTGGCAATTGGGAGATCAGTCAAATCGCTGACCATAGTTTGAAAGTTCAGCAGGCTTTCCAACCGTCCCTGAGAAATTTCCGCCTGGTAGGGAGTGTATTGTGTATACCATCCCGGGTTTTCAAAAATATTTCTGAGTATTACTGACGGCGTAATGGTGTTATAGTAGCCCTGTCCGATATAGTTATGAAATACTTTGTTTTTTAATGATACTTCTTTAACGTGCTGCAAGTAATCATTTTCACTAATAGCTGCAGGGATGGCCAGCGGTTTTTTCATTCGTATGCCCGGTGGCACGGTTTGATCAATCAATATCTCCAGGCTTTCTGCGCCAATTGTTTTCAGCATCTGTGCTGTTTCTCTTTCATCGGGACCAATATGTCTGCCAGTGAATTCTGCTTGTTGTTCTTCAAATAATCTCATGCT
>JAFDYH010000115.1:1970-13726 GCA_018267535.1 Bacteroidota bacterium
GGTTTAAAAACTAACCTTTGTTAAGACTCGAAGCGTCTGTGGACAAGTCTGTAAATGAGCGGGATAAAGCAGGTTTTAAGTAGGAGATGGTTGTTTTTTACAGGCTCTTTGAGCTTAACCAATTGCTTAAGGACGTATTTCTTGATAAGAAACAATATAGTTCTCAATTATCGATAAAACATTTATGATATTGGTTTGTACTTCCATTTCCGGAAAGCAGAGCCTTCCTTTATCGGAGTAGTAATAGGAGGATTTCCAGAACAGGTTAGATAAAACTATTTTCCGTTCTTTGCAAGATGCCCGAGGACATTCTCCATAACTGGAAAAAAAAATCTGCTGAACATCAGAAACAGTATAAACAATTTCTTCAGCGGGCTGATAAGAATAAGACCTTAAAACAACTGCCCGATCTGCATGAAGAAGCTTTTTCAAAAATAGATTGCCTGCAATGTGCCAACTGCTGTAAGAATTATTCTCCCCGTTTTAAAACACCGGATATAAAACGGATCAGCCGCCATTTGAAAATGAGAGAAAGCGATTTTATTGATACCTATTTAAAAGTGGACGAAGATGGTGATTTTGTTACCAAATCAAATCCTTGTCCGTTTCTTGGCGCAGATAATTATTGCAGCATCTATGAGGAAAGGCCTTCCGATTGTCACCGTTTTCCGTATACGGATGAGGATGTATTGATTAAGCGCCAACAATTAACGCTGAAGAATTCTACTTTTTGCCCGATTACCTATTATGTATTGGAAAAACTGATGAAAAACAGGTAAACAGTTTTGCGTCTACGCTCTTTCGTTTATTACTTATACATCGTCAGTTCTTCATAAATCGCTTTAAAAGGCCGGTCCAAACCGTCTCCTTTCCATTCCGTATCAAAAGGGAGAGCTTTTATTTTTATTAAATCTTCTTGCGATATTCCTTTCTTCACCTGGGCCTCTACAAAATTATAAACCTGTTCCAGGTAATCCCTGAAGGCTTTTACGTCATCCCGTGTACCGGTGACTTCATATCCCTGTGCGGCATGACCGAAAACATAAGTTGTTTTCTTGTCAAATTTTCTTAACGTTTTATCTAAAACATCCATCCAGCTTTTTACATTAGCCCCGGCACTCCTGTCAACGTACGGGTGAATACGGTTGAAAACAAGGTCTCCCATATGCACTATATTACTATGACCAAAATGGATGATGGCATCACCATCTGTATGAGCAGCACCATAATAATAAAGGGAAATTTTTTCTTTAGAATCTTTTTCATGCCATTCTGAGCCGAATGTATCGGCGGGGTAAAGTTGTTTATCCTCCGTTTTATTCATCTCAGCCACACGTTTCTGATTCTTTAATGAATTTTCATGTGCCAGTACACGCTCTACCAAACCTTTAAATGCAATATTGCCGGACGAATGATCGCCGTGATGATGTGTATTGATTAAAAGTTTAAACGGATAGCCACCTCTCTTTTTCATTTCATCAATATAATGTTGGGCCTGTTCTGGAAACTGCGCATCAACAGTTACTATGCCATCCTTTGCCAGCATAAAAGCGATCGTGCCCCCTTTTTCTGTAAAAATGCCGATATCATTTTTCAGCATAGTTATCTTCCAGGGATCTTCAAACAGGCTGGTTAAGATTTTTTGCTGACTTAATGATAAGGCACCAATGCTCAAGGCGGAAGAACGGATGAAATTGCGGCGTAGCATAAGTATATATTTAAATCAAAAAGTAATCAGTTTGTAATGAAACGAACAAAAAATAAAAAAAGTTGCTGCTCAGAACTCCATTTTTCTCAGACTCGGCGCTCTGAACCATGTAATCAGGACGACCAGCAAAGTCATACAGCCGCCAAACGCAACCGAAGGTACAACTCCCAGCAATTTCGCAGCTACGCCGCTTTCAAATTGGCCAAGTTCATTACTGCTATTGACAAACATGGAGCTTACACTCATTACTCTTCCGCGCATATGATCAGGTGTTTTTAGCTGCATAATAGTGCCGCGAACAACAACGCTAACTCCATCCAGCATACCGGAAAGCAGCAAGGCAAAAAAGGAGAGCAAAAACCATTCTGAAAACGCAAAAGCGATAATGCAGATACCAAAGCCGGCGACAGCAAGAAACAATTTTCTGCCCTGTCCTTTTCGCATAGGCGAAAGCGTTAAAAGAATAACAATGCAGACAGAGCCGATATCTGAAGCGGCATTGAGCCATCCATATCCAATGGAGCCTATTTTCAGAATATCTCTTGCATATACAGGCACCATCGCCACAGCACCACCGAATAAAACAGCAAACATATCCAGCGACATAGCACCTAACAACTCTTTTGTTTTAAAAACAAAACGCAATCCTTCTTTTACACTTTCCCATGTTTTTTTCTCACCTGTTTGAGGAAGGGGTGGTTTGGGCTTCAGCCGGGTAAGAAAGATGAAAGCGACAATCATCAGCAAACAAATAACACTAAGCGTTCCTGTTATACCCATCATGGCGATTAAAAAACCTGCTGTGGCATGACCTGTAACAGATGCAGATAGCCAGGTACCCTGGTTCCAGGTGGTTGCGTTCTGCAAAATTTCTCTCGGTACTATATAGCCGATCATGGTACTGAAACTTGGCCCGCTGAATGAACGGATAATGCCGGTACAAAAAATAACCATGTAAATACAAATAGCTATCCAGTGTTTACCCACATGGTCTCCTATCAATGCCATGGAAAGAATAAGCAATACAGAAGCTGCGCAGAAATAAAAGAACACGCATTTCAGGATGAGTTTTCTTTTTTCACTGAGGTCGATACGGTGACCGGCATATAAAGCCATCGACAAGGCGGGAACGACTTCTGAAAGCCCGATAATACCTATTGCAAAAGGGGCATTGGTCAGTTCATATATCCACCAGCCAACCGCGGTGCTCATCATACGCAATGCCATGATAAAAGTAAATCGTGCGAACATCAGGTTGCGGTATTCAGGTATTCGCACAGAAGCAAAGGGATCATTCTTTTCAGGTAATTCCATTCTTATGGGTATTGTTGAAGAAAGCACAACCGGTGCGGTATACGAACTGCCTGCCATTACGCAGACGCAACGAATGCTGATCGTTATTCAATTGCTGGTTATTCAAAATTACAAACTAGTAATCAAAACGCATTGGCTTTATAATTGTTTAAAGGTTGGATTGCTTTGTTGTTGAACTTGATATACGACCCAAACTACACTTATATTTATGGTAACGTAAGATAGTGCTGTCCATCGGGATATTCTTTGTCTAATGCATTGATAATCGTTTGCAGGTGCTTTTCATTGCCAAAAAAATCGGCATTGGCCGCATCCACAAAAATTGTTTTGATGTTATGCTGGCGGATATAATGTGTATAGGTTTCCTGGATGCTGAATAAGTAACTATCCGGAATTTTTTGTTCGTAAAGGCGGTTTCTTTTCTTGATATTTTTCTGGAGTCGCTGCACAGGCGCATGCAGGTATATAAGAATATCCGGCTGAATCAATTGCTGGTGAATGATTTCAAATAAACGCTGGTATAAGCGAAATTCATCTTCCGGCAAATTCACTTTGGCGAATAGTAGACATTTGGTGAAGAGGTAGTCAGATATGGTGAGGTTTTGAAAAAGGTCTTTTTGCTGGATCAGGTCTTTCAATTGTTTGAACCGTTCAGCCATAAAAAACAACTCCAGAGGAAATGCATATTGCCCGGGGTTTTCATAAAACTTAGGGAGAAAAGGATTGTCGGCGAATTCCTCGAGTACTAACCTGGCATTGTAATGTTTGGACAACAAATGGGCCAGTGTGGTCTTTCCTGCACCGATATTGCCTTCTATAGTAATGAAATTGTAATGCATGTCTGTCAATGGCGGATACCGGTGCAAAGGAAAGTGGAAAAAGGAGGATTTAAGGAAAAATAAAATTCACAAAAAATAATTGTGGAAAAATCAGGGACATTTTTTTACTTCTGATTCATCTTTGCATTCGGTAAGCAGTTTGGAAATTGATTTGTGCAATACCGGGTGAATAATCTCCGCGGCGATTTCAGCAAGAGGTATCAGTACAAATCGCCTGTTCTGCATTTCGGGATGTGGTATTTTAAGAAAGGGAAGATCGACAGTATCATTGTTGAATAAAAGGATATCAATATCAATAAGACGTGGGCCATACTTTTCTTTGCGGATACGCCCCATATTTTTTTCAATTTTTAAAATGCGATGGATCAGTTGTTCGGCATCCAGTTTTGTTTCTATGGCAATTGCCTGGTTAAGAAAAGCAGGCTGGTTGGTGTTACCCCATGCAGCCGTTTCGTAAAGGGAAGATTTTTTGATTACGGTACCACATTGCCTGTTCAATACCTGTTCAGCGTCATTCAGATTTTTTACCCTGTCACCAAGATTGCCACCTGTCAGTAAATAAGCAATGTTCATACGTATAAATAAAACCGGGAAGCATCAAATATCTTTATTTTTGAAGGTCCCGCCAAATGCGATGATAAACAGGTACATTTCTATAACTGAATAATTTTAAGTCTATGGGTAATTTCTTTAAAATATTTTTTGCAAGTCTGCTGGCACTGATCATTTTTACGGTCATCGTGTTTTTCTTTTTGATATCAATAATTGGGGGGCTCACTAGCAAGAAGACGCCGCAGGTTGAAGCGAAATCGGTACTGGTAGTAAACCTTGCCCAGCATTATAAAGAACAGGCGCAGGAGGACCTCCTGACTGCCGTAAGCGGAGATGATGAAAGAAATATACCGGGGCTATATGATGTGGTCCGTTTACTAAAGAAAGCGGAAACCGATCCCAATATTAACGGTATTTATATTGAAGCAAATGGAAATGCCAATGGCTTTGCTGCGTGCGAGGAAATAAGAAACGCCTTACAGTCATTTAAGAAAAGCGGTAAGTTTATCATTGCCCATGGTGATGTGATCAGCCAGAAATCATATATGGTCGCTAATGTGGCGGATAAATTATATGCCAACCCAACGGGTGCTGTGGAGTGGGACGGGTTTAATGTAACCTATACTTTCTTGAAAGGAGCCCTGGATAAACTTGAAATACAGCCGCAGATATTTTACGCAGGAAAATATAAAAGTGCTACAGAGCCGCTGCGTACCGATAAAATGACCCCTGAAAATAAACTGCAGACATCGGTATGGCTGGGTGATTTATATTCCATATTCTTAATGCAGGCTGCTGAAGTAAGAAAGATAGATACAGCGCAATTGCACCAGTTAGCAGATCAGCAGAAAATTCAGAATTCAAAAGATGCTTTTGAAAACAAATTAGTGGACGGGTTGAAGTACGATGATGAAGTAAAGGAGGAGATAAAAAATAAGCTGGGTATTGGCAAACATGATAAAATCAGCTTTATTTCTATTAATAAATACGCAGCAGCAGGAGGGTTTAAAAAAATTACAGGCGATCGTATCGCGATGATTTATGCTGAAGGAGATATTGTTGATGGAAAAGCGGAGAATGGTTCTATTGGCAGTGAAGATTATATCAGGATGATCCGCAAAGCCAGATTGGACCAGGGGATAAAAGCAATTGTATTTCGTATTAACTCTGGGGGAGGTAGCTCATTAGCCAGCGAAAATATCTGGCGTGAATTGTTTTTGGCAAAAAAAGAAAAACCAGTTGTTGTCACTTTTGGTGATGTAGCAGCATCCGGAGGATATTATGTTTCCTGCGGAGCCGATAGCATATTTGCCCAGCCGGAAACAATTACAGGTTCGATAGGGGTATTCGGCATCATTCCTAATCTGCAAGGTTTTTTTAAAAATAAGCTGGGGGTAACTTTCGATGCAGTCAATACAGCTGGCCACTCCGATGCAGGAATGCCTTACAGGCCGATGGATGAAAATGAAAAAAAACTGGTACAATCAGGCATTGAAAACACCTATGCGCAATTCAAGCAACGCGTAGCTGACGGGAGAAAAAAGGATACTGCTTATATTGAAACCATAGCACAGGGAAGGGTATGGACCGGCTTAAGAGCAAAAGGTATCGGTCTTATTGATAAATTTGGAGGTATACAGGATGCAGTGGATTGTGCTGCCCGTTTGGCAAAGCTTACCGATTACAGGGTGAAAGAATATCCTGAACCCAAAAGTCTTTTTGATCGCTTACTGGGGGCTTCCGGCTCATACGACAAAGCATCCATGATGATGAAAAAAGAGATAGGAGAGGAGAACTATGCAGTGTATGAAGAAATAAAAAGAATAAGGCAGATGACAACTAATACGCAAATGAGACTGCCTTTCCGCTTTTCAATACAATAATAACTGAATTATTGAAACGATAAATCGGTTATTAAGAAGCTAAAAACCAAAAACTAAAAACTCTCTTACCTTTGAGCCCTTTAATAAATTCCGAATGGCAAAGCCGTATAGTCAGTTTACTGCGTTGTGGGCAATTACAAGGGCAAGTTTAAAAGCGATTTTTAAAAGCCCGCAGGCTATTTTTTTCAGTTTATTTTTCCCCATTGTATTGATCGTGATCTTTGGTTCACTGGGGGGGGGAGGTGGTATATCCATGAGTATTGCTATTGATAAAAAGTCCGATACATTGAACCCGGTGTACCTGGCAATAAAAAATAACGCTCTCTTTGATATTGTAGAAGGCACAGAAGCCGACCTTGAAGACCAGATGAAGAAGGGAAGGATAACAGCGATTGTGGAAGTAAAACAACTAAAGAATACCTCGGACACAGCTGCGAAATACGATGTACATTTCCGCTATTCTTCTGCTAACCAGGTGGAGATACCACAATTCCAGGGTATCTTAAGAAGTATTATTATTGGATTAAACCAAACATTGAACCCCCGGCCGGATGTTGCAACAGTCAGCTCTGAAATTGTCCCGGGAAGAATTTACCGGCGTATTGATTTTTTGTTACCGGGCATGATTGGTTTCTCTTTAATCGGCGCTTCTGTCTTCGGAGTAGCTTTTTTATTTTTTAATCTCCGGGAAACGCTGGTGTTAAAAAGAATGTACGCTTCACCGGTAAAAAAATCAAATATTGTTATTGGTGAAAGTATCGCAAGATTGATTTATCAATTGGCAACGGTGATAGTCCTGATTATTGTCGGAACTTATTTCTATCACTTTACTTTATCGAATGGCTTTGTTACGTTTCTGGAATTATTAGTCATCAGTGTATTTGCATTGCTTGTATTTATGGGTTTTGGTTTTATCATGAGTTCGGTAGCAAAGAATCAGAATGTAATTCCGATTTATGCCAACCTGTTTATGTTTCCTCAATACTTTCTATCCGGAACTTTTTTTCCAAAAAGTGCTTTGCCAAAAAGTATTCAATGGCTGGTGGAAATATTACCTCTGACATCAGTAAATGATGCCTTGCGAAAAGTGTCTTTTGAAGGAGTACACTTATTGGGTTGTTGGAAACAGTTAGGGATACTCACTATATGGGGTATAATTGTCTATGCGATTGCAATCAGGGTTTTCAGATGGGAATAATGGCTGAATTGGTAGTTTGTGATTTGCCGTAAGTACAGGTATAGCGAATAATTTTTAGTGTATAGAATTTTAAAGACACTTGTTACGTAGTAAGGCCCTGACGGCCGGGCTGCCTGCAATATTTTTTAATGGAGAAACAAAAGGGTAGTGAAACTTATCAAACTTGCGATTCTGAGTTTTATTTTTTTATTTTTAATTGTATTAGGAATTTCACTTTTTATTCCTTCGCATATTCGGATATCGCGGGCAGTTAATATAAAATCTCCGGTTGATTCTTTAATGAATCAAATCAATGATATGAATAAGTGGAAGGAATGGTACCCTGGTTTTGATACAATGCGGATTGAGCCATTAGCCTTAAAAGATGGAAGGGTTGTTTCGGCCCAACTTTCTTCAACACGCATTTCAATAACAGATAGTAAACCAGGCGAAGTGAAGGCGGAATTTAAATCCGATGATAAAAACCCGGTGATCAGTGGCTGGGAAGCTAAGTCTTATAATAGTTCAGATTCTTTAACCCTGCAATGGTACCTTGATTTTAAATTGAAATGGTACCCCTGGGAAAAATTCTTCAGTCTTGCTTATGATAAAATGTATGGTACCCCTATGGAAGGGGGGCTGCAGAACCTGAAGAAAAATGTTGAGCAGTAAAAGAAATTTTCGGGAAATGGAGTTCTGATATTTGCGAATATGTAGTTTTATATTCTAAAATCAAACAAAATTTATTTTTATGAAATCAATGTTGTTGCTTGTTGCATCTATCGCAGTTCTTGCTGCCTGTGGACAAAATAAGTCAAAACCGGTAGACAAGTCCAAGAGGCCCAGTCCACCGGCAATGGCAAAGGAAACGATAGCCAGTGGTGCCGAGGTGTCTATCGATTATAGCCAGCCTTCGGTTAAGGGTAGAACAATTGGTAAAGACCTTGAGCCAAAGCAGGGACAGGTATGGCGTGCAGGTGCCAATGAAGCGACTGTATTTTCGGTGAGCAAAGACGTAAAAGTAGAAGGTCAGCCATTACCGGCTGGTAAATATGCTTTCTTTACTTTATGGAATCCGGACAATAGCTGGACGCTGATTTTTAACAAAAAAACGGATACATGGGGGGCATTTGATTATGAAAAGAATAAAGGAGAAGATGCATTGAAAGTAAATATAACTCCAGGTAAAGCCCCCTCATTTACAGAGAAGCTGACCTACAAAATTTCAAAAGATGGAAAAGTTTCCCTGCTTTGGGGAGATGTGGAGGCAGACTTTAAAGTAGAATAGGTTTAATTTCTTCAATAGAGAATGGCCACTGTTTAAATACAGTGGCCATTCTTTTTATTAAATATGCCCCTATCGGTTAGTTGCTGTAAGTGTGTCCCGCATTAACCCAGTCAGTGATTTTTTGTTTCTCTGCTGCTGTTAATTTGGCTTGCGGCGCTAATGGCATCGAACCATTTGTAACTGCTGCTGAATTTATTTTATTCCAGAAGTTAACAATATTGCAATCGGTATCAAAGTTATAGCCAGCTGCATTTCCGCCATTGGTATGGCATCCTGAACCACTGCAGCGGGTTGTAACCAGTGTCTTTACACTGCTGAATAATGGCCCGCCTGCCTGAGTTTTTACCGTAACACTTGCTGTATTTGTACATCCATTCACATCTTTTACGCCGATTGTATAAGTTGCTGCGGCAAGGTTATTGAAAGTTCCGGTCGACTGATAAGCTCCTCCATTCAGGTTATAGCTGTAGCCGGATGATCCTGATGCGGTAACTGAAATACTTCCATTATTGGCAGAAGTTGAACACGGGACTACATCAGTTACGGTCGGCGTTATAGTTATGGAGGTATTGGTACATGGATTGGTTGCAGTTAATGTTGTTTGTGCCGTTCCAAGACATCCGCCTGAAGATTTTGCGGTTACCGTATAATTGCCTGCGGCCAACCCTGAGAAGGTACCACTGGACTGATAAGGCCCGCTATTTAAACTATAGGTAAAGCCCGTAGCGCCGCTTGCTGTGGCAGTAATACTTCCGTTACTCTGCCCGGAGGAGGGATTTACAGAACTCAAACTAACGGTAATGGTTACTCCGGAACAAGGGTTTGAAGAACCTAATGCAACCTGAAGAACACCTGTACATCCTGCTGCTGATTTTGCAGTAACGGTATAATTGCCTGCTGCCAGTCCTGTAAATGAACCACTGGCTTGATAGGCCCCGCCATTAAGGCTATAGGTAAAGCCCGTACCACCACTCGCTGATGCAGTAATTGTGCCATCTGACTGGTTCAAAGTCGGATCTTTTTTGGTTGCAGTTACCTGTATAGTTACACCGGCGCATGGATTATTAGTGCCAATGGTAACCTGTGTTGTTCCGGTGCAGCCATTTGCGTTCTTTGCTGTAATCGTATAATTGCCGGCAATAAGGCCGTTAAATGTACCACTTGTCTGAAAGCTGCCATCACCAAGGCTATAGGTAAATCCAGTTCCGCCACTGGCCGTTACGGTTATACTTCCGTTTGCCTGGTTTGGTGAAGCGTCAACTTTGGTTGTTTTTAAAGAAACGGTTACACCTGCGCATGGGTCTGTTGAGCCAATATCTACATGGGTGGTGTCAGTACAGCCGTAAGAATTACGGGCTACTATGGTATAGGTTTGCGAACCATTCAGGTTGGCAAAGTACCCGGTATCCTGGAACTCCCCGTTATTTAAGCTGTATTGAATTTTCGAACCTCCGGTAGCAGTTGCCATAATGCTCCCGTTTTGTTTACCCATCAGCGCATCCGTTTTGGCGGCTTTTACTTTTATCGGGTCAGTAAGGCAATAGTTAGCGATTTCGTGCCTGCAGGATCCAGGCAAAATAATAAGGGTGGCAAAAAAGCCAAGTAGCAATAAAACTGCCAGCAGTCTTTTCATGACATCAGATTTTTTGTTAAAAGAATTGTTTTAATCTCCAGGTGTGGAATGCGGCTGGCGTAATTTATAGGACTGCTACACTTACCAAAATACAAACCGGTTATTCGATAAGTATAGATATATATTAAATGAACTACTAAACTTTCTCACTGTTTTATGATTAAGCAAAAGATAAGCAGCTCAATGTTTTTTCTTTACTATCTGGAATGTTCTTGATAAATTGAATCCAAACTGGATGTCTCCTTTTTGCCAGTTATTGGTCGACTCTGTCAGGAAAGCCCTTTCGTTCATACCAATGGCATTGGTGAAATGCACCTGGAAAACGTGGCCCCCGGTTTCGATATCAAACCCTACGGACAAAGGATTATGAGTTCCGTCATTCAGGTTGGGGTTGATACGATAGAAATAATCAACGTTAAATGATACCCTCCTGCTGATACGTATCCTTGCTCCGATACCTACAGCATATAAGTCGCTGGGATCATTTTCCGTAGCTACAAGATTACGGTGCAGTATAGTTGGGGCTAATTGCAGCGTAAAACCTTCTGTTATTTTGCTGCCAATTATTAACTGCCCGTAAAATGCAAGGCGTGACGTAAAGAAATTTTTTCTTGCTGTATCTGCCCATTTTAAAGTCTCCATTGTGCTTCCGGCAACAGCAAGAACAGAAAAAGGAATGGATCCGGGTCCTTTTGATTGATGTATGATCCTGTATTTTAAAAAACCGTCAAATTCTTTTTTATTAGTACCCCTTCCAACCCCGATCATCAGGTTTTTTGTTATTCCAAAATCAAAGCCCATTCTCATTGTGGCCTGGTCTAATCCAAAGAATTGATAGCCTCCCTGGTTTACATTTCCAAACCGGTGGAGGATACGAAAATCCATTACACCAGGTCTGATCATTTCCATGCTTTGCCCCATTATCACCCGGGATGATTTAAAGGCATAATCAACATATTCCTTCTTGGGCTTATCAGTATCTACCAGTTTTAATAGGTCCTGTGCTGATAATGAGAAAGAAACTAGTCCAAGCAACGAAGCGAAAACTATTTTATTAAGGCTCTTCATAGTAGTGGGTTATCCTTTCAAAGGATCTAATTTTTCTTCCAGTGTAATTTTTACCGTATTGGATATTTTGTCGTTTACCAGGGAAGGAATGCTGATTTTATAATCCGAAAGCAAAACCTCGAAGCTGGCATTTATTTCAGGCTTTTTGTCTTTGATTAAAATGCTTCCTGTTGTTTCAACATTCTTTGTTTCCCCATGTATTGTTAATGTTCCTTTTACTTTTGCCTTATAGCTGCCATCTTTTGTGTAATTAATTTCACTGTTATTAACAATCTGGCCCTTGAATTCGGATTT
>JAFDYH010000115.1:13801-22588 GCA_018267535.1 Bacteroidota bacterium
GTTTTTGAGTCCAGTACACAGGTAATACTTTTGTTTACTCCTTCAATTTTTTCCGGGGAAGCGGGCTTTGTACAGTTAAAATATATTTTCCCGGTTTTTGTAAAAAACTTATCCTGTGCATCAGAATGCTTAAGGACCAGTACCAACACCGGAAGTAATGCTAAGATTTTTTGTTTCATGATATTGAATTTTTAAGTCTATTTTTTTGAATTGATAACGGCGCATCTGTTCAGGATAACATCAGAACCAAGCAAATCATCTTTATTAAACCCGGTGACAGCACCCTGTATCGTTATATTATCGCCCGGGTGAACAGCGGCTGCTTTCTCTTTGTATACAGAATCAATGGAGCATCGCACAGAAGACATATCTGCCGTATCACCCAGTGAAATGGTATAGAACCCCTTTTCATCTTTTGAAACATCTTTTACTTTTCCTCCCACAGCAACGATATAATCCTTGCGGGTCAAAAAAGTTTTATTTGCCCCGGCTTCATCGGTTTCAAATTTTTTCAGCAGATCATTGGCACTGATTGACAAATCGGGGGTTAAATTGCCAAGGTCTTTATTCTTACGATTGTATTCTTTATAGATATACAAACTTCCGGCCAATGCAATGACCGTTATTGTAAAGGATATTGTTTTTTTCTTATTCATAGTATCAATTATTTGGAATTCCAGAATTAATCCACGAAGTAACTTTTGTAATGTCACAGCTATTCATCTTACTACCACCTAAAGGCATTGCTGAATAGCCTGCAGATTGATTAATGCTTCCGGTAAGTCTTCCGTTTTGCGCATAAGTTTTTACTCCCGCATATGTATCTAATATAATATTGCCTCCTGATGCCGCATTTCCTCCATGGCAGCTGATACATCCATAGTTTTGCAGGATGGGAGCAATGGTTTTACTGTAAGTAATATTCGAAGTATCACAGGCTGATTTAGGATAGAGTTTGTCTTCAATATCATAATAGCAGCCTGAAAAAAAGATTATTAAAACAAGAGAAATAAGAACAGGAAGAAGTAGTTTTTTCATACAATATTAGTTGTTGAGTGAACCGGCTGCGATCCACTTGTTTATTTGCGATAATTCACAATCGGATAGTTTGCTTCCATTTTGGGGCATTGGTGCAAGGCCTGCATCCCAGTTTACAGAGCCCTGGAATTTTCCATTATCCACCTGGGTCTTCAGGGCGTTGTAAGAACTTAAATCAACTCCACCCATGGAATTCGTCGCACTATGGCACCCCTGGCATTTGTTGGTAATCAAAGGCTGTATCGCACCGCTATAAGTGAACACACTGCTATCACACATATTTGCACATACCAGGTCCTGTGCACCTTGTTGTATCCATTGATAAATAAGATTTTTTTGCTGGTCTGTAAGGTTACTATATCCCTGGGGCGGCATGGATCCGTCTTTTATTACTTTGTATAATTTGCTGCCCGCTGCGTTTCCTGCCCTGACTCCTCCCGTTTGTATTACACTGTTATATGAAACAAGAATTATACCTTCTTTATGAGAGCCATTATCATGACAACCGCTCTGTGCACAGTTGGAAACAAGTAAAGGAAGTACTTGTTGCTGAAAATAAATCTTAGTACTATCACAGGGATCCGATGTTGAACCAACTCCTCCGGATATCCCTGTATTGACGGGAAAAGGAATAATGTGCTTACAGGACCCGACGGCAATAAGAATTAATAACCCCAATAATATCGGGGCATAAAATGATGGTTTCATGCACGCGACCTTTAGTTAATAAATAAGTTAGTGGTGGTGGTTGTTTGCGAATTGCTTGTTAAATCGCTTTACGGAACTTAAGTATGGTTTTTAAACTATCGTTGCAACATAGAATATTAAATCTTACAATCTGCTGACAATAATCATACCGTTAACTAAACATTTGCCTATTCCTCTATCTAAAAAATATATCCTTTGTAATAATCAATCTGAATAAATGCAAATCAATCGATACTAACGCTACTCTTCCTTAACAAGACGCCTTAATGTCTTAGTATAGAATGAATTGGTATTTACGTACTTAATAAGACAACCGGTTTTATGAATAGGGTTGGCTTTCCGGTTGTTTTTTGGATATTAGAGGTTGATAAAAATCAAGGGACAAAAATGCAACATAGCATATTTACTGACTAATAGAAGTTTTATAATAATTCTATTATTATACAGTTCACCTGCGGCATCCGGCAAGCTTTAATTTATTTCAGCAAATTGATATACAACAGGAATCCTAATTTAGCAATACAAGTTTTTTTTTTAATCAACCCAACGATAATTTTCTTCCTGTATGTCTTTCCATAAAACAAACCAATCTTTGGCAGACAGCCTGGAACTTATTATAAAGGGTTGTATTGGGGAAAACAGGAATTCGCAGGCAAAACTCTATAATCTTTATTCCCGCAAAATGCTGGGTATATGCCTATGGTATGCCCGTAACAAAGAAGAAGCGGAAGAAATTTTACAGGATGGATTCTTAAGAGTATTTAAATATATCCGGACATTTAAAGGCACAGGGTCTTTCGAAGGCTGGATGCGGGCAACAATGGTAAGCGCTGCGCTTTCGAAATATAGAAGCAAGTCTGCAAAGTTGCGCCCTGTCATTGAATTTAATGAAGCCGATCATGATATCAGGCAAGAGGCTACGTTTGTTTATGATTACGATGAAAAAGAGTTACTCAAATTAATCCAAAGTCTTTCGCCCGCATACCGTCTCGTGTTTAATCTGTATGTTTTTGAGGGCATGAAACACCGGCAAATTGCCGAGCTGTTAACCATTTCTGAAGGCACTTCTAAATCCAATCTCGCTGATGCAAGAGCCATTCTCCGTAAAGCACTCTTTGAAAAAAAAAGTAGCCACCTAACAAAATACTCAGCCTATGGGTAAAGATTTACATGATATAGACCATCTTTTCCGAAATGCTCAAAAGGATTTTGAAGAACAACCTTCAGACAATGTATGGGATAAAATAACCTACAAGCTCGATCATAATTCCCTTTCAGCAAAAAAGGAAGATAAACTGTTCTTTGGTTTGCAAAGAGTACTATTCCTTGTGTTTTTTGTATTTGCCGCATTCGGACTGGATAAATATGAGCTTAAGAGTAAGACAGGTTTGAAAGAGAAAATTATTTTGATGGATAATGCCAATCAGGAAAACAATAAGGAAATAGTTGGTGAACGAGATGCCACCGTTTCTGCCCCGGCAAATACTTCTGTCAATATAATAGACCGTCAAAAAAATAAGTACAAACTAATTGAAGGAGAGCATTCTGGTGAGAAGAGGAAAAATGTTCTATCCGGTAGGACTGCTCCTGACAAGAGCTTACTAAGCGTTGCATCGGTGTCTTTGTTATCAAAAGACAAGCGCTTTTCCGGAGCGCAAAAAAAAAATACTTCTCCTGCAGTCTTCAGGGGTGCTGGTATGTTTGAGCCTGCCTATTCCAGTATTGACCGCCTGCTGAATACTTCTCCCGGAATCATTCCAGGAAAAATTCAGCTTGCCGGAAAAGCGGTGGAACTGCCACCGTTAGTTAATACTAGAAACAGGCTCTCCCCCGGCATCAGAAAAAATTGGGCTTTATCGGTTTTGATATCGAATGATTGGGGAGGCTATTTTATTAATGATGAAAAACTGGACCGTAGCGGGATACCCCATAGTGAACATGAAGAAATAAGCGGCCGGGAACATCATGAAGAATCTTTTTCCGCATCTTTTTTTTTAAGCCGGTATTTTTCTACTAAGTTTTTAGTAAAGGGGGGATTAATGTATTCAAATACTGTAATTGGCATTAACCCACAATATATATATGCTGCCAGGGACCCCAACGGAGCTCTTGCCTATCAATATATCACGTCATCAGGGTATGATTTTGTGAAACCTTCATTTGCCAGCCCGGCATCAATTGGTGACAGCCTTTATTCAACAGAAGCAAAACACAAACTCACGACAGTTAGCCTCCAAATTATGCCGGGGTATACTTTCAGGAAGAGTAAAAAGCTATCTATAACACCCGCAACCGGGGTTTCAATAGGTTATATAACCCGTGCCAGCCTGAAGACAGAAGTAGAGGATAATTTGAATAGCGAAATAATTTTTGTTGACAGGCTTACAGGCTCAAAAAAATTCTATTTGGGTTTTGTTGCAGATGTTTCTTTAGCTTACCGGCTTACATCGAAATGGTCTTTAAACCTTGTACCTTCTTTCCGGTTAAATCTTACGCCGGTTACAACAACTGATTTTATAAAAACCTATCCTTATGCCTTTTCACTAGGCGCCGGTATGAGTTACTTATTCTGATGTTTTATTATCCTTTTCTACCTGTCCTGTTTTTATACTGTCTTAATTTTTTTGTGTTGTTTTTAAGACCCGTGGCGCTTGTAATCCCACTGATTGTCATTTTGACGAGGTAATTAAAAAATGATCTTTCCCTTAGTCTTTCAAAATATACGGTGCCGGTGTGTTTATCCTTGTTTTTATGTCTTAATAAAAAAGTATTGGCGGCAAAATTACCAAGCCTGGTTAAAAAAGTTTTTGCATTTGGGTCTCCTTTCTTAACAATAGATATTTTCAGGTTTTTATAGTTCATTTTCATTTCTCCATAAGCGGTATATTCATCTGCCTTTACATCCATATTCAGTGTATCCAACCAACCTGACTTCAATTTAGCGGATACTAAAGGGATCAATGCAGGGTTCAATATGGTTAAATCAGCAGCATTTGCAGATAATAAAATATGGATGCCCGCCAGTGAATCTTCGTATGATTCTTTGGCAATGAGTTGCATGGGGGCCTTGCCCATAATCAATGCGGATGCATGTAATTCAAGGCTGTCATTTGTCTGCAGATTATAATTACGTACCGGGAATAAAGTTGCATTCAAATGAGTAAGCGGTATCGTGCCGGTCTTCTCCGTTTTTTTGTCTACTTGCGAATAGGTAATCGTTGCACCATTCATTTGAATCGTATCAAAAGAAAAAAGCAGTGGAAACCTTTTGATCATTATGGATGGCAGGTATTTAATATAGCCATGTTTGAATGGCTTTGTTGCATCACGATATGCTGTGATAACAGGGTTTTCAATGGTTAATTTTCTCGTCTTTAGCGTACTGTCAGAGATATAAGATTCAATGTCGGTGCCTTCCAGTCGTATTGCGTTTGTTTTAGCTGTTATATAATCTGCCTGGTATTGGTGTGATAATACAAACGAATCCCGTGAGAGGGTGGGAGTATAAGTAAATGAGTCAATAGAGAGGCTGTTGGCAGTTTGATCAAAAGATAGTTTATCCCAGGTAATGAAATTATTACTATCAATAAAGTTTCCGCCCGAATTGTTGATAGTAAATATGGGATTGTTTTTTAAGAACGCATGAATGTTCTTTATTGATGCTGATGACAATGAAATGTTGGAAGCTGATGCGTCATTAATGGATAGTTCTCCCTTATGCCGGATATTAAAATGGCTCAGGTTTTTTACAATGACCTGCGTTACGTTTCCCATCCATTTCCATGTATTATCATCCTGCGCATGAAAAGAAATGTTCTCCGCATTGATATGCAGCTCACCCCTGGTAATCGCAAATTTTTTTCCCTTACTGTCACTGTATGAAAATCCCGGTCCACTCATTCCCAGTTCGCTAAGAGAAATTTTATTTTCATTTCTTATACTGTTTATGTTCTTAAAATGCCATTCATTTTTAATCTGGGATTGTTTGTCATTATTCCATTTAATAAAGGAGGAGCCTTTGCTGTCTTGTCTTTCAATAAATAAAGTAGGGTTTTTTAGTGTTAACCCGCTTCCATAAAAATCAGTCAGTTTAATACCTGTTTGCTCCCGTGTTCGTTTCGTTTCGTGCTTGTTAAGGATGTGAATAAATGGATCAGTTAATGTTGTTTCATCAAAATGATAATGCCCTTTCATGATTTGCTGTATATCCGGCACAAAATCAGCAGAAGGAATAGCGGCTATTAATGAAAGGCTTTCTCCGGTTTGTTCAATACAGGTGTTAGTGAAGAGTGAATTTTCTTTATCGTTAACAGTAAAATTTTCTGCTTCAATGGTTAATGTCTTTCTCTGCAAACTGAAATTATTGCCGGCTGCTTTTAACCCGGTAATGACGGTTTTTTCATTCTGTTTTTTTCTTAATTCATCTGCTGATATGGAACTGACCAGGGTGCTGATGGTTTGAACGGAGTCTTCGATTTGAACGATAGTGTTATTGCCTGCTATGTTTTTTATAAGGATGGATGACCTGGAAGATGGAGATGATTTTGGAAATGCCCCCAGTTTTACCAGGCCGTGCTCCCATTCCAACCCATCAATACTGATGCTTTTTGTACTATCGTTGTAGTATAATTCATTTATCACCACATTTTTTGCAGTTGCCGATAATGTTTTGGTGGGATCATAAACTATAACTTCTTCCACTTCCAACTGGTCTTCTTTGCCGGTAAAATGGACTTTGTGTAATTCAGCTTTCAGGTCGTTTATGCTTAAAACTCCTTTTCCGAAACTTACAACATTCAGNNTCTTCCAATTTGATTTTAGTTCTGGGGTCTAGCTCCATATTCAATTGCCCATCTATTACCTGTAATTGCTGAAGTTCTGTTACGGCATCAATATTTCCCAGGTCCCGGAATATTTTGGTCCGGTGATTCTCGTCTCTTGGTTTTATACGTTTATAATTCAGCACGGGATAATACAGTATTGCCTTGCTCGCCTTTATATTCCGGTTAAAAAGCAATTCATCCCAGGAAAGATTGCTAAGTTCCAATTTTGGAATGCGGTAACTTCTTTCGGCATCCAATGATTGTCTGCCTGGCTGTGTTTTTACAGTAAAATTGCTCAATACAACTTTATTGTTGTTGAACTTTACACTATCAAAGCGGAATGCGAGGGTACTGTCCCTGCTTAATGTTTCATAGTCCCGAATGGCCATTGCAAAGCTTTTCACAACTAAAGAATCTGTTGAATCGCTGCTGATATGCAAACCGCTGATTTCAATGTTATCATTTTGCGAAGTAAATGTTGTGGAATGATCTTTACGGGTTGTGACAATATTGATCGCTGCGTTCATTATACCCACATATCCCAATTGCAGGTCGCCGGTAAGCGGTTGTAATATTTTTTTCAGAGAAGGTGGTTTTTTCAAATCAGCCTTATCTTTTAAGGTAAGCTGCAGGCTGATCCCTGGTTTTGTGCAATAAACAGTATCTGCTTTTATCAGGTCTTTCTTATACAGTGTACTGAAATCGACTGAGGACAGGCGAAGTGTATCGAAGAAGAAACGGAAAGCGGCCTGGTTAATTTCTGTCTTGCCTGCGGAAATAGTGCAGCTATCCATTTCAATAGATCGGTTCCGGATATTAATGCGAAGATTGCGGAAGCCTAACCGATGCCGGCCATCCGGTAATCCTATATCCTGGTCATGTGTACGCAGGATCATATTATCGGGATTGCGGCCCGGAGCAATAGAATCCGTTTTGTCGACTATAAAATGGATATGCGAGATTGTTATCGGCTTTTTTTCTTTATCTATCCGGTTGATAAGTGAAAACTTACCTTCATCAACCGAAAACTTCTTTGCACCCAAATACTCCAGCGCATCATGAACAGAATTGTAAATGCGGCCCATTTCCTGAGAAATAGACATGTTTTTTATTTCTTCTTGCGGATATGCTTTTAATCTTATTGCTTCAATATCGGGCTGAATAAGAGCCAGTGAGTCGATCAGTAACCGGCCATGAAAAACCAATTCCCAAAGTGATTCCAGTTCCACTTTTACTTTATAGATTCGGAATTGATAAGCGGCGGGTGCATTAAGAGAGTCCGTTGTATAGAAAATGGCGTTTTGCAATTCCATCTTCCGGCTGAAATAATTAAACCTGAATTTTTTTAATTTCAGGTTTACCTTTCCGTTAGAGCGGGCACTTACTATATCTTCAATTACTTCTTCCGAATGCTCCCTGAACCAAAAATGAAATGCAGTCAGCAATAGGCCGAGTACACAGATTATAATGGCTGTGGTTTTTAATAAGGATCGAATAAGTTTCTTTTCTGTCAAGGAAAATCGGTTTGCGCTGAATTAAGCCACCCGGCAAGCACTAAAAATACAAAACCCCTGACGAAATGTAAAGCAAAGTGAACCTTTATGTTATACAGTATTTAGCCTTTTTTCTTCACAACTGTAGAAACCGCAGCCCAGTCGGTTTGATCTTGCCCGGTATCGACTAATTGCTGCATATTCGATTGCAGCAATTTTGCCAGCGGCATAGGCTGCTTAACTGCACCGGCCTGTGCCAAAACAAGATTCATGTCTTTTAAACCAAGTTTAACAGTAAAAGCGGCGGGATCATATTTTTCCTGCAAAATAACGCTGCCATAATTATGATAAACAGGTGCATTAAAAAGAGTTTGTAAAAACATAGCCCACATCTTTTGCGCATCAACACCACTTTCGTTGGCGAGGTAAATACTTTCACCAATAGCTTCCATAGCGCCTGCTATCAGGAAATTGCCACAGAGTTTTACCGTATTCGCCGCCGTTATATTATCGCCGAAATGCCAGACAGCAGCGCCACCTGCATTTTTGAGCAATGGTTCTATTTTATTGCGGATATCCTCTTTTCCACTTATTACGAAGTTTGCTTTCCTGGCAGCTACAGCTTCTGGCCGGCCGAAGATAGGTGAGGCGAGATAATGACTTCCATGCTTTTCATGCAGCGCTGAAAGGTATGCTGCTGTTTTCGGAAGTATTGTACTCATCGA
>JAFDYH010000115.1:22707-25104 GCA_018267535.1 Bacteroidota bacterium
ATAATATCGCAGGCATTTGCCAATGCAGAAATGCTTTCACTTACAATTGCTCCTTTATCCGCAAGTGGTTTTGCTTTTGAAAGGGTGCGATTGAAAACATGCAGCGTGTGTCCGCTTTCCAGGATATTTGTTGCAATAGGACTACCTAAGCTGCCGAGACCTATAAAACCGATTTTCATAAATTATTTTTTGGAAACGGTTAAAATGTTGAATAATTGACCTGCTGATCTTATTCAGGATTCAAACCAACAAATAGTTGAATCATCAGGAAACACCTGCGCCAGGGTTAATAGCATTTTCAGGTTTTACAAAATGTAGTTTACCTTCTTTATCTTCTGCCATTAATATCATTCCATTACTTTCGATACCTTTCATTTTCCTGGGCGCCAGGTTGGCAACCACTACTACCTGCTTATTGATTATTTCTTCTGGTTTAAAATGCAAAGCAATACCGGAAACAATAGTTCGTTTCTCAAAACCCAGGTCGATTTCCAGTTTCAGTAACTTATCTGCTTTTGCAACTTTTTCAGCAGATAATATAGCCCCCACTTTCAAATCAATCTTTGCAAAGTCATCATATACTATTTCATCTTTAACTGCTGCAGGAGGCGAGCCCTTTATACTTTGAGACACTGAAGCCCCTTCTTCGGAGAGATTTGAAGAGGCCGTTTTTCCCAACTGATCTTTATCTATTGTTTTTAAAATACCCGCTTTTAGTTTATCTACCTGCGCCGTTATTTCCGTGTCTTCAATTTTCCGGAAGAGCAATTGTGGTTCACGCAAACTGTAGCCTACGCTTAATAATTTCAGCTTACCCGCATTTTCCCAATCCAGCATTTTATCTACCACTTTCATCATGTTCAGCATTTTCTTTGCTGTGTCAGGTAAAAAAGGATTTATATAGATGGCAAGATTGGCTGTCAATTGCAAACACAAATGCATCGTATTGTCTATGCTTTTCTGCACATCCGGGTTTTGCTGCAACTGTTTGGCTACAATCCAGGGTTCTTTCTTCTGCATATATTGATTGCCTTTGCGGGAAAGGTCAATTACTTCATACAATGCATCCCTGAATTTATATCCTTCAACAAGGCTTTCAATTTTTGCTTTTGAGTTTTTAATTTCTTCTATTATCCCTTTGTCGTTATCATCTAATGCATCTTCATGCAGTTTGGGTACTTTGCCATTGCAAAGTTTATGCATTAATACCCATGTCCTGTTTACAAAGTTTCCGAATATACTTACCAGTTCACTATTCACTGCATCCTGGAAGCCTTTCCAGGTAAACTCGCTATCCTTCGTTTCCGGAGCAATCTGTGTTAAGTAATAGCGAAGCATATCCACACATTGCCCGCCACCATTCTCCTTCTTTACAAAATCATTGATATAATCCCTCATATCCAGCTTCCAATTGCGGCTGGTACTCATCTTATCGCCTTCGAGGTTGAGAAACTCATTAGCCGGTACATTTTCCGGTAAAATATTTCCATGCAGTTTTAGCATTACCGGGAAAATGATGCAATGGAAAACAATATTGTCTTTACCTACAAAATGAACAAGCTTTGTTTCTTTGTCGTACCAGTAGGGTTTCCAATCCTTATCGTTATCAATAGCCCATTGCTTTGTTGCGCTGATATAACCAATCGGCGCATCAAACCATACGTAAAGCACTTTTCCATCAACGGATGGTTCTAAAGTACCTCCTTTGGATAGGTTTGGTGAGGCTGGAACTTTTATGCCCCAGTCGAGGTCACGGGTCACTGCCCTCGATTGCAAACCTCCTTCTATCCAGCTTTTGCATTGTCCAACAACGGTCGGCCTCCAGTCATTTTTATGATCTTCGAGTATCCATTTGCGTAAGAAGTCTTCGTGCTTGCCCAAAGGCAGGTACCAATGTGTTGTTTTCTTTTTTATCGGCGCCTTGCCACTTAAGGTGCTAACCGGGTTGATTAATTCATCCGGGCTTAATGTTCTTCCGCAGTTCTCGCATTGGTCGCCGAATGCCCGGTCGCTTCCGCAATTCGGGCAGGTGCCTTTGATGAAGCGGTCCGCTAAAAAAGTTTTTGCTTCTTCATCGTAATACTGTTCCGTTTCTTTTGTTTCCAATTCACCACGATCATTGAGATAGGTGAAAAACTCCTGTGAGGTTTCATGATGGAGTGGCTCACTTGTACGGTGATAAATATCAAAGCTTATGTTTAAGTCGGCAAAATCTTCTTTCATCTCCGCGTGATACTTGTCAATTATCGCACGGGGAGTGGTGTTTTCTTTCATGGCCTGTATGGGAATGGCTGTTCCATGCTCATCGCTGCCGCAAACAAATACGACATCCCTTTTTTGGGCACGTAGGTAACGGACATAGATATCCGCAGGTATATAAGCGCCGGCAAGGTGACC
>JAFDYH010000115.1:25199-40838 GCA_018267535.1 Bacteroidota bacterium
CGAATTGGTACGTGCAATAAAGAATGCAAAAATACCGCATTACCTGCCATTGCCCAAACGAGTGCTAAAACCGCGATGAGTTGCACTTTAACAGCTTTGAGTGTAAAGTGAACGTTTTCGAATATCTTTAAAACATGAATCGTAAAGATTTTCTCTTATCCTCTTCTTCATTGATAGCTGCGAGTCAATTCAGTTCTTTAGAAGGTATGTCATTTAATGAGGATGTAGTTTCTCAGACTATACCTGCTTACCTGAAAAAGGGAGACATCATCGGCATTACTTCACCAGCCGGCTATATTAAATTGGATGAAATAAAGCCAGCGATACAGGTTATTGAAGGCTGGGGATATAAAGTGAAGGTTGGAAATACAATTGGCAAAAGGGATTTTACTTTTGGCGGTACAGACGAAGAACGGGCCGATGACTTTCAGCAAATGCTGGACGACCCGAAGTTAAAAGCGATATTATCTGCAAGAGGTGGATATGGTTCTATACGCATTGTTGACCGTCTGAAATGGGACAAGTTTAAAGAAAAGCCGAAATGGATTATTGGCTTTAGCGACCTTACTGTTATCCACTCTTTTTTAAACAGGCAGTTTGGTATAGCTTCCATCCATTCTAAAATGTGTAATAGTTTCCCGGATGACTGGTCAAAAGCGGAGCCTATACAAATAGAATGTATCGAATCAATCAATAAAGCGTTGAGTGGAGAAAAGATGAGTTATACGGCCTTACCAAATGCGAACAATCGTCAAGGTATAGCCGAGGGAAAATTAGTAGGAGGTAACCTGAAGACTTTAGAAACAATGTCCGCCACCCAATCTGATTTGATTACAGTAAACAAGATATTATTTGTAGAAGATACTGGCGAGTATTTATATAGTATTGACCGTATGTTCTGGAACCTGAAGCGTACCGGCAAATTATCTAACCTAAAAGGATTGATCATCGGCGGTTTTAAAGTAAAGACCGATGCTGAAACGGAAGACTTTGGAAAAACAGTAGAGCAGATTGTACTCGAGAAAATTAAAAACTACAAATATCCAGTTTGTTTTGATTTTCCCGTCGGCCATCAGAAAAATAACTTTGCATTGAAGTGTGGGGTGAGGCATTTGCTGAAGGTGAATGAAGAAAGGTCAACATTAAATGAAGTGAGATGACAACGAATCCAGCTTATTTACAACAAGGCGATACTGTCGGACTTGTTTGTCCTGCCGGTTATATGGCTATTGAAAAAGTGCAAACCTGTATTAATACATTGCAGGAGTGGGGCTATACTGTTAAGGTTGGCAATACATTGGGAAAAGAAGCCGTAAATTATTTTTCTGGTACAGATGAAGAACGGCTTGCCGATTTTCAGCAAATGCTCGATGATGATACAGTGAAAGCCATACTATGTGCAAGGGGTGGCTATGGCACCAGCCGTATTATTGATCAGTTGAATTTTAAACGGTTTAGAGAAAACCCGAAGTGGGTGATTGGGTATAGCGATGTTACTGTCCTGCTTTCTCATATCTATCGCAATTATAAAATTACTTCCCTGCATGCGCCCATGGCTGCAGCGTTTAATGATGAAGGTTATAAAAACGAGTATGTGCTATCCCTGAAAGATGCATTAGAAGGAAAAAAGATAAAGTATACAATCGATACGCATGAACTGAACAGGAAAGGAGAAGCAATTGGTGAACTGACAGGTGGTAACCTTTCTATGCTTACTCATTTGATAGGAAGTTCTTCCGAATCAAAAACAAAAGGCCGTATTTTATTTATTGAAGACATAGGCGAGTATTACTATAAGATAGACCGGATGCTACTGCAATTAAAGAGGGCAGGTAAGCTGGAAAACCTTGCAGGATTAATAGTCGGTGGTTTTACAGATATGCAGGATACAACCTTGAAGTTTGGACAAGATGTTTATGACCTGATTTACGATAAGATAAAAGAATATGACTATCCGGTATGCTTCAATTTTCCTGTAGGTCATCAAACAAATAACTACGCATTGAAGGTTGGGGCAGGATGTAAATTAAAAGTCGGAAAGAATAAAGTTGTTTTGGAAGAATAAAGGAGGTTGTATACATCAGGCCTGTTGTTTAGAAAGTTTTTAGCGCAACAAGGAATCCAGTTTTTTTATTGTTAGCGGGAAATTATAAAGGTCATTATGGCTTCCTCCTTCAATGCTGACAAACTCATCCTTGTTTTTCATGAATTCTTTTAATCTCGAGGCGTTGCTGTAAGGGATAATACCGTCATCAGTACCGTGAAACAGCGTAACCGGTACTTCTACTCTTTTCAAAAACTCTCCCTCTGTTAATTTATATCTGAACAACCAGTCTACGGGATACATGAATAGATACCGGCGTGCGACTGAAGTGATGCTGTAATATGGGGTTTCTAATATCAGCCGTTTGCAGTTTTTAGTAGAAGCTAATTGGGTGGCGATACAGGTACCGAGAGACTTGCCATAAATAACAATGCTATCGGCTCCAAAGCGACTTCTTGCAAACTTATATACTTGTTCTGCCCAGTCATATAAAGTTTGTTCATTGAAGTCGCCGGTGCTTTTCCCATAGCCAGGATAATCCATCATCCACACTTCATAGCTGTGCTTTGTAAAATAAGGGGCATACCGGGCATACCAGGATATGTTATTTTTATTACCATGAAAATAGAGCACAACACCTTTTGGTAATGAATCTGGTGTAGTAAACTGGATTATGTTCAGGTTCGAGCCTCTGTTGATCGGGATATTGAATTCCTTATGGGGTTGTGTAAAACTAAATTTTTCACTCTTTCTCATAGGTAAAGGATGAAATAAAACGTAATCCTGCAAAAAATAAATTGCAATTCCTCCAAGGACATAGAGAGTGACAATGATCGTCAACCATTTTTTCCATTTCTTTTTTCGGAAAGACAGCATAGAATAAAACTCAAAGATAGTTGAAGGAATAGTTGGCGGCGCTATAAAATAAAAAGGGGCATGATAAAATTCATGGCCCTTTTATGTGTCTTTCATTACATTAGTAACGGCTATAATAGTCTTTTATCCGGTAAAGAGTGTTATTATAAATATCCTGCTTTACGCTATTTATAATGCTTAGGTCATTTGGAATGTTGTCCGGCCTTCTGTTAATTAAATGTTTATCTTCTTCACTTAATGCTCCGGCATCGCCCGTGTAAGTGGTAAAATCCGAGCACCAGGAACTGTTGCCTTTTATCATATCTGCCCACAACCAGCCGCCTTTACTATCGCGGACCGTAACAGACAAACTGCCATCCGCATGTATTGCCCTGCTGATGGTTGTAATCCTTGCCTTTACTTTGGCGTATTGTTTTACTACTGAATCGGGCTTATAAACAATTTCTTTTACTACCACTTCTTTACTTACTTCTTTTATCGAACGGTTTTCCTGCACGGGGCTTATAAAAATATTATCCAACCGGAGTTCAATCACCAGGTCGGGTTCGATAGCCTGGCTTCTTGCTTCCATAGCAGAATAGAACTTCACGAATTCATTCCCTGAATTATAACCTAGGTTACGGATCAATGCATCTGCATTGGCTTGCGCTGCCGGTTCATAGGAACTAAACTGAAAGCCATTGTTATCAAGTGAAGTAATTACTACCCGTGTTACGGCGCCATCATAAGCTTTATCCAATAATTGCTGTATTTTAATATCGCCTGGTTTGAAAGCCATTGCGGATTGAAATTCCCTGTAAGCAGTTTTATAGCCTTGCTTATCATTTTGTTTCATCCAGCTTATGCCGCGGTTTACATGTGCATCACCAGCTTTTTCCCGATAAGTGGTAACATATGATGAGTAATCAACAGGGTGAACCAGTTCGTATACCTGAGGCGCATTGTAAATTGCATTGTATAAATTTTGCAGGTTGTCATATTCGTTATATGTCCATTCATATTTCAGGTCGCTGTTGCTTTGCAAATAGTTTTTAATCCTGCTTTCATGATCGTTTACGGCGTATTGATAAGCGCTTATGATCAACGATTTCATTCCCTCATCGTTGGGCTTCTTCTGTAATTTTTTTACGGCTACATTTACTGCTTCATCATAGTTTCCCTGCTTATATAATTTACTGGCTGATTTGCAGGAGTCCAGCAATACAGAACCTAGAGCGAGTAAGACGATCAAAGAGTAAAATTTTCCTTTCATAAATACCTCCGTTTTCCGTCTGACGAATGAAAGAGGTAAATGTTAATGCTTGCAGACTGAATTAGACAATCCTTAACAGGTTTGTTAAGTAACGTTAATATTTGAGAATATCTCTGATGAAATTATGGTACTCCGGAAAGGAGGGAAGGTTATTGTGTCCGCCACCCTGTATCCTTATCAATGTTATTTTATTGGGATTAATTTCCTGGAGCGCTACGCTATGTTTAATCGGAATGAGCCAATCCTTTGTGCCATGAATAATATAAGTATGGCAATTTACCCTTCGTATCCATTTATCAGTCCGGAGGTGATAACGCAATACATATTTCACGGGTAGTATTGGTAAAAAACGTTCCACTACTTTCCGGAAATTATAATAGGGAGAATCTAAAATGAGGTAGCGGGGCTTGTTATCCGCCGCAATTTTACAGGCAAAGCCGCTGCCGATACTCCGCCCATAAACAATGATATGATGTTCCGGATACTGTACAAGTAATGTATCGTATACAAACTGCATATCGCTCAGCATATCTTTTTCATTTTTTTCTCCGGTGCTTTTTCCAAAGCCTCGATAATCGACAAGTACCACATCATAATCATAGCGGTAAAAATCACGGGCATATTTCGCCCACCCTTTTATACTTCTTGTATTGCCGTGAAAATAAAGGATGAGGCCTTTGGGCTGCTGGCGATAAAAATGAAGGCCATTTAATCTAACGCCTTTGGCTATATCAAAAAATAACTCTTTAAACGGGATATCATATTTGAATGTAAAATCCTGCCTGAGTTTTTCAGGTTTGAAAATAAATTTTTCCTGAAGGAAATAGACCAGGATTGTAAGGGCAACTATCCCGGCAACAGTATACCAGATGAATGAAGGCAATTAAAAAATAAGATTTTGAAATCCTAAGTTAATGGTTCTTATAACAGGAATTTCAAAAGTTCCCGGAGGCTCCGATAGCTATCGAATCCCTGGCTGGCTCAGTCTTCAACCCGTTTCAGTTTCATATTTGTAACAGGTGTTACAATTAAGGGGAATTTTTCTACGGTTACATTCGCTGCGTCGAGGCCAAAGCCACGTTCTTCGGAAAGGCTTATTTCTTTTATCCAGAAATAAAGTTTCATGATTACTCTTTCGAAGAAAGGCAATTCATTATCCTGGCTAAGGTATTTTTCCATTACCATAAACTGAAAGTCGCCAACGGTATTATTGCTGGCTAGGCTTTCGTACCGGCTGGTAATATTTACTTCCATGTTTTGAACAAGGTCTTCTACCACCTTGCGGAACATAAGGTTGATGCGTGGTTCTGTTCTGAACCCAAGCCTGAATTCAACCCGGATAATATCGTTGGGGATGATATGGTCTACTTTGTATTCGCAGGTATATGGATCGTCCATGGTATCCACATGCACGAACCAATAAATATCCGCCCGTTTGGGTTTTTTATTCAGGATAGAATAAATGATTTTATGTTCGATTTCCTTCGGGTTATTGGCACTTGTCAAATAAACGAGGTGGGTGGCATATTTTGCTACCCCACGGTCGGCGCTTAACTCCTGAATTTTGGGAATATAATGTTCAAGCCGTACAAACTCCACGTAGCGGTTTTTGATTTTGCGGGAGCGGTACCATACATACATAATACCGAATAAGGCGCCACCAACAATCAATGTTACATAACCACCATGTTTGAATTTATCCAGATTGGCAAAAAGGAAACTGAATTCAATAGAAAAATAAACAGCGAGATACAAATAAATCCATAAGGCCCTTGTCCTTTTTGAAATTAAATAGTTTGCAAAAAGAATAGAAGTGGCAATCATGCATAATGTAATAGCGAGGCCATAGGCCGCACCCATTTTAGATGATTCGCGGAAATATAAAACGATACCTACACAACCAAAGAATAATAAAAAGTTTATTCCTGGTACATATAATTGCCCCCTTTCTTCTGTTGGATAGCTGATTTTTAATTTTGGCCAGAGATTTAAACGCATCGCTTCGCTTACAAGTGTAAACGAACCACTGATCAATGCCTGGCTTGCAATAACCGCGGCGGTTGTCGCGATAATAATACCAAAAATCTTGAACCAGTCCGGCATAATGCCATAGAAGGTATGAAAGCCGGCTGAAATCATATCGGGTGTTATCATTTGCCCCGAATGGCTGTGCAGCAGCCATGCGCCTTGCCCCAGGTAACAAAGTATAAGGCATGTTTTGACAAAGATCCACGAGATGCGGATATTACCCCTGCCACAGTGACCAAGATCAGAATACAGGGCTTCGGCACCTGTAGTACAAAGGAAAACGGCGCCCAGAAGCCAGAAACCACTAGGGTACCTTGTAAGCAGGTTAATGGCATAATGCGGGCTGAATGCTTTAAAGATTTCCAGGTCATCAAAAAGATGCGATGTCCCCAGTACCGCCAGCATCAGGAACCAAAGGGTCATAATCGGCCCAAAAAGCTTACCAATGGATGCTGTGCCAAATTGCTGCAGGAAGAATAAAATAGTTAAGATCCCAATGACGATATAAACAATATCCCATGTCGTTATATCATGGAAAATAGGGATTTGTTTCAATCCTTCTACGGCTGAAGTAACGGAGATCGGTGGTGTAATCATGCCATCGGCAATCAACGAAGCGCCACCTATCATAGCCGGAATTACCAACCATCTTTTTTGCCTCCTGACAAGGGCATAGAGAGAAAATATGCCACCTTCACCGCGGTTATCGGCCTGTAGTGTTAATATCACATACTTTACCGTAGTCTGAAGTGTAAGTGTCCATATAATGCAGGACAAACTGCCCAGGATCAGTTCTTCACTAATTACTTTCCCCGTGGTGATTTCATTCATCACATATAAAGGCGAGGTACCTATGTCTCCGTAAATAATTCCCAGTGCAATAATTAATCCTGCGGCTGTGACTCTATTGGTCGGTATTTTCACTTTGCTCTGCTTGTGTTTGGCTTCTGGTACAGATTGACTCTGTCGGGAAGTGGTTGCAAAGGTATATGCAAAAATTAATTTCCAAGAAATATCATTCTACAGGTGTTCCTGCATGGTTGTCATTGCATTTTCAATCAATGGGCAGCTTATTTTCAAAGCTTTATTCTTATTGTCATGTTGCTGCTATATTAGCTAAATTTTTACATCGTTTTTGAGACTCAACCTGTAACTTTAATCTGCGAAAAATCAGTGAACTATGTTGAATCGTTGTACGATATGCTTTAGCCTTATTTTACTTTTTGTTACAGGTACGGCAGCGGTTGCCCAGAAAATTGTTTATTCAGAGCCGGAAAGAGATGACAGCCGCCGCATGAATTTTGAAATTATCGGCAAATTCGGTAACAACTTTCTAATTTATAAAAACCCGCGAAACAGGGATTTTATCTGCCTTTATGATAATGAGATGAAACAAGTGGGGAAAGTGGAAATGGATTATATCCCTGATGACCGCCTGATTAATGTTGATTTCTTTCCCTATACCGATTTTAGTTATGTGGTTTATCAATACCAGCGGAAGAACGTTGTGTATTGTATGTCTGTAAAAGTAGATGGAAGCGGGAAAAGAATATCGGAGCCCGTAGAACTGGATTCTTCTCATATCGGTTTTGCAGCCAATAATAAAATTTATTCGGCCATCTCCAGCGAGGATAAAAGCAAAATATCCATCTTCAAGATAAACAGTAAAAACAGGCAGAATTATGTGCTGACAACTTTATTGTTTAATGACAAACTGGAATTACAAAGAAAAAACGTGAATGGCATTCCTATGGATGATCGCAATGATTACCTGGACGAGTTTTTTGTCGATAATGATGGCAACCTGGTATTTGCGAAATACAGCCGGTTAAACAGCGACAATATCGTGAAAGCTGCTATGATGATAAAGAAGGCGGATTCCGATTCTCTAATTGCCAATGAATTAAAACTGGGCGATAAGATTCTGCTCGATGAAATTCATATCAAGATCGATAACAATAATAAGCGCTATTTTCTTACTTCATTTTATTATAAGCAAAGAAGGGGGAATGTAGATGGTTTTTATTTTTATGTGTGGGATAAGACGGTTTCTCAACCTGTACTCGAAAATGTACTTGTATTCAACGACGAACTTCGGCGTGAAGCCCGGGGTGAAGCCAGTCTGAAAACGGCGTTTAACGATTATTTTATCCGGAATGTGATAATAAAAAGAGATGGCGGCTTTATAATCGGAAGTGAATCGTTCTATACTACTTCCCGTTACAATACCTGGAACCGTTGGGATTATATGTATGGTAGCCCATTTATGTCACCATATGATTACTATTACTACTCTCCCTATTACAGTAATTTATGGTGGCGCTCAAACTATTTCAGGAACCAAAACCAGAATACCCGCTCTCATGCAGATAATGTGGTGATACTGTCGTTTAGCAAGGATGGGCAACTGGAATGGAGCAATGTTTTAGCAAAAGATCAATACGATGATGATGGCGATTTCAGGGTTTCTTATCAATTGATGAATACGGGGGGGCAACTGCATTTTCTCTTTAATCAGCAGGAAAAGAGAATGCTTATGCTGAATGATTACAGCATTGCACCCGACGGACAAATTAACCGTAATCCCACCTTAAAAAACCTGGAAAAGGGCTATGAGTTTATGCCAAAATATGGAAAGCAGGTGAGTTCAAAACAGGTTATTATTCCATGTATTTATCGTAACTATATTTGCTTTGCAAAACTTGATTATAACCAACCGTAAACGGAGTATCCAAAACCTGTGATTGGCGTATTTAAACAAAAGACACCAGGCAACATTTTTGTTCTATTTATCTTCGGGATACTATTAAAACTTCCGGTTTTTTTTCATCCCCGCGTACCCGTATTTGACCCGAAAGAAGGTCCGTTATTCCGCGGCATTTTACATTTCCTTGAAGGGGCTGGTAAAAGCAGTCCGTTTATATACCCGTGTATTGCGTATCTTCTTTTATTTATGCAGGCAGTGTCGCTGAATAAGGTTATTAACGATAACCGTATGATGCAACGGCAAACTTTTTTGCCAGCGATGTCTTACCTGTTGGTTACTTCATTGATACCTGGATGGAATAATTTTTCGGCTCCTTTATTGGTAAACAGTATCCTGGTTTTTGTCCTGGCGGGTTTGTTTAAAACCCAAAACATACAACACGCAAAGGGCACCATTTTTAATGTAGGTTTAGGCATCGGTATAGCATCTTTTATTTTCTTTCCGACAGTTGTTTTTATGATATGGGCTATTTTTGGCCTTATGCTCATGCGGCCGTTTCGCATCAATGAATGGCTATTGTGTATACTGGGAATGACGGCCCCGTATTATTTCTATCCCGTATATCTTTTTCTTACCGACCAGTTGAGTTTGCAGAATATCATTCCTTATGTTAATATCAGCCTGCCCCGTTTTCAACAGTCAGGTTGGATTGCGGCCGGTTCCCTGCTTTTATGTATTCCTTTTATTTTAGGAGCCTATTATGTTCAGGATAATCTCCGCCGCATGTTGATACAGGTAAGAAAGGGGTGGAGCCTGATCTTATTATATCTCCTGGCTGCTGTTTTGGTTCCCTTTTTAAATGCAGGCCAATCTTTTGAAAACTGGGTAATTGCCGCTGTGCCCCTGGCCGCTTTTCATGCCTGCTCATTTCTATATCCACCCCGTAAATTTATTCCCTTATTATTATTTTGGATAATAGTCGCATTTATCGTTGTGTTCCAGGTTAAAGTAACTCCATGGTAAACGGGGATTATTTGTTATGAATTCAGCCTGATACTAGCAGCAGATGATTTAAATTTGCACAACAATTTCTAAACTATTAATATGAAATTTGGCGTTGTAGTTTTTCCAGGCTCTAATTGCGACCGGGATATGTATGATGCTCTTGCTTATGACCTTGGGCAGGATGTAACGATGCTCTGGCATAAAGATAAAGACCTCAGCCGTTTCACTACCGAAGACTGTATCATTCTTCCGGGTGGTTTTTCCTATGGCGATTACCTTCGCTGTGGCGCTATTGCCCGTTTCAGCCCAATGATGCAAAGTGTAATTGAATTTGCAGGCAAAGGCGGAAAAGTATTTGGTGTGTGTAATGGCTTCCAGATTTTATGTGAATCTCACTTGTTGCCCGGGGCTGTGTTAAGAAACAAGAATCAGCAGTTCATTTGTAAAAATGTTTATCTCACCGATCATACGAATAAAGTTTACAAAATCCCTATTGCTCATGGGGAAGGCCGTTACTATGCGGATGAGAAAAAACTAGATGAATTGGAGAAAAATGGCCAGGTCATTTATCGTTACTGCGATGAGTTTGGAACTATAAACGACGAAGGAAACCCGAATGGGGCCATGCGGAATATTGCTGGTATATGCAATGCTACCCGCAATGTTTTTGGTATGATGCCTCACCCGGAAAGGGCCTGTTCCGATGTATTGGGCAATACGGATGGCCGCGAAATTATCCGCACCCTTTTGATGCAGGAACAATTGGTGCATTAAGCATCAATTCTTTCCGATAATTAGTGAAAATTTGTCACCTCCGGGCAAACAATTCATCACTCTGTTTGTAATTTTACTTTTGTTTATATATTTTAACAAGCTGGAACAATCTTAAAGCAGGATTTTTGCTTTTAAATGATAAATATTATTTCAATGAAGAAATTTTTCTTTTTTACCGTTTTATCTCTTGGTGCCCTTTTTTTAAAGGCCCAAAACCCGGTCAGCTGGAATTTCAGTGCAAAAAAAATTGCCGATAAGAAATACGAAATCCATTTAACGGCTACTGTACAACAGGGCTGGCACTTATATTCACAGGTACAACCTTCTGATGCAGTAGTTAATCCTACGACATTTGTATTTAATTCAAACCCATTGCTGGCGCCCGAGGGCAAAATAAAAGAGATGGGCAAGATGGAAAAATTTCATGATGAAAAGCTCGGTATATCCGCTCATCAATATGCAGGCTCTGTTGACTTTGTACAGGTGATAAAGTTGAAAGCAAAGGCGAAAACAAATATTGCCGGAGTCGTTCAATTTCAAACCTGTGATGATAAAAAATGCCTGCCACCCAAAAAAGTGAATTTCAATATCCCGATTATTTAATTTATAAAATATTCTATTAAAAGTAAAACGACGGGTACATGGATAATGGCCCGTTTATTTTTATAATAATTTCAAAACTATTCTTGTGAGAAAGCCTGGTTTTATAATTCTGTTTTTTCTTTTCTTCACCTCATTTGTTTTCTCACAGGATAGTGCAACAACATCTCCATATAGCTGGAAAGCCGAGGCTAAGAAAATAAGCGATGGCAATTACGAAATTGATTTTACAACCACAGGTAATAATGGCTGGCAATTATATGCACCTAACCAGGTGCTCAGTGATGTAAAAATGGCAGAATTGATTTTTGCCGATTCCAGCATTAGCCAGGAAGGAAAGTTTGCAGAATCAGGGGGAGCAAAAACAATCACCAGTACTATTTTCGAAAACACTAAAGTACAGGTATACGAACAGGCTGCAGAATGGAAAGCATTTATTCATATACAGGGCAGGGCGCCTGCATTGCTGCGGGGCACATTAAATTATACCTATGGAAAAGGGGAGGAATTTTATCCCTCTGCAGCTTTTTCATTTTCGGTTGCATTGGAGGGCGGGATTGAATCTTCAACACAAATTAAAGTAGCCACTATTGATATTAAGAAGCCAGTAAGTAATTGTGGTGATGAAGATACTGCGCATAAAAGTTTATTGACTGTTTTTTTATTGGGCTTTCTTGGTGGATTAATTGCACTGCTGACACCCTGTGTATTCCCGATGATACCTGTTACGGTTACTTTTTTTACAAAAAAATCGCAGAGCAACTCTAAAGGGATAACAAATGCGATACTATATGGTTTGTTTATTTTTCTTATTTATATTCTCATTACAGTTCCGTTTCATGTTGCTGATAAAGCGATCAGCCCCGAGATATTTAATAATATTTCAACCAATGTTTGGCTGAACCTCATATTCTTTGCCATTTTTATTTTATTTGCTTTGTCTTTTTTTGGTTTGTATGAAATAGGCCTGCCTTCCGGCATTGCAAATAAAATGGATTCAAAATCCGGGCTTGGCAATATTGGCGGTATTTTTTTTATGGCAGCAACTCTTGCCATTGTTTCTTTTTCCTGCACCGGCCCTATTCTCGGCACTTTGTTGGTGGGCGTTGCCGACCAGGGAGCATGGCCCTTAACAGTTGGTGCAGCCGGTTTTGGTTTGGCATTAGGATTACCTTTTGCGCTCTTTGCGATGTTCCCGCACTGGTTACATTCTTTACCCAAATCCGGCGGATGGATGACGGATGTAAAAGTTGTGCTGGGTTTTGTTGAATTGGCATTAGCAGTGAAGTTTTTATCCAATGCAGACCTGGTAAAACAATGGGGATTTCTGAAAAGAGAAATTTTTATCGGACTGTGGGTGAGTATTGGTCTTTTAACGACTTTATATCTTTTCGGGGTTTTAAAAATCGGTCACAGTTCACCGGTAAAAAGATATTCATTTACACGTATTGCTTTTATTGTTTTATTCGGGGTGCTTACGGTTTATTTGATACCTGGGGTTACAAATACAAAATTTGCCAATCTGAAACTGATCAGTGGCTTTCCGCCGCCGCTTTGTTATAGTTTATATGATAACCCCGTGAACTGCAAAAAAGGTTTCAAGCCTTTGGAAAATAATTATTCGGAAGCATTGGAGAAAGCGAAAAAAGAAGATAAGCCTGTATTGATTGATTTTACAGGATGGGCTTGTGTTAATTGCCGTAAAATGGAAGAAAGTGTATGGACAGACCCTGATGTAGACAGCCTGATGAAAAAAGAATTCATTGTGGTTTCATTATATGTTGATGAAAGAAAGAATCTTCCCTTAACGGAACAGGCTATTGTAAAAACATCGGCTGGTAAAGAAAAAGAAATCGTTACGGTAGGAGATAAGTGGGCAACCTTTCAAACAGAAAATTTTGGTGCTACTTCTCAACCACAATATGCCATTATCAATGCAGACCAGGTGGCACTCACAAAGACCAAGTATTATACGCCTGATCCCAAAGAATTTTCCCAATGGCTGCAATGCGGCCTTGAAACTTACCGAAGGAGTAAAAAATAAGATATACCCGGCTGCCGTAAAAGTTTTTCCTGGTTATCCAATAAGTCCAGGTTCAGACAATAAAAAAACCCCGAACTCAATGTCCGGGGTTTTTCAATTAGTCGTCACTCTGTATCAGCCGGCGGTACCGGGAAAACGGATATTTTATATATCTGAATTCAGAATCTCCGAAGGAGATACAGAATGACAAGTTTTTAAAAAATTATTTTACTAAAGAGCAATTTGTTTTTGCACCATCATTTTGCGCAGGTTGATTAAACCATAACGCATGCGGCCCAGTGCAGTATTAATGCTGCAATTGGTCATGGATGCAATTTCTTTAAAACTCATGTCTGCATAATGCCGCAGAATGATAACTTCCCGCTGATCTTCCGGAAGGCGGTCCAGCATTTCCCGTACACGATCATGGCTTTGCCTTTTCATCATCCGGGTATCAACACCATCTTCTGTGAAGTTCAATACTTCAAAAATGTCTTTGTTGTCACCGGTTTTGATGGTTGGGGTACGTTTTACTTTACGGAAATGGTCTACGCAAAGATTATGCGCAATACGCATAGCCCAGGGCAAAAATTTTCCTTCTTCGGTGTAGCGACCACCTCTTAAAGTGTCAATAATCCGAATAAAAACATCCTGGAAGATGTCTTCGGCCAGATATTTGTCTTTAACCAGGAAGAGGATGGATGTGTACAATTTGTCTTTATGCCTGAGCACAAGGGCTTCTAAGGCATCAAAATTTCCTTCTCCGAAGAGATTGATCAACTCGTTGTCTGTTTTTTTAGCAAAGGTTTTCATAAACTCCTTAAAGGTTTAGGTGTTCTCAGATATTGGTTTTGGTTCTTATTATTGGATTTGTCTTGTTTTAAGTAGAGGTTGTACTTATAGGCGGGTCAAATTTTCGAGGTTTAATTTTTTGGTTTAGAAATTAAAAATAGGCCTTTTTCTGAATCACGCAAATATTTATTGCCCCCATCCCGGTTATCCAGACTTAAAAAACTGTTAAGGATATTGTTGAAATTTGCGCCCAATAAGGGTTTACCTTTGATAATAAGGAAAATGGAAAAGTTAATAAAAGAGGAAAAATCCGTAGGATTACCGACCGTAAAAACCGCAGATTCGGTTTATATAAAAGGTGCGAGGGTACATAATCTGAAAAATATTGATGTTAAAATACCCCGTAACAAATTAGTTGTTGTAACCGGGGTATCGGGTTCCGGGAAATCTTCACTAACGATAGACACTTTATATGCAGAAGGGCAGAGAAGGTACGCGGAAAGCCTAAGTGCTTATGCGCGTCAATTCTTAAACCGGATGAATAAACCGGATGTGGATTATATAAAAGGATTGTGCCCCGCCATTGCCATTGAACAAAAAGTAATTACCAGAACCCCGCGAAGTACAGTAGGCAGTATGACGGAGGTATATGATTACTTACGCCTTTTGTTTGCCCGCATTGGCAAAACAATTTCACCCGTTTCCGGCCAGGAAGTAAAGAAAGATGATGTTACTGATGTAGTAAAAGCAATACAGGCATTGAAAGAGGGTGACAGGGTTTTTATTCTTGCTTTATTCAAGCAACATAAAAACCGGGATTTAAGAGAAGAACTAAACATATTGGTGCAAAAGGGGTTTTCAAGGATAGCCTCCCCCCATCCCTCCGAAGGAGGGGCTTTAGAAGCCTTACGTATTGAAGAGCTTCTTGAATTGAATGATAAAGAGCTGAAAGCAAAACTGCCGCAGAATACATATATACTGGTGGACCGTATCGTGGTTAAAGATTTTGATGAAGATGATATTCATCGGTTAAGTGATTCGGTTGGTACTGCTTTCTACGAAGGAGAAGGAGATGTATATGTACAAGTCAATAGCCCGGAGTCGTCGGCCGGGGGTGAAGAATCCTTTAAAAAAAATGAAAAGGGATCACTTCTTCGCAGTAAGAAGGCTCACGACTTACTTCTGCATTTTAACAACCGTTTTGAACTGGACGGTATTCAATTCGAAGAGCCGGTTCCGAATTTATTCTCTTTTAATAATCCTTATGGAGCCTGTCCTACCTGCGAAGGTTTCTCTCAGGTGTTGGGTATAGATAGCGAATTGGTGATTCCCGATAGAAGATTAAGCGTTTATGATGGAGCTGTTGCCCCCTGGAAAGGAGAAAAGCTGGGATGGTGGCGTGAACAATTTATTAAGGGGGCGAAGAAATTTAATTTCCCTGTGCATAAACCCATTGCAGACCTTACAGATAAGCAGTATGACATTTTATGGAAAGGAAATGAGCATGCATTGGGTATTGACGCATTCTTTAAAGAAGT
>JAFDYH010000115.1:41007-41208 GCA_018267535.1 Bacteroidota bacterium
GGAAGTTGCAAAACGCATACTTATTGAAATCAATCACCGGCTTTCGATTTTATTAAACGTAGGACTTGGTTATCTGACTATAAACCGCCTTGCAAATACCTTGAGTGGTGGTGAAAGCCAGCGTATTCAGCTGACAAGAAGTTTAGGCAGCAATCTCACCAATTCATTATACATACTCGACGAGCCATCCATTGGCTTGCA
>JAFDYH010000115.1:41256-45578 GCA_018267535.1 Bacteroidota bacterium
CCATTGGCATCTCATCTTGGTGGTGAAGTGGTAGCTGCTGGAAATTATGACGATATCATTAATGATAGTTTAAGCCTTACCGGTAAATACCTTAGCGGTGATTTTAAGATTGAACCGCCAAAATCAGTTCGTAAATGGAACCGGTCTCTTAAAATAGAAGGAGCAAGGCAGCATAATTTAAAAGATATTACTGCCGAATTTCCGCTGAATGTTTTATGTGTAGTGAGTGGAGTTAGCGGAAGTGGTAAAACAACATTGGTAAAACAGATTCTATATCCTGCATTAAAAAAAATAAAAGGAGAGATAGCGGATAAAATTGGTTTTCATAAAGCGATTACTGGCGATGTGGATAGTATTGCCCAAATAGAAATGGTAGATCAGAACCCAATCGGTAAATCAAGCCGCAGTAACCCGGTTACGTACATAAAAGCGTATGACGATATCCGTGATTTGTTTGCAAAACAACCGCTGAGCAAGATGCGTGGTTTTCAGCCTAAACATTTTTCATTTAATGTGGATGGTGGTCGTTGCGATACCTGTAAAGGAGAGGGAGAGCAGATAGTGGAAATGCAATTTCTCGCTGATGTACACCTTACCTGTGAAGTATGTGGTGGAAAAAAATTTAAAGAGGAGGTACTCGAAGTAAAGTATAAGGAGAAGAGTATTTACGATATACTGGAGTTAAGTGTGGATGAAGCAATAGAGTTTTTTAAAGAAGAAAAAAATATTGTAAAAGCTATACAGCCTTTGAGTGATGTTGGATTAGGTTATGTGAAACTGGGACAATCATCCGATACTCTTTCCGGAGGGGAAGCACAGCGTGTAAAACTCGCTTCATTCCTGGGCAAGGGGAAAAATGCGGATAAGATTCTCTTCATCTTCGATGAACCAACAACAGGGCTCCATTTTCATGATATAAAAAAATTGCTGGCATCCTTCAATGCATTAATAGAGCAGGGACATTCCATTATAGTCGTTGAGCATAATACAGATGTGATTCGCTGTGCTGATTGGGTAATTGAGTTAGGCCCTGAAGCAGGGGATGGTGGTGGTACTATTGTTTATGCAGGTACGCCGGCAGGTTTAAAAAAAGTGAAAGAGAGCAGAACCGCTGTTTTTCTTTAGGCCAATTATTCATTGGCTCTTCCTGCAATTGATGATAACAATGTTGTTCTGTCGTTGGTACATTGGGGTTCGTTTGTTGTTTCTGAAAATAAAATAATGCCGGCGGTCCCTGGCATTGTTTCCTTTCTGTAAGGCATAGAATCAGGAAGCAGGTAACTAAAGATTACAGCAGGTACGATGTTATATACATGTATTTTATTGAAAATAAGCTGTGAACCGAGCCAGGATCGGTACAGGGTAAGTTTTTCCGGAAATTGCTTGCATTTTTTGGAAACGGTATATATATTTGCTTCATTATTGCAAAATAATATCTCTCCAATCTTCTTCTGAAATCCGTGCCCAAATCCTTATTTTATTTATAGTCGTTCAGGTGCCTGATTAAACAAGGACTTATCTAAATAGAGTGTGACCAGCAATCCAACTCCCGTTGAATTTCCACATTCCATGCCTGCGCTGAACCAGTTTCTTTAACCCTGTTATTAAACTAAAGATTCGTGTATGAAAAGGTTTTTACTTTCTTTTCTGGTTCTTGTATCTATCGCAAAAGTATATGCGCAAACGAGCCAGCTGCTGATCAATGAAAACTTCAGTGGTTATTCAGCCGGTAATTTAAATGGACAGGGAGGCAGTTATCCCTGGACGGCTTCTTCATTAGCAAGTTCAGATTTTGTGCAGGTTGCAAGCAGCAGCCCTTTGTTCTATCCCGGCTATACCAGCGGCTCACAGTATATCAACCTTACAGCGAAGGACGACTATTCAAACCTCACATGGCCATTCTTTCATTTTCCCGATGACCCGGCGAAAAATTTCATTGGTAATACCAACGTTCCGGTAAATGCAGCAACCACTTTTTATACGTCATTTGTTGTGCGGGTACCTTCATCAGCAGGCGTCAGAAATACAAGCTCTGCAAGCCCCGAACTGGCATTACAAACGACCAGTGGTATTAACCTCGCTTATTTTTATATAGCCGATGCAAACAGCGGCAATGACTTGAAATTTGGTATTTCAAAAGACGGAGGCAATGGAAGTTATGCCGGCACCAACTTTAGCTTTAACACGACCTATCTCATTGTAATGCGATACGATATCGTTACATCGGGTAGCAGCAATGACCGGATGTATATGTGGGTAAACCCGGTTATATCAACAGAGCCTTCAACTGCCTCAGCAAATGTTTCAATTACCAGTGGTAATGACGGTGGTTTTTTGGGGTCTGTTAACTCTATTCAGTTATTCCAGGACCTCAATTCCGCCACGGCTTCTTTAGATGCTATCCGGGCCGCCTATGGAAAGGGAAGTACTACTGCTGTAAATAGTGCAGCAGCCTGGGCTGCTTTAAATCCTGTTGGGGCACCGTTACCGGTTAAATTTGGAGACATTAAAGCCTACCCGGAAAATAAAGGGGTACAGGTAGATTGGGAGGTTTATTCAGAAACTGGTGTCGCAGAATACAAGATTGAAAGATCTACTGATGGTACCAGCTTCATGACTATTGGCAGTATAAACGCGAAAGGTCAGGATGGAAAATTATATTATAGCTGGTTTGATGCCGCCCCTGCTTCCGGTATTAATTACTACCGGGTAAGGAATCTGGACATTGATGGTAAGTCATCGTTCAGCTCTATTGTAAAAGTGAACACTGGGGAATTACCTGCAGGAATTACTCTCTATCCCAATCCTGTATCCGGTAATCATTTGTCCATACAGGCCAGCGGCTTTAAGAAAGGTGATTATCAAATTGAACTATATACTATCGGCGGACAACAACTGTATAAAAAACAATTTACGCATGCGGGTGGAACCATAAACCAGGCTATAGAGTTGCCTCCATTATTAAAAGCGGGCATTTATACTATTCGGTTGACCGGTGCGGGCATAGGGCAGGTAAAACAGTTCTTGATTCACTAAAGGGTTATTTTTATGAAAGCAAAAGAGGGCCATCCATAGCCCTCTTTTTGTTTACCATCGATGCTGCCGGCTCCGCCAATAAAAGAAACAGTTTATTTTCTGCGGGTACTTGCATCTCCGATAAACAGGGTATATATTTGTTTAATTCCTCATGGATTTACCCATTTCCAATCTTCATCTGAATTTCCCTTTCCATTCCTTTTGAAGCCCGGATTTTTTTAATTGTTTATCGGGTATGAAAAGAAACTGTATTCTTATTGCATTGCTGCTGCTTACCGGTGCTTCCTGGGCACAGGTAAATAAATTATTAATCAATGAAAATTTTACCGGATATATAAATGGCAATTTAAATTCCACGTCGGGGGGGCAGGGAGAATGGAAAACCCTGTTCACCAATAACGGCGCCGATTTTGTGCAGGTAGACAATGGATCGCCGTTGGTATACCCCGGGTATACCAGTGGAGGGCCTTATATAAATGTTGCCCGAAAGGGCGACTATCAGGATGGCCCGTGGAAATATCCGGACGATCCTTATAAAATGTTTACTGATGGTATTATCCAGCTGGCAGCAGACAGTGCCACTTTTTACCTTTCTTTTTTAATCAGGGTACCGGCTGCGGCCGGATTGCCCCCGGCCATGGAGGCGAGACCGGGTATTGCGCTGCGAAATGTTAATGGCAGTGTGTTTGCCAATTTTTATACCAGCGTTTCTAACGATAACCATCATGTGAAATTTGGTATCGGTAAAGATGCCTTTTCAAAAGGAGTTTTTGCCACTGCAGATTATGAGTTAAATACTACCTATCTTATTGTAATAAAGTATGACTTATTTCATGGCACGCCTTCCGATGATTATGATGACAGGATGTACCTCTGGGTGAACCCTGGGCTTTCCGCTGAACCGTCTGTTTCTTCGGCGCAGGTGGCTATTGCTGATTTCTGGGATTTTAATTTTGATGGCGGGTTTAATTCGCCCGCTCAATCCCTTGAGCTCTTCCAGGAAGCGAACTCTGGCACCGCTTCCCTTGACGCTTTTAAAGTGGCATATGGCCAGGGATTCAGTACGGCCGCCGTTAATTCAGCGGCGGCCTGGGCAGCATTAAGCCCCGCAGGGACGTCTTTGCCGTTTAAGTTTGGAAAAATCAGGGGATATGTAAAAGGTAAAACTATAGAACTGGAATGGAATGTATCTTCTGAATTCAATATTACCGGCTATGCAATAGAGCGTTCAACCGATGGCGTTAGTTTCTACCGGGCAGGCTGGATAGCTGCGGATAATAAAGAAA
>JAFDYH010000116.1:0-3858 GCA_018267535.1 Bacteroidota bacterium
ATTGTAAAAGGAATGCTGCAGCACTCCCGCACAAGTACCGAACAAAAGGAATTAACTGACATAAATGCACTTTGTGATGAATACCTCCGCCTTACTTACCATGGGCTTCGTGCAAAAGATAAAAGTTTCAATGCCAAACTAAAAACCGATTTTGATGAAACGACAGGGAAAATTAACATCGTTCCACAGGATATCGGTCGGGTAATCATGAACCTGCTTACCAATGCCTTTTATGCGGTGAATGAAAAGAAGAAGAAACCGGGCGGTGAAAAATATGAACCAACAGTTTCATTAAGCACAAAACAAAAAGGCAGTGGTGTTGAAATTAAAGTGGCTGATAACGGCAATGGTATTCCGCAAAATATCATTGATAAAATATTTCAACCTTTTTTCACCACCAAACCAACCGGGCAGGGAACGGGGCTGGGACTGTCACTGACATATGATATCGTAAAAGCGCATGGCGGGGAGATAAAAGTGGAAACCAAAGAAGGAGAAGGAACTACATTTATTCTTCAATTATAAAAGCACCAGGAAAACAATGAGATTCATTTTTTGCATAGTGTTATTATTACCGGGCATCAATCTTATTTCTCAGCAAAACATAAAAGATAGTTTGCCGAAAATAATAAGCAAGCACCGGGGAGATACTGCTGAAGTAAGTGCAATTTCATCGTTGATGAATGAACCGCTGCCGCTTGATTCAATAATAAACTTTGCACTCGAAGGATTGAGGGTAGAAGAAAACTTAAATAATAAGAGCGGAGTTGCCAAATGGAAGCTCATCATTTCCTCTTTGTATAGTTCAAATGCCAACACCATTCAATCCATTCAATACGCATTAAATGCGTTAAATGATTACGAACAATTAAAAGATAACACAGGCATCGCTTCAGCACATTTATTACTCCAGGGAAATTACAGGGACGCAGAGGATTATAATAGTTCTTTGCAACATGCACTTTCAGGAGAAAAGATAGCTGAAAGAAATAATGTAAAAGGAGTTATTGTTTTCCCGGGCCACAGGCTGGCACCTTTGTTTCTTGCTGAGATCAGCCAAACGTATATTTTAAAAAATGAGCCTGATTCTGCTTTGCTATATGCTGAAAAATCAATGAATCAAAACGAACTCTTTAGTGGCACATCATGGGAGTTCCCGATTTATTTATTGGCTACCATTCAAACGATCAAGGGTGATTATGTACAGGCACTTGAAAACTATCGCCGTGCCACAGCTCTTGCAAAAGTTCAGCCTGATAATGCACATGATACTTTACAGATTTATAGCGGCATGTCAACTTTGTTTAAAAAATCAGCCCGCTTTGATTCTTCTATTTATTATGCCCGGATAGTGCAGGCATCCTGGAAGCCGGGAATATCTGAAACAAAAAACCTGCTTGAAGCAATAAGCAACTTATATGGAACTTATAAACTGAAAGGAGAAAAAGATAGCTCACTGAAATACCTTGAACTGAGCTACAATCTAAGAGACAGTATTTTTAATACAGAAAAACAAAAGCATATACAGGAAGTTGCATTTAATGAACAAATAAAACAGCAACGCATTATCGAGAGCCAAATAAAACACAACAGCAGGCTGCAGGCTTATTTATTCACGGTTGGGATTATAACATTACTTCTTGTTGCCATATTATTAATCCGGAATAACAAGAGCAATAAAAAAGCAAAAATAAAAATCGAAAAAGCATACACTGAGCTAAAATCCACCCAGACGCAACTCATCCAATCAGAAAAAATGGCTTCTCTCGGAGAACTAACCGCAGGCATTGCCCATGAAATTCAAAACCCGTTAAACTTCGTNNAATAACTTTTCTGAAGTGAATGCAGAAATGGTTGACGAAGCTGCTGAAGAAATCAGCAAAGGCAATTATGACGAAGCCAAAAATATTTTGAATGGTATTAAAGACAATTCAGAAAAAATAAATCACCACGGCAAGCGGGCAGATGCAATTGTGAAAAACATGCTGCAACATTCAAGAACCAGCAGCCGGCTAAAAGAGAGCACCGATATTAATGCATTATGTGATGAATATTTAAGATTAGCTTATCATGGATTAAGGGCAAAGGATAAATCGTTTAATACAACCATCAACATAGATTTTGACAGCAGTATTGGAAAAATCAATATCATTCCCCAGGAAATCGGGCGTATGCTGCTCAATTTATATAACAATGCCTTTTATGCTATAAAAGAAAAACAGAAACAAAATCCCGGCGGATATGAACCGTCTGTAACTGTCAGCACAAAAAAAATGAATAGTGCAATTGAAATAAATGTAAAGGACAATGGTAATGGCATCTCGCAAAATATAGTTTATAAAATTTTTCAGCCTTTCTTCACCACCAAACCAACAGGACAGGGAACAGGCTTGGGTTTATCATTAGCATATGATATCGTAAAAGCGCATGGCGGGGAAATAAAAGTAGAAACGAAAGAAGGTGAAGGGACAGAATTTATAATTCAATTGCCAGTATGATGTATCAAAAAATGACATCCGGGCTACTTAAGGGAATGATGCTTTTTTTTCTGTTACTTTTTGGGGCAATCATCATGTACAGTCAAACACCCCCTATTGACAGTCTCAGGAAAAAATTGGCGGGTGCTACCGATACTGTTCGCCCGTTCCTTCTCAATAAGATTGCAGAAGAGATTGACGATTCCATTTTCGTATGGCCATTAAGTCAGAAAGATTCATTGCTGAACATGGCTAAAAAATATGTTACTGAGGCCGAAGCCTTATCACGAAAGTTGAATTATAACAGGGGTATTGGCCTGGCTTTATTTTTATCGGGAGATATCAAAGTGGATTTCGCTTTGATCAATTTTGATAAGGCTATAGCAGATTATAAGAGCGCATTGCCCTATTTGAAAGCATCCAATGACCTGGAAACCCTGGCGTATTGTTTCAAGATCATTGGCCTTGGCACCCACTTTATTGGACAGTTGGATACTTCAATAGTTTATTATGAATCGGCCATTAATTGTTTTTTGCAGTTGGGGGATTCTGTGAGTGCCGTCCGGTGTATGATCTGGCAGGGGCATGATTATTTTGATAAAGGCAATTACAAAGATGCATACCTTTTTGGTACACAGGCACTCAATGCAGCGCTGCAAACTAATGACACTTCCTTAATAGTTTTTGCCAATACCCAGTTTGAAGGACTTTTCCTGAATGCAGGTTTACCGGAAAGGACCATTGATTATTTGCATACGATCATTAAACTGCATCCTTTAACAATGCCGCAAAATGGGCAAACAACACTACCTGCTCTTATGCCCTGGGCACTTTGGATGGCCGGGGAAGCTTATTTAAAATTGAATGAAATTGATTCTGCCATTTATTTATCGCAATTCATCCCCTTAGATACTACGGATGGAGATAGTTACCGGTTCTATGGCCAGATAGAAAAGGCAATTCACAGGGATGACAGTGCAATAGAAAAATTTGTGAGGGGATTTGAATTGAAAAGACAGATTGGACATAAAATAGGGTTAGCCGGTAATGCCATTGAACTGGGACAGATTTATTTAAAGAGAAAAGATTTTAAACGAGCAACCTATTATGCAAATTATGGTTTGACCACGGCTGATGAAATTCATGCACTGCTTGAGAAAAGAAATGCGGTAGGTATTTTGGGTGATATTTATGCCCAAACAGGAAACTATAAACAGGCTTATTATTATGGCCAGCTTTATAAGGCATTAAACGATTCCCTTGCATCAGACCAGGACAGGAAAAAATTAACCCTTGACCTGATACAAAATGAGCTGAACAATCAGAAGCAGCAGTCCTTATTGCTGAGCAAAGAGAACCAGTTAAAGCAACAGCAGTTGCA
>JAFDYH010000116.1:3904-14696 GCA_018267535.1 Bacteroidota bacterium
TTGCTATGATCATGTTTCGCAACTATAAGCAAAAACAAAAAGCAAACAACTTATTGGAAACGCAGAAAAAAGAAATTCAGGCCACACTTTTGGAGTTGAAATCAACTCAATCGCAATTGATTCAATCTGCAAAAATGGCTTCACTGGGGGAACTAACAGCCGGCATTGCTCATGAGATACAAAATCCATTGAATTTCGTGAATAATTTTTCAGAAGTAAACAAGGAATTGGCCGAAGAGCTTAAATCGGAGTTAACATCAGGCAATTTACAGTCCGCAACAGAGATCGCAAATGATATGCAAGCCAATTCTGAAAAAATAAATCATCACGGCAAAAGGGCCGACGCGATTGTGAAAGGAATGTTGCAACACTCCAGAACCAGTACAGGCGCAAAAGAACCAGCGGACATTAATGCCTTATGCGATGAGTACCTCCGCCTCTCCTACCATGGTATTCGTGCCAAGGATAATTCTTTCAATGCCACCATCAACACTGATTTTGACAGTAGTATTGGAAAAGTCAATGTCATTCCACAGGAAATCGGCCGTGTGCTGCTCAATTTATATAACAATGCTTTTTATGCTATAAATGAAAAACAGAAACAAAATATTGGCGTATATGAGCCATCCGTAACAGTCAGCACCAAAAAAATGAATAGTGCAATTGAAATAAATGTAAAGGACAACGGTACCGGCATTCCTCAGAAAGTACTGGATAAAATATTCCAGCCCTTCTTTACCACCAAACCAACGGGGCAAGGAACAGGCTTGGGGCTTAGCCTGAGTTATGATATTGTAAAAGCCCATGACGGGGAAATAAAAGTAGAAACTAAAGAAGGAGAAGGAACTGCGTTTATTATTAGCTTACCCTTCACCGCTTAATTCATGAAACTAAAAATATTCATACTGCTCTTTTTGCTACAGGCGATAGTTAAAGCACAGCCAAGGCAGGATGAATTAGACAGCCTGCACCAGGCTTTAATGAATGCGCCCAACGATACAGTACGAATGGATTTATTCAGTCACCTTGGATTCTATTATTACTCAAAAAATGGAGATAGTTCACATTTCTATCTGGAACGGGGAATATCAATTGCCCAAAACCTTAATTTAAAATTATTCGAAGCTAACCTGTCAGGAGCCAGGGCTTATCTATTAGCATGGAACAACTACCCTAAAGCATTTGAATTATTATTACAGACTTTAAAAATCGCTGAAGATCCCCGAAGCGAAAAAACAGCATGGAATTTACCTCCCGGTAGAACCGCCCATGCTGAAAGGCTGGGTACATTAGGTTTCGCCTACTTCAGTCTGGCACAACTATATGGAAATACGGGCAATACTGAAATGCAGGTTTCAAATTTATTAAAAACCGCGCATACGGCAGAATCAATTGGAGATTCAGCATTGAATTTGCTTGCCAACTTGAACCTTGGAAATGTCTATCAGACTAATCTGAAGAAATTGGATTCGGCACTTTATTACGAACAAAAAGCATTAGGCTTTTTCCCAAACTCACAAGGAAGTGAAAGTGATATCGGATGGGTTTATAACACAATAGGAACCATTTACCAGGAAAAAGGGAATTTTTATGAGGCAAGAGATGTTTTCAGAAAAGGGTTAAATTATATGCAACAACAAAATAATCTGGCCGGAGTCGGAGGTATTTGCCTGGCACTAAGTAATTTTTATAAAGTAATTAATGAGCCGGATTCCAGCCTGCTCTATGCATACAGCGCATTGGAAACATATAAAAAGTTTAAAGATCTGAATGGGATAGCAAATGCGTATTCTTCTCTTTCCTCCGCGTACGCCGAACAAAAAAAAGGAGACAGTGCTTTTTCCTACCTAAAATTAGCTACTGCTTTACATGACAGTCTGAATAATGCGGAAAGAAAAAACCTGCTTACGTATCAGAATGTAAGTTTTGGGGAACAAATGCGACTTAAAAACCTGGGCGATGAAAAAATTCAAACTCAGAATAAAATAAGAGCGTATGCAATGCTTGCAGGAATAGCTGTTTTTATGACGATTGCCTTTCTTTTATATAGAAACGCCCATCATCGCAAAAAAGCAAACCTGATATTGCAAAAGCAAAAAGAAGAAATTGCTACGCAAAAGGAAAGTGTAGAAAAAACATTGCACGATTTGAAAGCCGCTCAGTCCCAATTGATCCAATCAGAAAAAATGGCGAGCCTGGGTGAACTTACCGCTGGCATTGCACATGAAATACAAAACCCATTGAACTTCGTCAACAATTTCAGTGAAGTGAATAAAGAGTTATTGGCAGAGATGAATGATGAAATTAAAAAAGGAAATTTAGCTGAAGTAAAAGCAATTGCCATTGACGTAATAGCTAACGAGGAAAAAATAAGCCATCATGGCAAAAGAGCAGATGCCATTGTAAAAGGCATGCTGCAACATTCAAGAAGCAGCAGTGGTGTTAAAGAGCCAACCAATATCAATGCACTGGCTGATGAATATTTACGGTTAGCATATCATGGATTAAAGGCAAAAGACAAATCCTTCAATGCAAAGCTTGAAACAGGGTTTGATAACAGCATTCAAAAGATAAATGTAGTGCCGCAGGATATTGGAAGAGTAATTCTAAATTTAATTACCAATGCATTTTATGCTGTAAACGAGAAGAAGAAAAGCGGTGAGCTTTCAGCCGCCGGCTACGAGCCATTGGTCTCAGTTAAAACAAAAAAATTAAATGATACAATAGAAATAAGCGTTGAAGATAACGGTAATGGTATTCCTGAACCGATAAAAGAAAAAATATTTCAACCCTTTTTTACCACCAAACCAACAGGACAGGGAACAGGATTAGGATTAAGCCTGAGTTATGATATAGTAAAAGCACATGGCGGGGAATTGAAAGTAGAGACAAAAGAAGGTGAAGACACTGTGTTTGTCATTCAATTACCAGCTAAAAAAGATGATTTAAGATGATAAAGAATAAATGTAAATTATCGGGCCTTGCAATTTATTTTACGTTACTCACCTTTTCGGGGTATACACAACCACAGCCTTACGATCAATATAAAGTTGATAGCCTGAACAAGTTAATAGCAGCAACACATGCTGATACCAATAAAGTCAAGAGTCTTATTTTCCTGGCACAGATGTATATGGCTAATGGCAACACGGAACTGCTGTTAAAATATATTACGGAAGCAGAATCAATATCAAAGAAATTAAATTATAATGAAGGAATTATTTCATCAAAATTTCAAAAGGCCTTTTATTATTCAACCACTGGTGATTGGCCAAAAGGTATTCTTGGTGTAAATGAACTTATCCCCTTATTAGAAAAGTATAGTAAAAAAGATTTGATTGGTGCCTATAATTTAATGTTTATTAATACCGCAACCCAGGGTCATTTGGATGAAGCAAAAATGTGGGTTTTAAAAGCCCTGAATAGTCCGGAGTTTCCCAACTTACCTGATATGACCAAGTGGCCTACTTACATGCAGGCTGGTTTATCATATGAATTTATAAACAACCTGGATTCTGCCCAATATTTTGCGAATATGCTGCAGGGATTTTTAAAAAAATATCATCACCAGGATTTGGAAAACAATTCTTACAATTTATTAGGCAGTATTGCCCGCAAAAAAAAGCAATATGATATTGCAAAGGAATTTTATAATAAAGCTGTGCCGGTGGATCATTTGGGCCTGGCATGGGTATACGACGAATTAAAGAAACCAGATTCCGTTATTTATCATGCAAAAGTGGCACTTAGTGACGGAGAAAAAGTGCATGACCCGCGTAAAATACTTGAAAGCTCTAAATTGCTGGCCAAATATTACGCTGATCAAAATCCTGCCCTGAGCAATAAATATTTACAACTTTATTCAGATACCAAAGACACGTTGTTCAATGCCAATAAGCTCAAACAACTTGAAGAAATAGGGCTTACTGAACAAAGAAAAGCTTATGAAAGTCAGCAGGAAAAAGCCCTCTACCGCAACAGGTTAATTCAATTTGGGTTGGTGGGATTAGCTTTGCTTTTTTTGTTTGCTACTTTAATCTTTTATTTCAATAACAGGTTTAAAAAGAGGGCTAATGAGAAATTAGAGGAAAAAAACCTTGAACTGGGAATAGAAAAACAAAAGCTGGAGACAACCTTATCGGAATTACGATCAACACAACAGCAGCTTATCCATACCGAAAAGATGGCGAGCCTTGGCGGGCTTACGGCCGGCATCGCCCACGAAATTCAAAACCCTTTGAATTTCGTGAACAATTTTTCTGAAATAAATAAGGAATTGATTGGCGAAATGCAGGCAGAATTAAAGGCCGGAAAAATTCAGGACGCTATTGAAATAGCAAATGATATCAAAGAGAATGAAGAAAAAATAAATCATCACGGTAAAAGAGCCGATGCCATTGTAAAAGGAATGCTGCAGCATTCGAGAAGCAGCAGTGGTGTTAAAGAACCAGCCAATATCAATGCATTAGCCGATGAATATTTACGATTGGCTTATCATGGGTTAAGGGCAAAAGACAAAACATTTAACGCCACTATCAAAACTGATTTTGATGAAACGATTGGCGACATCAATATCATTCCGCAGGATATTGGAAGGGTAATTCTTAATTTAATTACCAATGCCTTTTATGCAGTGAACGAGAAAAAGAATTCAGGAGTTGAAAACTATGAACCTACAGTTGAAGTAAGAACTAAAAGTATAAAGCCCCCTTCAGGGGGTTTGGGGGTTTCAATTGCTGTAACTGACAACGGCAATGGAATTCCGCAAAAAATATTAGAAAAAATATTTCAGCCCTTCTTTACCACCAAACCAACAGGACAGGGAACGGGCTTAGGTTTATCATTGGCGTATGATATTGTAAAAGTACATGGCGGTGAAATAAAAGTGGAAACGAAGGAGGGTGAAGGAACAACATTTATTATTCAATTACCTGTTGCCTGAATGGAAGGAAAGAGCATAGGCGTTATGATAAATATTTTAACCTTCCCAATCCTGGTTCAGGAAACTATAAAAGCACATAGCCGGACCCCAATAGATACCGGGGGCCGGCTTACATAATTTTTTTAAAAACAAAATCTATAAAAAATGAAAATTCTGGTTGTCGACGACGAAAACGATGTAAAAGTTTTATTTGAGCAACGCTTCCGAAGGGAAATCAGGAACGGGGAAATGGAATTTATGTTTGCTTTTTCAGGTGAAGACGCTTTAGCTTACCTGCAAAAACATAACCATGAAGCAGTACTCATTCTTTCTGACATCAATATGCCGGGGATGAGCGGGCTTGAATTATTACAGCGTATAAAAGCCTCGTACAATGACCCATCTCCCCATGTCATCATGGTATCTGCATACGGCGACCAGGAAAATTATAATCATGCCATGAAGCATGGAGCCAATGCCTTTGTAACAAAACCGGTTGATTTTGTTTCATTGAAAGAAAAATTAAAATCGCTGGTGTAGCGGGCAATGGCTTTTTTATTAGAAGTAATTACTAACGGAAAAATATTGTATAATGAACTTGTTATGAAAAAATTGCTGCTGGCCCCATGCCTCATTTGCATTGCACTTGCCTCCCGTTCACAAAGCGGAGACTCACTGCTTCATTTACTCGCAAAAGCAAAAGAAGATACGGATAAAGTAAAAATATTGAGCCGCCTCTGTACGGAATATTACCTGGACAAACCGGATACGGCTATGTTGCTGGCACAGGAAGGACTAAACCTCGCAGTAAAAAATAATTTTCGTATTGGCGAAGCTATGCTTTTATCAAACATGGGTGATGTTTACCTCTCATTCGGCAACTATACAAAAGCTATGGAGGCCCAGTTAAAATCGTTGGATGTATACGAAAAAATAAAAGCCCCTGGTGAAGCTGTTAATACACTCCATGCCATTGCCCTTTTGTATTCTGATCAACAGGAGCCCAGGCTTGCCCTTTCCTATTATCTCAAAGAGTATGATGCATTAAAAATTCACCCGGATGAAAATGGTTTACTCTGGAGCCTGATAGATATAGCTAAAACCTATGCAAACCTGAATCTCCCTGATTCTTCGCAAATCTACTCGGACAGGGCTTTTGAAATTGCCAGGCATTATTATCACAATAATTTCCCCGGTTATTTTTTGAATACCATGGCCGATTTATATGCATATCGCGGACAAAATGAACAGGCCTTCCAGTATTACCGCCAGAGTATCCCGGATTTAATCAATGATGAATACTATCGCGAAATATGCCAGTCCTATCTTGGCCTCGCAAAACTGTTTAAAATCACCGGGCAAATGGATTCATCTGTTTATTATGCCAAGCAGGCATTACAGATTTCAAGAGATAAAGGTTTGCTTCTTGCCCAACTAAATATCGCCGGCTTTCTCACTACTTTATACAAGAGCCTGCATATTATTGACAGTGCCTTTCTTTACCAGGAATTAAATACCAAAATACATGACAGCCTCTTCAGCGGAAGTAAGGTGAAGGAATTTCAAAACATCCTTTTTTCAAAACAAATAGAAGAGCGGGAAATCCAGGAAGTACAGGCGGCCTATCGCAACCGTATTAAAATATATGTCCTTGCAGCTGTTATATTAACCTTCCTTTCGCTCGCCATTATATTGCTGCGCAGCAACCGGCACAAGCAAAAGGCCAACGCCCTTCTTCACAAACAGAAACTGGAAATTGATACCCAAAAATCAAAAATAGAAACCGCTTACCAGGAGTTGCAGGCCACGCAGGCACAGTTGATTCATGCTGAAAAAATGGCTTCGTTGGGAGGGCTCACAGCCGGTATTGCCCACGAAATACAAAACCCATTAAACTTTGTCAATAATTTTTCAGAAGTAAATGCCGACCTCGCCAGCGAACTGGAACAGGAGATTGATAAGGGCAACCTCGATGAAGCAAAAGCCATTGCAAGAGACATCCGGGAGAATGAACTAAAGATTGGCGAGCATGGCAAAAGAGCAGATGCCATTGTAAAAGGTATGTTGCAGCATTCTCGCAACAACACCGGCCAAAAGGAATTAACGGATATTAATGCACTGGCTGAAGAATACCTGCGCCTCTCCTACCATGGTATCCGTGCAAAAGACAAATCATTTAATGCAAGCCTAAAAACGGATTTTGATAATTCAATCGGCAAAGTCAATATCATTCCACAGGATATGGGAAGGGTATTGTTGAATTTATATAACAATGCGTTTTATGCAGTAAATGAAAAAGCAAAATTGCAGGCCGATAACTATCAGCCACAAGTTACAATCAGAACAAAAAAAATTGACAACAAAGTTCAAATAGAGGTTGGGGATAATGGTAAGGGCATTCCCCAAAACATTGCCGCCAAAATCTTTCAACCCTTCTTTACCACGAAACCCAGTGGCCAGGGAACGGGATTGGGCTTAAGCCTGAGCTATGATATTGTAAAAGCACATAATGGAGAAATAAAAGTGGAAACGAAGGAGGGAGAAGGTTCTGTTTTTACGATACATCTCCCTTTGACAGCAAACAATTAAATTTAATTTCTAAAACCAACTGTTATAAAAAAGTATTTATTACTTGCACTACCAACACTGCTTGTTTTTGCAGCCTGCAATCTTAAGCCTGAGCATATCCCTTTCCCGGCCGGCGAAAGTGACTTTGCCGAACCTGTAACTAAAAAGTTTGCGTTCAGCAATCCTGTGCCATTGCAGTACAATACAATAAACCCGGATAGTATTAAGCCGCCACAAACAATCCACTTTGACATTGACAAGCAACCATCGAAGCCTTTTGGCTTTAATGATTTTAAAACATTACCAGCGCCAATAGAACAAAAGAATTTTGATTTAGATGCTTTACCAGACAGCGCTTTTGGTTTAGACGAAGCGGTTGCACAGCCATTCCATTTGCAGCAATTCATACTGCCCAAACCAACAAAAGTTAAAGCAGGTGTGCCCAAACTACTTTCCAATACCACCACAGGGGTACTGCAGTTAGGTATAGAAGAAGGGTTGCCTGGCACAAATATTTCTGCATTTGTAACAGATAGCTATGGATATACATGGCTGGCTACAGAAAAAGGGCTTTGCATGTACGATGGCGAATATATTTACATCCACTCATTCATTAATAAAAATGCTGTAGGAAGCTACTACGATATTTCCAGTATGGCGATAGATAAGCAAGGCAATATATGGATAGCAAGCGCCGGCGATGGCATTTATATACTTAATACTACTACCAATATTGTTAAACACAATGAAGCTGCCAGGCAGTATTCACAGATTATCTGTGACCATATAGGGATGATTTGGGCAGGCAGTTATACAGAAGGGCTTTTTGTGATAGACCCTGTAAAAGAAACTATTAAAAATATCAACCGCACAAAAAACCGGAGCAGAGAAAATTCTGTATCAGCAATTGCAGAAGACCGTGATAAAAATATATGGCTTAGTTATTTTAGTCCTTTTGGTTATACTGCCATTGTGGATACTGCAAGAAAAAGTATAAAAAAAATTATCAAAAACGAAGGGCTTTTTGATAATGGGGTAATAAAATTCCTGGAAGATAGCCGGGGAGATATGTGGATGCCTGTGCAAGGGTCGGCTGTACATGTGGTTTCAATAAAAAACAAAACCTTTTGTACCATCAATAAAAAAAACGGGTTTAATGGAATTGCAGTAGAACTTGCAGAGGACTACCACCAGCAAATGTGGATGCTATGTAATGATACCACTTATGTATTGAACAAGGAAAAGACAGCCATCAAACAGGTACTGACAGATGCAAAAATATATAGAAATAGCCCGCCGGCATTGGGCAGTTCCCTGGTGGACAAAAGTGGTACTATTTGGTTTGGCTCAGTGGACAAAGGCGTTGTAATTATAGATACCAAAGGCCCGTTGCCGCAACACCTTACCACCAGCCAGGGATTAGCAGATAATAATGTATGGGGAATTGCAGAAGATAAAAAAAAGAACATTTGGATAAGCACACGGAATGGCCTTAATATATACAATCCACAAACAGCCCAGGTTAAAACTGTTGGGGCAAAGCAAGGGTTTGGCAGCGACAGAATAGGAAGGATTTCTAAAAGCAATAGTGGCAATATTTATGTTGCTACCCGTGCAGGGCTTTCTGTTGTGAATGAAGAAAAAAAAATGTTGGTGAATTACAGCCTGGGCCACGAATTGCTTTCTAGCATCTCTAAATGTATTGAAGATACGGGCGGGCTGTTTTGGGTAGGTTCAAACGATTATGGGATTGCTTTATATGACATGAATAAAAAGGCAGTTAAAACAATCCGTAAATCTACCGGGTTAATATCTGATGTATGCTGGGATATGATAAAAGACAAGCAGGGGAATATCTGGGCAGGCACTGATAGTGGCATCTCCGTTATCAACCTTAACAACAATACAATAAAGCACCTTAGTGAAAAAGATGGCCTGTGCAATAACGTGGTGTATAAATTATTAGAGCGTAACAATGGCGAAATTTGGGCAGGCACAGTAAAAGGTATTTCAATTATCAATACAAAAAATTTTACCATTACCAACCTTACCTCTAAAGAAGGGCTTGTGCCGCAGGAAATTTATGATATGGTGGAGCAGAACGGTACCGTGTATGCAGGCTCTTCAGATGGGCTTATTGAAGTAAAAGAACCTGCAGGCACAGTAAATGAAAAATTGCCATGGCGGTTTATTAATTACGGCAAACGGGAAGGCTTCCCTTACAACGATTACAACCAGGGTACAGGCATTGCTACCACTTCAGGACAAAGCTGGTGGGGCATAACGCCGGTGCTTAGCGTAGTTACACAACAGCCAGTAACAGATACTTTATTGCCACAGGTTAACATTACAGGCATCAATATTATGGACCAGCCGCTTTCATTTCTTAACCGTTCATTTATAAGCAACCGCTTAAAAGCAGGCGATACCTTATGGAATGAAACCAAAACAACTTTCTATTTAAAAAACAATTTGCCGCAGGATTCTGGTTATTTAACAAACCACAATATTCATTGGGATAGCATCACTCCTGGCTTTAAATTGCCCATCGGTTTAAAACTACCTTACAACCAGAACTCAATCAATTTTTCTTTCAACAACAATGCCGTTAATGGAAGAGAAAAAATAGTGTACCGCTACATTTTAGACGGCGCTGATAAAATATGGAGCGATGCTTCTGATAACAGCAACACAAGAAATTACTTTAACCTTGCCCCCGGCCAATACACATTTAAAGTATGTTCCAAAGGCTTTAATGGCTTGTGGAGCAATGTGGCTGAATATAGCTTTACCATACTGCCGCCATGGTGGCAAACATGGTGGGCTTATATCTTATATGCGATTGCAGCAGGCACAATTATATGGTCATTTGCGCAATACCGCTCGGCCAAGCTGAAAAAAGAAAATCGTTTGTTGGAAGAAAAAGTGACACAACGTACCGCAGAGCTGAATAAATCGCTGGAAGAATTAAAGTCTACCCAAACACAACTGATCCAATCAGAAAAGATGGCCAGCCTGGGTGAACTTACCGCAGGCATTGCACATGAAATTCAAAATCCGTTGAACTTTGTCAACAATTTTTCAGAAGTGAGTAATGAGCTGATGGATGAAATGAAAGGTGAAATAAAAAAGGGAAATTACAGCGAAGTGAATGCTATAGCAGATGACGTAAAGCAAAACTTAGAGAAAATAAATCATCATGGTAAAAGGGCTGATGCTATTGTAAAAGGAATGTTGCAACATTCAAGAACTTCTTCTGGTGCTAAAGAACCAACAGATATCAATGCTTTATGCGATGAATAT
>JAFDYH010000117.1:0-4145 GCA_018267535.1 Bacteroidota bacterium
ACAATTGCCCATTTATCTTTATATTCCAAAAAAGGTTTTACACTATCCTCTCCCATATATGGAGCGACAGTTACCGAATCAAAAGAAAGTGCCTCAAAAAAAGCTTTTGCATACTGCGTGGATGTATTACCGATATCACCACGTTTCGCATCTGCAATAGTAAAATGATCTGCTGGAATATAACTAATTGTTTTTTCCAGCGATTGCCATCCTTTCACCCCGAGTGCTTCATAGAAAGCAGTATTAATTTTATAACTGACACAAAGATCTTTTGTCGCATCAATGATTGCCTTATTGAAAGTAAATACCGGATCCGGATCGCTTAAAAGATGTTTTGGAATTTTTGTACTATCTGTATCCAATCCAACACAGAGATAAGATTTCTTTTTCCGTATTTGTTGAACAAGCTGTGATCGGGTCATTAAAGAACTATGTTTTCCTGATTTATAATATTCCTTTTAGTATATCGACGAATTTCCAAACTTCCTCAAAACTATTATACAAAGGTACGGGAGCCAAACGAATTACATCTGGTTCCCGCCAATCCACCATTACGCCATTTCTTTCTAATTCATTAAATATTTCTCTTCCTCTTTTCAGCATCAGCATTGAAACCTGGCAACCCCTCTCCTTTTCACTGTCTGGTGTTATAAATTCAATGATTTTATCGCTGGCCGTATCATTAAGGTTCTTCAATGAGTACCATAAATAATTGTTCAGCAAACTTCTTTTTGTTCTTATCCTCTCCCAACCGGCTCTTTCAAAAATTTCTAATGCTGCTTTGTGAGAAGCATACAATATAAATGACGGTGTACTTAATTGCCATCCTTCAGCACCTTTCATCGGTTTGAAACCTTTATCCATTTTAAATCTCGTAGCCTGGTCATAACCCCACCAGCCAGCAAAGCGGGATAATGAATGATCCTCATGATGTTTTTCATGAATAAATACAGCACCGATTGCGCCGGGACCCGAATTCAAATATTTATAACTACACCAGCAGGCAAAATCAACATTCCATTTGTGCAAACTCAAATCAATATTGCCAGCAGCATGTGCTAAATCAAAACCAGCTACCGCACCTGCCTTATGTGCTGCTTCAGTTATAGCCGCTATATCAAATAACTGACCCGTATAGTAATTGATACCGCTGAATAAAACAAGAGCTGTTTCGTCTTTATGTTTTTCTATTGTGTTTAAAATATCTTCTGTTCGTATCGTATGCTCTCCATTTCTCGGTTGTACTTCAATGATAGTTTCCCGGGGATTTAACGTATGATGACGCACATGCGTTTCAAGCATATACTGATCACTCGGAAATGCTTTTGCTTCGCAGATAATTTTTATTCTTTCTCCCTGTGGTTTATAAAAACTTACCAGCATCAGGTGAAGGTTAACAGTAAGCTGGTTCATCACTACCACTTCATGCGGCAAAGCACCAACAATTGCCGCTAATGGCTTTGTTAATTTATCGTGTGCATATAGCCATGGTTTATCCCCTTTAAAAAACCCTTCCACCCCGTAAGCAGACCATTGATTCAATACTTCCTTAATAGCATTTTCTGTTTTCTTCGGTTGAAGCCCCAGTGAATTACCTAAAAAATAGATTTGCTCTTTACCATTAACCGAAGGAATAATAAATTCCTTACGAAATAGCTTTAATGGATCATTATCATCCATCTCTTTTGCAAACCGTAAAGAATTTTCAAAATTCATAGTTATTCTTGATATCTTAAAAATCCAATAAACACCGTTTTAGATAGCTCCTGTCTTTCCACCGTCTACTGGTATACTCACTCCATTTACATAAGATGCAGCCGGAGATGCCAGGAATGCCACTACTGCAGCAATTTCTTCAGCTTTGCCAAATCGTTTCATCGGAATTGTAGCCTCCATGCTTTTTGATAGTTCTGCTTTATCTATTCCAGCCCTTTCGGCATTCGTTTCAATCAGGCTATCTAATCGTTGTGTTTCGGTTAACCCTGGCAACACACTGTTTACCGTTATATTAAACTGTCCTACTTCATTCGATAATGTTTTTGCCCATGATGCTACGGCAGCCCGGGTAGTATTCGACACGCCAAGATTATCAATAGGAATTCGAACGGAGGTTGAAATGATATTAATGATTCGCCCATAGCCTTCTTCCTTCATAGAAGGTATTACCGCCTGCGCCAGGTTATGATTATTGATGAGATGTTGGTTATACGCCTGAAGAAAAGAAGATTCACCTGCATCCATAATTTGTCCTGCAGCAGGGCCGCCAGTGTTATTTATAAGGATGTGAACTTTTGTTGTCCTTATAATTGCAGCAATAACTTGTTTTACCTGTGCCGTATCTGAAAAGTCAGCAACGAAATAACGGTGCTCCTGGTTAAATAAATTCGGCAATGACCTTGTTGCATTTGACAATGACTCTTCATTTCTTGCCAACAAAATACAATTAGCCCCATTTTGGGCAAGCTCCTTTGCTGTTGCCAGGCCTATACCTTGTGTGCTACCGCAAACAACAGCTGTTTTTCCTTTCAATGAAAGATTCATACAAATAAAATTAATTAAACAAATCAGGATAATCGGTGATAATACCGTCTACACCCATTTTCGTTAACTCTTCAATTTTAGACTTTTCATTTACTGTCCATGGAATTATTTTCATACCCTGACTATGACATTGCTGAATCAGTTTTGTATTTACTAATTGATAAGCGGGGCTATATATTGTAGGAGTGAACCCCAAATCTTTTATTTGCGCCTCTATTGTTCTTTTATCAGAACCTTCAATCAGCATGGCAGTTTTAATAGCAGGATAATGTTCATGCAAATACTGTAATGTGCGAAAATCAAATGACTGTATGATTGTTCTGTCTTCAACTCCTTTTTCTTTAATAACCGCCATCAGCAAATCAACAAACTCGTCTGGTCCGGGATGAAAAATATTATCCGTGGTTGGCTGTGTTTTTGTTTCAATATTAAACCAGGGGAAAGGTTTTTTTCTCGTCATCATGTACTGCTGCACACTATCCAGCAAATCACTTAGCAAAGGCTTATGTACAGATAGCTTATGTTGTTTTGGAAACCGTGGATTTATTTTCATGCCAACATCATATCCCAGTGTTTCTGCATAGGACATTTCATATATCTTATAGCTTCTTTCTCCGCTTTCATCCATAAATGTTCCATCAGCTTTAGTGGTTATTTCATGGTTAAAATAAGGATCGTGGGAAAGCAAAACCTTTTTATCCTTTGTTATGCAAACGTCCATCTCCAATGTAGTAACGCCAAGGTCAAGGGCATACAGCATAGCAGGAATTGTATTCTCCGGCATTAATCCACGGCACCCGCGATGGCCTTCCTTATCAAATAAACCTGATGACATCATTGGTGAAGGTTCCTGAATATTTTTCGTATGCGAACAAGCGAGTAAACCCTGCATCGCCAAAATGGAAATTAGATATTTCACTTTGAATACAATTGATCTTTTCTTTTTTTCATTTCTCCGGCTATCTGTCTTCCATCTTCATCCTTTTCCGATAATTTGTCCATAATATGATGAAAGCTTTTTTCATCCTTGTTTTGGCTCAGCTTAAATACATTTTCTATACTATCAACTACTATCTCAAAAGCAATGATGCTTTTCATCAGCTTTGAAGTATAGTCCGGAGAAAGATTATCAAAAACAGTGGTAGAATAAGGGTTGTTATTTTCATAATATAGCGACAACTTTTTTAACGCATCCGCTAACCCTGCTTCATCTAAAAACCGAATTGCCCCTCTTGCATGTACACTCATATAATTCCAGGTGGAAGCCTGGTGTGGATCAGAATACCAGGTGGCACTTACATAAGTATGCGGTCCCGTAAATACAACGAGTACTTCAGGATTTTTTTCAAAGGCTTTGTGATGGTCTTGTTTGCGCATCATATGCCCAAGCAATATCATTTTGCCATTCTTTTCTTCAAACAACATAGGGATTTGCGTAGCATAAGACTTGTCATTGACAGATCCAATCAACATTGCAAAAGGGTGCTGCTTCATGAACTCAATAACAACTTGTTGATCTTTTTCTTTGAAATACGGTAAGCTGTACATATTATTTTGTTGGAAGTGGGATGTTTGATGGTGGAAGTTAAACCCTACTTATGTGG
>JAFDYH010000117.1:4172-13537 GCA_018267535.1 Bacteroidota bacterium
TCAAGTCTTAGGTTTAAAATATTCTCCGAAATATATTGACGATCAAAAGCTCTATACAGCTGTGATTGCACTTCCCCATTTGAACCTTTTGCTATTATAAGAAACTGTCCAAACTCTTTATTCGTAAACCTTTCAAATCCTTCTGCAATATTATCCATCGAAGAACCTGCTGAGGCGTTTATTTGATTCTTTAATTCAAAGTCTTTTGCAAAAACCCCTGTCTGAGTTAACTTATAAATTTCCCTTGCCTGTTCTCTTGCTAATCTCCAAATTTCTAAATCTTCAAATTTTGTAATCGTAGCCATCGAAAAATATTTTCATCTTTTTACGATAACATCCAAATTCTAACCTCCAACACTATATCACTTCAGCTACCCGTTCCTTTTTAATATTCGCATTGCGCATAGAAATGCTCCGCACCACATGACCAGCGAACAAATCGAAAGCTTCTTTTGAAACCTGATCATCACTCATCATAACGGGTACGCCTATATCTCCACCTTCACGGATTGTTTGTACTAATGGTATCTGGCCAAGAAAAGGAAGATCATATTCATCTGCCAGGTATCTTCCTCCTTCTTTTCCAAAAATGTAATATTTATTGTTTGGCAATTCAGCCGGTGTGAAATAGCTCATATTTTCAACCAAGCCAATTATCGGTACATTCAGTTGTGCCTGTCCAAACATGGCAATCCCTTTTTTTGCATCAGCCAAAGCAACCGGTTGTGGCGTAGTAACAACTACAACACCTGTAACCGGAACTGTTTGCATCAATGTAAGATGGATATCGCCGGTGCCGGGAGGCATATCGATAACAAGGTAATCGAGGTCGCTCCAAAAAACATCTGTTGCGAATTGTTTTATAGCACTGCTTGCCATCGGGCCACGCCACACAACAGCATTTTTTTCATCCACCAATAAACCGATACTCATCAGTTTGATACCAAATCTTTCCAAGGGAACAATCATTCCTTTACCCTCAATATCCATCATCATTGGCCTTTCGCCACGAACGCCAAACATAATGGGCACACTCGGGCCATAAATATCAGCGTCCATTAAACCAACCTTCGCGCCACCTTTTGATAACGCAAGGGCGAGATTGGCTGAAACTGTACTCTTTCCTACCCCACCTTTGCCGCTTACTACGGCTATTATATTTTTTACGCCGGGCAGTACCGCTTTATTATCATGACGCAGTGTAGTCGTATTGGAGGTAAAATCAACCTTTACAACCGCCTCCTTATTTACCATTGATTTGACTGCATTAACACAGGCATTTTTAATCATATCCTTCATCGGGCAGGCAGGAGTTGTAAGCACAACTGTAAATGAAATATAATTACCATCGATCACGATATCCTTCACCATATTCAGTGTCACAATATCCTTACCAAGGTCCGGTTCTTGTACATTTCCAAGGGCTTGCAGAACTTTTTCTTTCGTCATTGTCCAAGTTTTTGTTAAATATTGACGTCCAACTGCAAAGTTAACCGTTAAGAGGGGTAATTTGTTTTACGAATTAACCAACTTGTCTTTATTTTTGAAACGTGATGAAGAAATTTCTACCTTATACGATCGTCCTTCTTTTTCTCATTCCCCGTACAGCCAAGGCGCAGTTTGAAACTGTCCGGGATTCAGTAGTACAGTTATATGGTATTGTAATGACGGCCGATAGCCTGGTAGGAATTCCCGCTGTAAGTATCTCAGTTAAAGGCCAGAACCGTGGAACAATCACTAACGATCAAGGCGTTTTTTCAATCGTTGTATTAAAAGGAGATGTAGTAGAATTTACTCACGTAAGCTATAAACCCAAATTAGTTACCATACCAAGAAACCTAGAGGGCAATCAATATAGCGTTGTCCAATTAATGGTAAGTGATACGGTTTACCTGCCCATGACTATCATCAAACCCAGGCCAACGCCGGAACAGTTTGCCCGTGACTTTGTAAATACTAAAGTACCGGACGATGATATTGAAATAGCCAGGCAAAATACAAGCGAAGCCAAGCGAAGAATATTGATGAAAACCACTTCGGGTGATGGTGGTGAAGCAACGAGTTTGCAGATGCGGAATATTGCAACCAAAGCTTCATATGCCGGACAGGCTCCTCCAATGAATATCTTTAATCCAGCCGCATGGGCCAAATTCATTGAAGCATGGAAGCGAGGTGATTTTAAAAACAAGAATTAAGCCCCTGTGCCCAAAAAGGGGAACTTAAGTTGAATAATCCTTCCCGAATTTCCTATTTCACTTTTTCAAGGTTTTTATTTATCTTATCAGCATTGTGCTACTATCATCTTAGTTGCGTCGCACTCTTTTGCGTTCATTATTCTATTCAGCATTTATCCTCAACACACTTATTTTTGTAATCAGCAATTCTAACATCTTTGCCCAAAGGAAGGGTCTCATCATCCTCCCCTTTGGCAAAAAAAATTCAGCTATATGACAATAACCGGGGTTATCTCAGTAATCGGCGCAGGAACAATGGGAAATGGTATTGCGCATGTTTTTGCCCAGCATGGATTTAAAGTAAATTTAATTGATGTATCGGCTGAACAATTAAATAAGGCAGTAACTACTATTTCCAAAAACCTCGAAAGACAGATTACAAAAGGAGTAATTACAGAAGATGTAAAAAGCAAAACCATTTCCAATATAACAACATTAACATCGATAGCAGAAGGAGTGAAACAATCTCAATTGGTGATTGAAGCCGCAACAGAAAACACAGACTTAAAACTGGGTATATTCCGTCAGATAGATGCTGCAGCGCCTGCAGAATGTATATTGGCAACAAATACTTCTTCAATTTCAATAACAAAAATTGCTGCTGTAACAAAACGCCCCGGTTCAGTTATCGGCATGCATTTTATGAACCCTGTCCCTGTAATGAAGCTGGTGGAAATAATTAACGGGTACTCCACCGCAAAAGAAGTTACAGATACAATAATTAGCTTAAGCAAACAATTGGGCAAGATACCTTGCGTGGTAAATGATTACCCCGGTTTTATCGCCAATCGCATCTTAATGCCGATGATCAACGAAGCAGTTTATAGTTTGCATGAAGGGGTAGCCGGTGTTGAAGAAATAGATAGCATTATGAAATTGGGCATGGGTCATCCGATGGGGCCATTACAACTTGCAGATTTTATCGGGCTTGATACCTGCCTGTCGATATTAAATGTTTTGCACCAGGGTTTTGGCAATCCTAAATATGCACCCTGCCCTTTGTTGACAAATATGGTTACGGCAAGTATGCTGGGTGTTAAAACAGGTGAAGGCTTTTATTTATATACGCCCGGGAATAAAGAATTGGTTGTTAGCAAAAGATTTTCTTTATAAAAAATACCCGGCTCCCCTAAAAAAGTATCAAAAAAAGAATATTTGACTTCTGTAAGTATTTACTTTTATGATCCCATAGGCGTTATATATTATTTTTTTTCATAGTTCGTTTTCTACTACTTAATCGAACTAAATATTTATACTTTTGCACACAAATTAAAAACGGCCCCGTGAAAAAAAGAGTCTAATATCTTTTGTTTACTGGCAACATTTAAAAATCGTTCACTGAAAAAAAACTTTTATTCGTATGAGACGTATCTTATTATTATTTGTTTTAACTACGCTTACAATCCTCGGTTTTGCTCAAAAGAAACCTTCGGCGATCGGGTTTAGCTTTAACCTGGTTGATTTTCAAACGCCAACTGACATTAAAAATACATCACTGCATGATGTCTTGAAAAGCGGTGATTGGCATAAAGGTGCCCGCCTTGATCCAAGTTTCTCATTAGTTTACTGGAAAGGCCTTACCAATCATTTGGATGTTTCTGCAAGGTATAATGGTATATTCGGCAGTAATACTTTGTCAGGCCTTACCAATAAGTCTGATCTGCAGGAATACTATAATGAATTGGAAGCAGCATTGCATGCACGTGCTTTGAAATCAACAGCTGTTGTAAACCCATTCCTGACTGCAGGATTGGGTGTAGGCAATTATTGGAAAAATTTTGGTCTTGCCCCCTACGCTCCATTAGGAGTAGGCCTTGAAGTAAATATCGCCAGTGAGGCGTTTATCCATATATTGGCTAATTACAGGCTTAGTTTCGATAACAAAAAATTACCGAATAATCTTTTTTATTCTTTAGGCGTATCGCAAAGCCTTGGCAAACCAAAAGAAAAAGTAATTCCACCGCCACCAATTCCTGTTGTTGTTAATATTGATAAAGACAATGATGGTGTAGTGGATAGTATTGACGCATGTCCTGATGTGGCAGGCATCGCTTCACTGAAAGGTTGTCCTGATAAAGATGGCGATGGCATTGCAGATAAAGAGGATAAATGTCCTGACGTTCCCGGTTTAGCCCGCTACCAGGGTTGCCCTATTCCAGACAGCGATAAAGATGGTATCAATGATGAAGAAGATAAATGCCCGAACCTGGCCGGTGTGAAAGAAAACCAGGGTTGCCCCATCATTAAAGAAGAAATCAAGAAAAAAATAGAACTGGCAGCAAAAAATATCTATTTCGCTACAGGAAGCGCTAAACTTCTTGCAAAATCATATAAAGGATTAAATGAAGTGGTAAAAATCCTGAATGAAGATCCGGGAATGAAGCTGGCTATTGATGGTCATACGGATAATACCGGTAAGGCTGATAAAAACCAGATATTAAGTGAAAACCGTGCAGCAGCAGTAAAAGCTTATCTCGTAAGTAAAGGTATTGATGAAAGCAGGTTAACGGCTGTTGGCCATGGCCAGGATCAGCCAATTGCAGATAACAAAACAGCTGCAGGCCGTGCAAAGAACCGCCGCGTAGAAATGACATTGAATTACTGGATTACAGAAACCAAATAAAAGAGTAATTCTTTGAACTATAATAAAAAGTCCGCCATCGGCGGACTTTTTATTTCCCCCTTATTATCTTAAACTTTCCTGACGGTGATACTTCCTGTGCCCTGAAGCTTATTCAACACCTCTTCTTCTTTATTCCTGATTATTCCAATATCCATACTGCAGAATAGCTGCAATTCCTGCTTTAAAATAACACAATTGTATTGTTTCAGGAGTAGCATTACTCTATTCATTTGTGTATAATCGAATTGCAGGTTATAAATAGCAAAAACCGGTTTTTGAATTATTGGTACAGTTTGCAAAGCAAGCGCTGTGGCTGTTTTATAGGCATTAATCAACCCCGGTATCCCTAATAAACTGCCCCCAAAATAACGAACTACAAAAACAACAATATTTGTTAACTCCCTGCTATCAATTTGGCCCAGTATCGGCCTCCCTGCCGAACCAGATGGTTCCCCGTTATCGCTTACACGAAAATTATAAGCATCTGTACCTAACCGGTAGGCAAAACAATGATGAGTTGCCTTGGGGTGTTCCTTTTTGATATCTGCTAACCTCAACTTAAAATCATTAATTGATTCTACCGGGTATGCATAGGCTACAAAACGGCTACCCCGGTCTTTAAACTCAGCTATTGAAGGTTTATCTATGGTGAAATAAAAATCAGGCGACGCCAACGATCAGGATTTTATAGCGATGGGAATAAAGGTATCGATTCGGTCAGTTTGTAAGTAAACGGTAGAGATTTTTTCCCTTTTCACCAATACCGGCGCAGGCAAACCACCACCAGCAATGAGTTCCATATTGGTGATTACCCTCGTTTCGTCCCACATTTCTTCATCGATAAAGGATTGCAATAAGATCCTCCCTCCTTCCACAATTACACTTTGGATATTCAGGTGGTACAAAGCATTCACTATCTGATGAACAAGACTCATATCTTCCGCAAGCTGATAATACAAAAGGTTTCCGTCTTCTTCTTGTTTTAGTTTATTAAAAATAATTGTTCTTGCCTGCTGGTTAAATATTTTTAATGAAGAAGAAAGCCGTAAATCCATATCGACAACAAGGCGTACCGGCGAAGGGCCTTTCCATAACCTGGTCGTCAATTCAGGATCGTCGTTAAAAGCAGTGTTTGTACCAACAAGAATTGAGGCTTCTTCATTTCTCCATTTATGCACCATTCGGTTAGAATATTCATTACTGATGTAAAGGCGATGAGATGAACCGGAAGAAATTTTTAAATCTGCGGTCTGTGCCCATTTTAAAATAATGTACGGGCGATGCCTGGTGTGAAAAATCAAAAAGCGCTTATTAATTTCTTTGCATTCCTTTTCCAAAATTCCCAACTCAATTTCTGTTCCAGCGGCTTTTAGCTTTTCTATTCCTTTACCGTCCACTTTTGAAAAAGGGTCCCGGCACCCGATTATAACTTTTGGAATCTTATGTTGAATTATTAAATCCGCACAAGGTGGCGTTTTACCATGGTGTGCACAAGGTTCAAGCGAAACATATAAAAAGGATTTCGGGATATACTGGCGGTCTTCCTCTTTTACAGAGTTTATACAATTCACTTCCGCATGGGCTTCCCCGTATTGCTGATGATAACCCTCCCCAATAATCCTCCCTTCATAAACTAATACGGCGCCTACCTGTGGATTTGGCGCTACGTAGCCAGCACCTAAAACTGCCAAATCAAGGCAGCGGTACATATATTTTTCCTGCTCATTTAGCGAACGCTTTTCAGTCATGCCGATCGCAAATGTAAAATATTTAAGTTTGCTGATGACAATACAGGAAGCAAGAATAGAATTAAAGAACACATTGTCCCCGATTTATGATGTGAGCGAGGCAGATAATATTGCCGAACTCGTGATTGAACACATAACAGATTTAAAACAAAGCGAACGGATTCTGAACAAAAACAAACAATTAAGCGAATCTCAGTCGGAAGAACTTTCAAAAAAGAAACAACGCTTATTGGAACATGAACCGGTTCAATATGTGTTGGGTGAAGCATGGTTTTGTGGAATGAAGTTTAATGTGGATAAGAATGTATTAATTCCCCGGCCCGAGACAGAAGAGCTTGTAGAGTTAATTATAAGTAATATTAAATTCCCTTTCGAAACGCTCCGCATTCTTGATATTGGTACTGGCTGCGGCTGTATTCCGGTTTCGCTAAAAAGAAAACTAAGAAAAGCTGAAGTCTGGAGTTGTGATATAAGTTCCGGCGCCCTAAGTGTTGCAAAAAGAAACGCGGATACATTAGGCGCTGATGTGAAATTTATTCAACTCGATTTTCTGCAGGAAAACCAAAGAAAAAGTTTGCCTCTGTTTGATATAATAGTTAGTAACCCGCCATATGTTCCGGAAAAAGAAAAATATCAAATGCGGTCAAATGTTTTGGAATATGAACCGCGTATAGCTTTATTTGTTCCCGATAATGATCCTTTGGTTTTTTATAAAGCAATTGCAGATTTTGGCAAAAAACACCTGAATGAAGGTGGTGCAATTTTTTTAGAACTGCATGAAGAGTATGCAAAAGAAACAGCAGCACTTTATCGGGATGAGAATTATACTGCCGAAATAAAAAATGATATGCAGGGGAAAGAACGCTTATTGCATGTAAAGAAACTCTGATCTATATTCAAAAAGAAAAGTTTTGAAGATCTATAAAAAATCCAATTAGCGTCAATTCGACTAAACAGGGCTTTTAGTGTAAACCCTATTTAACTACAGCCACCACCTTTGCTCCCGCTTTCTTTGCGGCCTGCATTATGCGAAATACCTCTCCGTAATGAGCAATGGTGTCTGCATTCACAACAACAGAAGGGGTGTCCAATGGAGTTTTACGCACACGGGCAATTTCGGCATGAAGAATTGTATCGATATTATTCATATCAATCAGTTTCTGCCCCAGGTACAACTTTTGGTCTTTGTCAATGGATACAACTATGTTTTGTTTTGACTTTGTATCTTTTGTTCCCCGCGGATTATTCACTTTAACCACGTTTGGATTCGCCATGGTTGTGGTAATCAAAAAGAACATCAGCAGAATGAATAAAATATCATTCAGTGAATCTGTAAATACCTCGGATTCTTCTTTATTTTTTTTTCTGAATTTCATGTCCTGTTTTAACGTGTGGGTTCCTGCAATACATCAAGAAAATCTGCTGCTGCGGCTTCCATTTTATTGGAAGCCTTATCAATTTGCGTATTGATATAATGATACCCAAAATAAGCTAACAATCCAATAACAAGACCGGATATAGAAGTAATCAGTTTTGTATAAATACCCTGGGAGATAGTACCGATAGCTACTTCATTCGCCGCATATATTTCAGAAAAAAGTTGCATCAACCCGATCAATGTACCGACGAAACCAAAAATGGGAGCCGCTTTCGATATAACTGATAATATTCCCATATTTTTTTCCAGTTTATACATTTCCAATTGGCCTACATTATCCATACTTTTCTCAATACTGTCAATGGGTTTGCCGATTCGCTGAATTCCTTTATCAATAATTCTGGCAACAGGATTATTGGTATTCTTCGCAAAACTTCTTGCCGCTGAAATATTTCCGCTGATAATATGATCGCGGACAATATTCATAAAATTCTGATCAATCTTTGACGCCTTATTGACCGCTATGGATCGCTCTGCGAAAACATAAACAGCTATCAGCAGCATAATGCCAAGCGGGATCATAATCCATCCACCCATTTTAACCAACTCAAAAAAACTGAGGCTGCCATCGCCATTTGTATCGCCTGCCGCTACGGTATGAATCACTTTATTTGCGGAATCAACAATCTGTAACAAATCAATCATAATATCAATTATTCGTTAAGTGCGTAAATGTAATATATACTGAATGCCGCGAAAACCTGTATTTATCAACACTGTGTGAATGAACGAAAAAAAAGGTGCTGCGTTGTATACAGCACCTTACTTTTTGAGTTCTTTAACAACCTGAAACTATATTTCACAGATTTTAAAGTTCTAAATTTTAGTTAGTTATCTCCAATTTAAAATTTCCGGATTTACTGTGCATTTGCCCCGGCCTGTTTTACCATCAGTGCCTGTATCTGTTTCATTGTCGCCTCCATTCCTTCAGCGCTTCCGTCAAGGAATATTACATTGCCTTTACCATATTCAGCAAAATTCTTAATGGCCTCGGTCCACATGCTGAATAAAATTACATTCGTATCCAGGTTGGCTTGTTTCATTTGTTCGGCAGCCTCTGTCATACCCTGGGCTACTTCTTTCCGGAATAAAGCAACCCCTTGCCCGCGCAACCTTGCCGCTTCCTTTTCTGCTTCGGCTGAAATTTTGATCGCATTCCCTTCCGCTTCTGCAGCCTTTGTTTTGGTGATCAGTAATGCCTGGCCTTCATTTTCTGCAGCGGCTTTCAGGTTATTACTAGCCACTACTTTACTCATGGAGTCCAAAATCATTTTATCGAAGGTGATATCATTAATCTGTAAATCCTGCAAATGATAACCCCA
>JAFDYH010000117.1:13580-14547 GCA_018267535.1 Bacteroidota bacterium
TATCTCCGCCTGCTTTTTAGTAGCAACAAACGAGCGGATATTTCCTTCAATGGTTCTTACCAATGCCTGCATCAGGTCTTTATCACTGATAAATTTAAAGGCTACCCGTTTTATAGTTTCCTCACTTTCATTTTGCACAGCATACAATAACATGCTTTTGAAATAAACATTTGCCTGGTCTTGTGTTACCGCCTGGAATTCGAGTTCGACAGAACGATTCTGAATTGAAATTTTTTTATATAATTTCTCCAGAAAGGGAATCTTCCAACGAAGCCCGGGCGATACAGTCCGTTGGTATTTACCAAACATGGTAATAACACCCATATAACCCTGGTTGATGGTAAAAAATGAACTTAATACAACAAGGAGAAGTAAAATCAGCCACCAATAGGAAGCCAGAAAGTCAGCGATGTTCATAATTATTTTTTTTCTGCTGTAATATACGTTTTGTTGGAATTATTCCCTGATAGAAAGAATTATTTCTACCCTCCTGTTTTTCTGTCGTCCTTGCGGAGTTTAATTGTCCGCAACGGGTTTTAAAAAATTGCCCTGAGTTATCGTTGAAAAGAAACAAAATAATTTCACAATTGATCCTATGTTTAAGAAAGATTTGTATCGCCTGGAAAATATAGAATTGTATCCGAATATAAACAAGAGAAAAGATAAGACTTATTCGTGCATGTAAATTATCAATTCCATTCTCCTTTTCTTTGGTTTTGCCGAAGAATTCTCTATTGCCGTCGGCGTTTTTTGTTGTCCTTTAACTTTAATAAACTTCTCCGCTACTCCTATTTTCCGGCGTATATATTCTTTTACCAAAGAACTTCTCTGCAGGGATATTTCATCGGTGCTGATCGCATCACCCTCACTATCTACATAGGTTGTTATCTCTGCATAATCTACCGACTGGCTGGTCAGGTTACCGCAAAAATTATCCAGCAGTGTATATCCCTCATTGGTGAGGTTA
>JAFDYH010000118.1:0-603 GCA_018267535.1 Bacteroidota bacterium
AAGCAATGATCCTTTATCACCTTCAAACCAGGCACCAATACCGCGATCGGCTGCGCCAGGCACATTCGGTGGCTCATGCGTCCAGTATATCTTCAATCCATCAAATTCATAATCGACATCGATCCATTTTGGTGCATCGCCGATACCTTCTGTCGGCTGCTCACCTCTTGCTTCTATCGATTTTAATCCTTTCGGATCCAACGACCAAAAAACTATATCAGCGATGTGGCACCAGAAATCAGCAAACACACCACCTGAATAATCTATAAAATAACGATAGGTAAAATGGCAACGGGAAGGAACATAATCATGATAAGGAGCAGGTCCGAGCCACATATCCCAATCCAATGTTGATGGCGGTGTTTGCGGCTGCGTGGCTTCAAGTACTGGCGGAAAACCCGTCTTCCATAATCTAACCGTATGTACGTTACCGATAGTGCCCGATTTTATAATTTCTACAACCCGGTGATAGTTGTCCCCGGCATGTATCTGTGTACCGAGTTGAAAAATCCGGTTATGCCGTTTCAGGTTTTTCAGCATCATCTGTCCTTCCTTTATATCATAAGAAAGTGGTTTTTCTCCATACACATCTTTACCTGCCTG
>JAFDYH010000118.1:612-2286 GCA_018267535.1 Bacteroidota bacterium
AAGGCCAGTGTTGCAATTTGCGCATGCCAATGATCGGGAGTAGCGCAGGTAATGGCATCAATATCTTTTCGCTCCAGCACACGACGGAAATCAGTAAATATTTCAGCTTTCGTATCCGGATGCAATTCTTTTAGTTTACCCAACGTAGAAGTTAAATGGTACTGGTCTACATCGCATAAGGCCACTATATCTACCTCCGGCAACTTAGCAAACCAATTCATATGGTTATTGCCCATGCCGCCCAGCCCAATATGCGCAATGCGGAGTTTATCACTCGGTGGTACTTTGCGCAAAATTGAAGGTAATATTAACATTCCTGCTGAAGCAGCAGTTCCCTGTTTAATGAAAGATCTACGGTCCATATGGCTCAATCTTTTTTAACTGTTGTGTTAAGGTAGTAAGAATTACAGCAACTTAATTTCGTATTGTTTAAAAATCCAGTTTTACTTTTACAGCAATTCTATTTCATCAATCTGCTATTAAATTATCAAATGCACGTATGAGAAAACTATCAGTACTTTTAATTCTGACGACGTTCAGTATCATTTCTTTTTCTCAAAAAGAAATAAAAATTAAAAAGAAAGATAGAAGAAGAGATATAGAACTGGTGACCAACTACGGGAATATAGTATTACGTCTTTACGATTCTACCCCATTACACCGTGATAATTTTATTAGATTGGTAAAAACAGGCTATTATGACAGCGTATTGTTTCATCGTGTTATCAATCACTTTATGATTCAAAGCGGCGACCCCGACAGCAAACATGCTGAGCCAGGACAACCTTTAGGCAATGGGGGGCCGAAGTATACAATACCGGCTGAATTCAGGGTAAGTATATTTCATAAAAAGGGAGTTCTTGCCGCTGCACGGGAAGGAGATGATATAAACCCTGAAAAAGCCAGTAGTGGCAGCCAATTCTATATTGTACAAGGAAAAAAGTTTACAGATGCAGGCTTAGATTCAGTAGAAACATTTCGTTTAAAAGGCAGAAAAATTCCTGTTGAGCAACGGGAAGTATATAAAACTATTGGCGGCACCCCGCATCTTGACCAGGGTTATACCGTATTTGGCGAAGTGGTTAAAGGTTTGGATATAGTAGATAAAATTGCGGCTGTACCTACCAGTAAGGGAGAAGATCGCGACCGGCCGCTGGAAGATGTACGGATTTTAAAGGCCCATCTGGTTAAAAGATCGAAAAAATAGTCTGAAAAATTATTAAAACAAAAACTCCGGCTAATTGCCGGAGTTTTTGTTTTCTGTTTTTTGTAGCTCCAATCTATTGCTGTAATCCACCTCCTTGTGAGCCCACGCGTTTGTTCTCATCTTCCAATCCTGTTTTACGCTGGCGGGATGCTTTTACATTATTATTTCCAAACCTGTAAGTAAAGTTGATTTTGAATACACGACTATCAAATCCTCCACTGGCAATTGTCTGTTGTCCTGAAAAATTGCTGGTCCCTTTCCATTGAATCGTTTTAAAAATATCGCTCACCGATGCTTTGATATTTGCCTTGCCTTTAAACAATGCTTTTTGCACACCGCCATCTATGCTCCATATCTGGCTGCTTTTGAATGTACCTTGCCAGATAGATGGAGTAGAATACCAGCCACTTAATTCACCGGTATAGCCTTTACCCAGGTTAAAACTGTTTTGCATAAAGAAGGTTGCC
>JAFDYH010000119.1 GCA_018267535.1 Bacteroidota bacterium
ACACCCACAGACAGGGAACATCATTTTCCGATAAAGATTTCATTCTTCAGTTCAAACCCGGATTTGCTGAATGATCCTGAATTGATAAATGAACTGATAGACCAGATTTACCAGTTCAGCCGCATGTACTTTAAAAGTGTAAGCCAGCAAAATCTGCCGGTCACCATAAAGTACCCGGCAATGGTGGCCGAGATATTCCCTTACTTCACCCACGACAAACTCCCCGATCACGGAAAGGAGAGTTTGTGGTTTTTGTAAAATACAGCCAGATGAATCTGTATATAAAAAATATGGTTTGCAACCGCTGCATTATGGTGGTTAAGCAGGAACTGGAAAGCATGGGCCTGCAGCCGCTCCATGTATTTATGGGCGAGGCAGAATTGAAAAAGCAACCATCAGCAAAGCAAATGGAACAGTTGAACAGCCGCCTTTTGCAATTGGGCTTTGATATACTGGACGACAAGAAGCAAAAACAAATTGAAAAAATAAAAACCTTGCTCATCAAAAAAGCTCAGTCCGGTGAAGTGGAAGAACATTTCAGTATTTCCGCATTTCTCAATAAAGCCATTCACAAAGACTACAGCTATATTTCCCGTTTATATTCAGAAGTGGAAGGCATGACCATTGAACAATTCTTTATCATGCAGAAAACAGAAAAAGTAAAGGAACTGCTGGTATATGGTGAGCAGAACCTGAGTGAAATTTCATACCAGCTGGGCTATAGCAGTGTGGCTCATCTTTCAGCGCAGTTCAAAAAAATTACCGGGTTCACGCCAAGCCAGTTTAAAAAGCTGGGAGGCACACATCGCAAATCGCTTGACAATTTGTGACTTTTGTTACCGATACCTGATTAGCTGTTACAATACCTTTGCAAAATGCAGCAGAAACAACACTGGGAAAAAGTATTTGAAACAAAAGCAGATACAGAGAAAAGCTGGTTTCAGTCTTATCCCGAGACTTCTGTGAAATTCATTAAGGAACTGAATATTCCTAAAGATGCTGCCATCATTGATGTTGGTGGCGGCGACAGTTACCTGGTAGATGCTTTAGTGCAGAAAGGATATAAGGATATTACGGTACTCGATATATCGGGGAAAGCGCTGCAAAATGCACAAAAACGTTTAGGTAAAAATGCTGGTAAGGTAAAGTGGATAGAGTCAGATGTATTACACTTTCACCCTTCCCAAAAATATGATTGCTGGCACGACAGGGCTGTATTTCACTTTGTGACCGACGATAATGAAATAAAGGATTATAAAAAACAAATTGCAGATTCGGTTAAAGAAGAAGGCAAACTGATTGTGGGTACTTTTTCTGAAAAGGGCCCTGAAAAATGCAGTGGCCTTCCTGTTCATCGTTATTCACAGCAGCAGCTTACTGATACCCTTGCAACCAACTTCAGTAAAATAAAATGTATTGAGGAAATACATCAAACACCCTTTAACACTATGCAGTCATTCACGTTTTGCAGTTTTCAAAAAAAGAAAAAGGCCGTTTAGTTGTAAATCATTTCCATAATTCTGTAACAAACCTGCCCCGTTACTGAAGGAACTTTGTGTCATAAATTAATATCATGACACATACTTATAAAGTTTCAGGAATGACCTGTTCGGGTTGCCAGGCAAAAGTGAAAAGTCTTTTAGCGGGAGTTGAATCTGTAAACAAGGTGGAGATAGACCTTTCAAAAGGGGAAGCCACAATAAAGATGGATAAACATATTCCCACTTCTGCATTACAGGATGCCCTGAAAGACTATCCAAAATATAAGTTGACCGAAATTGCTCCCCAATACGTACCGGCTTTTTCAGAAGAAGCAGAAGATACTAAAACATGGTTGGAGACATACAAACCCATCCTCCTGATATTCGCATTTATTACCGGAGTAACCTTGCTGAATGAATTAACAGCAGACAGTTTTGGTGGGATGCGCTGGATGAGCAACTTTATGGCAGGTTTCTTTTTGGTATTTTCCTTTTTTAAACTTTTGAATTTGCGGGGATTTGCTGACAGCTATTCCATGTATGATGTGATGGCCAGAAAATGGACCGGCTGGGGTTATGTTTATGCTTTCGTTGAGCTTGTACTGGGTATTGCCTTTCTTACAGGGTTTAATCCCATCCTTACCAATAGTGTTACCTTTGTTGTCATGTCGGTAGGCATTGTGGGTGTATTGCAAAGTGTTTTCAATAAGCGGAAAATAAAATGTGCCTGCCTGGGCGATGTGTTTAATTTACCCATGAGCACTGTTACCATAATTGAAGACGCACTGATGATTGCCATGAGCGGATTAATGCTCTTAACTATGTTATGATGATAGTACTAAGGTCAATAGGTCAGTTTTTCTGGAAAGTATTTAAGTTCCTTTTTGTACGCAAAAAAGACTGTTGCAGGTAAATGTCAGGTCATTTATATATAAACTGTTGTCAGAATTATATAAAAATTCTCAAAAAACTTGTTATACTTTTGTAGAAGCAATAACATGAAAAAGTTCATCGCAGCCATATTAGCCGTTATGTATTTGGCCACTTCTTCCGGGGCCACAATACACATGCATTACTGCATGGGCAAACTGGCCGATTGGGGTTTGGGTGATAAACAATCCAAGACCTGCAGCAAATGCGGCATGGAAAAGAAAGATAAGAAGGACAATGGCTGCTGTAAGGATGAACATAAATTCGTAAAAAATAATACAGATCAAAAGATTGCTGAATCTTCTTTTCATTTCAATATAATGCAGGGTGTTGCACTTGTACCCAATTATGTTGAAATTCCTCAATCATTGATAGCATCTGTAACAGAGGAAAACCCGAACAGCAATTCCCCTCCACGAACGCAGGCTGTACCCGTTTATATCCGCAACTGCGTTTTCCGTATTTAGAATATTTTCCCTCTTGTGAGCCAGGCAAATGATTTGTCAGGCTATCGGCATTTTTGTATGCCGCAAATTCTCAATTCTCATACTAATAAATTATTTCAAAATGAAAGCAATGAAAATGCTGATGATGGCAGCGTTAACCATCTTTTCCATTTCCCTTTTTGCACAGGACAGTACAAAACAAAAAACAAAAGTTCCGAAGCAAAAAATGGAGATGATGAAATACAGTTGTCCCATGCACCCTGATGTGGTAAGTAAGAAACCCGGTAAATGCCCGAAATGCGGGATGGATTTAACCAAATCCAAAAAAGAACAGATGAAAATGCAAGTGATGAAAACATACACCTGTCCTATGCACCCCGACGTAACCAGTGACAAGCCGGGTAAATGTCCAAAATGTGGCATGGAACTGAAAGAAAAGGAGCAGGCTACAGTTGTATATAGCTGTCCCATGAAATGCGAAGGTGATAAGACATACGATAAACCGGGCAAATGTCCTAAATGCGGCATGGCGTTAACAGAGCAAAAGGCCGCCCATGCTGACCATAATCACTAATAATCTAAAACAGTAAAATATGAAAAAGACAATTCTTATAGTATCAGCAATAGCAGCAATCACTTTTGCTGCCTGCAACAGCAACAATTCTACAAAAGACAATAACATGGGTATGAACCATGATAGTATGCCGATGCCTATGAAGGAT
>JAFDYH010000011.1:0-6096 GCA_018267535.1 Bacteroidota bacterium
TATGAAATTCTCAATGAGGATTGTTCTCCGTATGCAAACGAATGGACAAATAAGCTGAGTTCAGCAGTTTCTTTAAGCGCATTGGAATATCAATTGCTTCACACAGAGTATGGTCACTATATCGGCCGGGAAGTGAACCGCTTTATTGAAGAAAACCATTTGCATTACAAAGTGGCTTTAATCGCTTCACATGGTCATACCACATTTCATATACCTGCAAAAAAAATGACCGCACAATTAGGCGATGGTGCGGCTATAGCAGCCGAAACAAGACTGCCTGTGGTCACAGATCTTCGTGCGTTGGACGTTGCCCTGGGCGGACAAGGCGCACCGATTGTACCCATTGGAGAAAAGCTATTGCTGGGGGATTACGATTATTTTCTGAATATCGGGGGTATTGCCAATATTTCTTCTGGTAAAACGGATCAGCATATTGCTTTTGATATTTGCCCGGCTAACCGTGTGCTGAATATGCTGGCCAATGAAACCGGAAAAGAATTTGATGACGGAGGACAGATGGCTTCCGGTGGGTCCGTTGATGAAAAATTATTAAACGAATTGAATGGCCTGTCCTATTACGGTAAGCCCTACCCGAAATCATTGGCTAATGATTTCGGCACAGATACAGTTTATCCGCTAATGAAAAAAGCAGGAATTGCTATACCGGATGCTTTAAGTACTTATACTGAACATATAGCCCTTCAAATAAAAAATGCGATTACAGCAATAAGCAACCACTCACAACTCACGGCTCACGGTTCACGGCTTTTGATTACCGGCGGTGGGGCATTCAACAGTTTTCTGATTGAAAGAATTACGGATCAATTAAAATCCATCAATGTTTCTGTTATTATTCCGGACGAAAAGTTGGTGAAATATAAAGAAGCCTTGATTATGGCATTGATCGGCGTACTGCGCTGGAGAGAAGAATATAATGTGTTTTCATCTGTAACAGGAGCTGTAAGAGATAGTATTGGGGGTGCGTTGTGGAATGGGCAGGAAGCTTGATCTAATAGGCAAATGATCGTTTTAAAATCAACTTACAATCCCGATATACCAATTTGCATATTTGTACATTTTCAAATTTGTTTTATAACCCTAACACTTCCTTCAATTTTCCATATCCACTACGGCTAACCGGTATCTGCGTTCCTGCTTTTAAAACGGCAACATGATTGTCCTTTTCATAAGGATCAATCCTTGTTATCTGCTGTACATTCACAATATAAGAACGATGAGAACGGACAAACTGCTGTGGGTCCAGCACCTGTTCAAAATGCCCCATTGTTTTATTTTTTAGAAAATAGCCTTCTTTGGTATGGATCTTTACATAGTCATCCGCTGCTTCCAGGTAAAGCACATCATGTACCGGTATAATTTTGATCTTGCTGCCGCTTTTAACAACGATCCGCTGGCTTTGTGCCGGTGATTGCGATACGGTTTCCAGTAAATCCTGGGTATTCTTCTCACTTTGCTTATTATTCTGGTCCCTCCATTTGTGGAGAGCCTTATCAAAACGTTCCTGGTTGAACGGTTTCAATAAATAATCTATCGCATGCGCTTCAAATGCTTTGATGGCATAATCGTCAAAGGCCGTGGCGAAAATTACCGGTGGCGGTGTTTCGATCAGTTCCAGCATTTCAAAACCATTGATCTTTGGCATTTGTATATCCAAAAAAACAAGATCCGGTTGATGCTGTTGAATGGCTTTTACTCCTTCAAAACCGTCATTGCATTCCTGCACTACTTCAAGGTCTTTATGTTTTTGCAGGTACTCTTTTACGATAGACCTTGCCAGCGGCTCGTCATCTATAATTATAATCTTACGCATTGATATCCGGTATTCTGAAAATTACTACAAATGAATTTTGACTCTTATTGATTTCTACCAGGTCATTTCTTCCGAATAAAAGATATAACCTTCTTTTTACTGAATTTAATCCAAAGCCTGTACCTGCCGGCATCTGCATATCCGGGTCAAAGGGATTCATCACCGCCACTACAAGGTGTTTATCCGCAACGGTTGCCCTTAACCCAATCGTTACCTCACCGGTTGTACCATACAAACCAAACTTGATCGCATTTTCCATAATCGGTTGCAGTAACAAAGATGGTATTTTCCATGCCAAAGATTCTTCAGCAATATCCATTTCTGTCTTTAATCGGTAACCAAATCTAACTTTTTCAATTTCAAGATAAAGTTTCAGGTATTCCAGCTCTTCTGAAAAACTAATGAACTGGTTTTCCTCTTTTCTTATGGTCCCCCTCAGAAAATCGGATAGTTGTTGTACCATCTTTCTCGCCTCATCAGGTTTCATCCCGATCAGGGCGTTGATGCTGTTAAGGCTATTGAACAGAAAATGAGGTTGCAACTGTGTTCTCAACTTAAATAATTCCGCTTCCCTGGCTAATTTTTCAGCATCTGTTTTTCTTGCTTCATTTTCCTTTTGCTCGGCCCAGTGAGACCACAAGACACTAATTAATGAAATGCAGCCTAAAACCAGCAGCCCCATACTAAACCGTATAGGTACTGAGTAGCGCAATACTTCCGGGTGCAGATTATAATAACTAACATAGGTAGAAACCAGCCAGCGGCTGAGCAATAACCATAAAGTTGTAAACACCACGCAGATTCCTAGTACGTTCAGAAACTGCTCTTTCTTAGGCAAGTAATATCTAAACGTATTCATCAACATCAGGCAAAAAGCGAGCAACAGGCCATTGCTGACTACACAATCCAAAAAGGCGTCTTTCCAGGGCAGCCCAAACCATCGCTCAAGAAATAATTGACCTGCAAAAAAAATCCACCAGCTAATACTGAAATAAATCCGGAGACGCAGGGATGAAAATGGTGTTGCTGCCATAGTATCAGGCTAATTGCAGCAGTTGATGAGAGGATGAAAAAATAATGCTCTCCGCTTTCTGATGGACTACCTGTATATACTGATCAGCATCGTCTTTTTCTTCAATACGGGAGTACAGTTCCGCGCCATCAATTAAGTCGCTCAGGCGGTACAATTCACTTACATTAATGAATTGCCATTGTACCAGTTGTTCCTTGCGGTTGAAAAAAGTTTCTTCTTCTTTCATACCGGTTTGCTGTGCTTTGCGGAATGCTTCGTCCTTTGAAGGTGCCGAAAGCAGGCGAAGCTGTTCATCAAACTGCGGGGTATGTTCACCATTACCGCAAACAATGCGAAAGACAATTTTAGCCAAATACCAGTTCATAATAAGTCAGTTGAAGCCTTAATCAGAGGCTGGTTAAATATTTTTGGTTTTTCTTTTCAATGGCAGTCTTATACTTTTTCACAAGGCGAATAGGGATAAGAAAGCAAAAGAGTGCGACGCAACAAACGTTTCATAGCAGCACGGTTGCCGGGTTCATCACTTGTCACAACTGATTTTATGCTGACGATTCATCCAACCGGATACTTTATTTCTTAAAATTTTTAATTTCTATGCCTCCAAATATCACTGTGCCTTTCAGGATTAAGACCTTGTTTACTGTATCATCAATGGTAGATACAGATCTTTTATCTTCCACACCTCCGAAAATCGTTACGATTTCTGATTTCACCATCCAGTGAGAAGGAACAAATAGTTCAGCTCCCCCGAAAATGGTTGTTATGTCTATTACCGCTTGCCCCTGCATATCGGCTTGCGTCAGGTTCAGCTCCGTACCGCCGAATATGTTGGTGATATCTCCGCCTACAAAATGTTTGGATAAAATATTTTTCTTCGTACTGCCGAAGATGCTGGTGGCATCAATGAAATCTTCTTTGCTGGGTGCTGCATCATCAATATTTTCTTTCCATTGTTCCTGCCATTTTTTTCGTTGTTCCTGGAGATTACGTTTCGGCCTGAAGATGAAGAACAAGCCGGAAACGATGATTACAATGGGCCAGATATGCTTGCGTAAATCAACATCTACCAAATAATCGTCGACCAGAAAGGCAGTGCCTATCAGGATCATGATAAACCAGGCGCCGCCGCGAAAATTATCTCTTAACCCGAGAAACAAACCAATTGCAATCAGAAGGCATTGCCAGCTGAATAGCCAGGCCGGCATGTCCATACCAAAACTTCTCATTAAGGCAACGATCCCGATACCCAGCAGGAACACACCCGTCCAGATGCGGCCATTGGGTTGTGCACTATCTTCCCAACGCTGACGGAGCTGTTGTCTTCGTTCCCGTCTTGCTTCCCTTCTTTCCTGCCTTGAATCGAAATCTGACATACCGGTTATTATTTACGATTTCAAAAATAGATAATGAATATACTGATAACAATTGCAAACAGGTTATATGCAGGCAAAATCCGGTAAACAGCAGTAAAAGGCCGGTAAAAAAGTTGTGCTGACAGTACTCAGGCAATGAATTCAAACCGGTCTCCGTCAAAAAGCCCCAGGTCGCTGAGTTTTAAATGAGGGATAACCAGTAACGCCATGAATGAAAGGGTCATAAAAGGAGAGCTGAGTGTTGAACCGGCTTCCTTTGCAGCTTTGTCGATAAGGGAATATTGCTGCGCTATTTTATAACCATCTTCATTACTCATTAACCCGGCTACTGGTAATGGAACAATCATTTCCAGGTTATCCTTTACACAGCTAACCCCACCTTTGTGCTGTATAACCATATTAACTGCTTTGCAAATACTTTCGTCGTCTACCCCAACGGCAACAATATTATGCGAATCATGAGCCACTGAGGAAGCAATAGCCCCCTGCTTTAGTCCAAAACTTTTAATAAAGGCTTTTGCAACAGGTGCATCTTTATAACGGTTAACAACCACTATTTTCAGGATATCGTTTTCCGTATCTGCATTTAAAAAGCCGTTAACCGGCTTTACCGCAGCGTTAAGCTTATTCGTGATAAGCTGACCATCCAATGCTTCAATTACCGGAATAACAGGGGATTTATAGTCAACTGCAAAATCTTCAATTGTTTTTTTATTGCAGGAAAAATTGTTGACTATACCGGAAGGCTTCGTTTGAATGAATGATTTTCCATTTTCAGCAACCAGTTCGCCATTGATAAATGTTTGTTTTGTTTCAAAATTTTTTAAATCAGTTACAATTATAAAATCTGCAGGATCGCCTACTCTTAATAAACCAACATCCAGGTTATAATGCAAAACAGGATTAACACAGGCTGCTTTTAATACTTTAAAAAGGTCAATTCCTTTAGCAACAGCTCTTGCACATAATTGATTGATGTGGCCAACTACTAAACTATCCGGATGCTTATCATCACTGCAAAACATCATTTGATCGGGATAATCATTCAGCAGGCCGATCAATGCTTCAAAATTTTTGGCAGCGCTTCCTTCGCGGATGATGATTTTCATGCCGTTTTGCAATTTATCCAATGCTTCTTCCGGGGTGAAGCATTCATGATCTGTAGAAATCACAGCCTCCCTACCCTCCAAAGGAGGGTTTTTAGACCCTGATTTTTCAGTAGTCGTTTTGTTTAACTCAAATAATATTTTTGATAAAACTTTTTCAGGGATGTTTGTTATTTCTTCATTTGCGAAACGAAGTACTTTAAAACCCATGTTATTAAGGTGAAACGTTCTTTCTTCATCACTGGCTTTGTTTTCAGGAATCTGATGTATCAAGCCGTCAACTTCAATAACTAATCTTTTGTTCAGGCAAACAAAATCGGCAATATAAGACCCAATGATATGCTGTCTTCTGAATTTATAACCATCCAACTGCCTTCCGCGCAATAAATGCCACAATATATTTTCAGCTTCAGTAGGTGTATCTCTATGTTCTTTTACAAATTTTTTAAGTAAACCGTAGACAGAAGGATCAGCAGTATGATAATTGTAATGAATATTGTTACTATCGGCCTCTAAAGTCCCCCCTTGTGGGGGATTTAGGGGGGCTTGTATATATCTTCTTGCCTGCTCACCCCTTAAGCCGGGGGCATGGCCATCAACCGGTTTCTTTAACCGGTGGGCCGCAGTAATTTTTTTCATTACTTCCGGATCTTGATTCAGCACGCCCGGGAAATTCATCATTTCACTCAGGTACTTAATATCCTCTCTTTGTAAAAGTTTTTCTACATCATCAGCGTTTAATTCAGCACCGGC
>JAFDYH010000011.1:6148-21557 GCA_018267535.1 Bacteroidota bacterium
GTTTTTCCATTTTCAATCATAAACTCTACACCTTTCATGCCGCATACATTGGCTATTTCATGCGGATCACTTACCGTTGCCACGGTGCCGTGCACAACAGCCAGCCTGGCAAACTCAGAGGGTACCAGCATGGAACTTTCGATGTGAACGTGACTGTCGATGAAGCCGGGGAGAATATAGCTATGAGGCGTGAGTTGTGACCCGGTAGCTATCGGGTCGTGAGTAAGTTTCTTTACAGCAGCAATTGTTCCTTTCTCTACAATTATTTCAGCAGGATAAATTTTTTGTGTATAGATGTCGACAAGATTACTCGATATCGTGAATGAATACATAATTATTTTATCAACAAATGAAATATAAAGCAAGTTAGTTCTTAAATTCATTTACCGTTAAACAGTTTGCACAATGCAACCCAAATATGTAACTGTAAAAGACGTTTCACTGGCTTATATTGAGAAAAACCCCGAAGCGAAGGATACTATTTTCTTTATTCATGGTAATTCTTCATCTGCAAAAATCTGGGCAGAACAATTTATCTCGCCACAATTGTCCCGATACAGGTTGATCGCTGTTGATTTACCGGCGCATGGTAATTCTTCTAAGGGTAATGATTATAGCCTGCCGGGTATTGGCCGTATACTTTCACTGGCACTGGTTTCATTAATTGCTGCCGGCGATTATATCATTGCCGGTTTATCTCTCGGTACCAATATCCTGGCAGAAATGCTGGCTTATGATATAGAACCTGCAGGGCTGATCGTGATGGGCTCTTGTATGTTAGGTACCGGGTATGGAATGGAAAAGGTTTTTAAACCAGGTATTGATATGCATGCTGCATTTACGGATACTGTTTCAGAAGAAGAACTGAAACAATATTGGCGCCTTGCGGGAGTTTCTGCAGCCGATAGGAGTAAGTATAAAAATTTTACTGAAGATTATACTGCTGTTAAGGATAGTTTCCGATCAAAGATGTTTGCGACTGTCGGCGAAGGGAAACTCAGTGACCAGATTGGATTGTTAGAGAAATCAGGTATCCCGTCACTGGTAATTTTTGGTGAAGAAGAATTGGTTTGTGACAAAGACTATCTTGATAATTCCGCGATTAATTTATGGAATAACAAAGTTTATAAACTTCCGCAGGCCGGCCATCTTGTTCCTTTGGATAAGCAGGAAGAATTGAATTTGCTGATCCGTGATTTTGCCAGGGATATTTTTAAATAAGTCTTTGCCGGATGGCAAAACTGATCAACTCTGCTACATTTTTTGTGTTTGATTTTTCCTGCATATTCCGGCGGTGATTGATAACTGTATTTTCACTAATAAATAATTTGTCCGCAATTGCTTTACTGGTTAATCCATCGGCCATAGAGGATAAAAGCTCCCTTTCCCGTTTGGTAAATATTTTATCCTCCTCATTAAGATAATATGATTTTTTCCAAACCAGCTCTGTCTTTTCTGCAAAGCCATCCTTTGAAACTTTTTCGATTACCTGGCGTACAGGGCTGCCGCTACCGAAATGATTGATATTGGTAATGACGCCAAAACTCATTAATGGATTTCCTTTGCCGTCAGACTTGATAAAACAGCTACGTTGAAGAAGGCTCATCATTTCCCCCTTTTTAGTTTCTATATCCAGGTTATGCGAGAAGACATAATCAGGATGTTCATGCGGCGGCACCTTTTTTAGAAATTCGAGTTTATCGGGGAATATCTCTTCATTCAATAACCGCAAATGATTCTTTTCATAGATTTCAACAGTAAAGCCAAGACCGTTATTCAGAAAACTTTCCGGTTCATAACCCAGCATTAGTTTCATGGATTTGGAAATGAGCAGGTATTTTCCGGTTGTATAATCCAGCAGGTAAATCCAGGGTATGCTATAGTTAAAGACTGAATGAAATTGCTGGTTGAGGTTCAATATGCGTTCAATACCTTCTACATTCAAATCTTCTTTGGAAAAGTTTCGCTGCTGGACAGTGCTGATATAATCCAGCCAGGTGTGCGGTTTAATGGCAGCCATAACGGATAAATTAAGTAAAATGGTTTGTGAACGTAAGCTTTGCTGCTTTAAAGGGGGCAGGAATGATAGTTTACTAAATGTAAAGTAAATCCCTCAAAATAGCAAGATCTTGCTATTTCCTTTCAGCCATTATAAAATTAGCTTTAAACTAATATTGGAGTAACGGTGAAAACACCTAAAACTTTCAGGTTAATTCCCGTTGCGGTGCTGCTAACCTTCGACGACATTTATTGTATCAAATCCATTAACTGTTAAGCCTATCCTGTTTTTAGTCCTGCCCCTGAAATAAATCAAGAGAATTTTTCCATTATAAGCATCATTAACCAATAAACTCCTGTTATGAAAAAAATGCTATTGGCTGCGTTAGCGTCTTTATTTTCTTTTGTTCTTTATGCACAAAACGTCGGAATTAATGCAGATGGCTCATCGCCGGATGAGAGCGCCATGCTGGATGTAAAAAGTACCAGTAAAGGGCTTTTAATTCCACGAATGACCCAGTCACAAAGAGATTTGATATCCTCTCCTTCAACGGGGTTAATGATATATCAGACTGACGGTACTGCCGGTTTTTATTTTTTTAATGGAACAGCCTGGACAATTGTAGGAGGAAGCAATAACGTATGGAAGGTAAATGGAAATGCAGGAACTGACCCTAATATAAATTTTGTTGGTACAACCGATAATCAACCGCTTACATTTAAAGTAAATAATCTTCATGCAGGAACAATCAGCCCCACTTATAATGCTTTTTTAGGATTACAATCCGGGTTAAATAATACAACAGGGGTAAATAATACGGGTATTGGCGGCAACGCGATGTTAAGTAATACAACAGGGGGATATAATGTAGGAGTTGGAGTAAATGCTCTCTCATCAAATACGATAGGGTACAATAATACAGCAATTGGACCTAATGCCTTATCAGGCAATATTGCCGGAACATTTAATACAGCGATTGGAGATGCTTCTATGCTTCATAATGATAATGGTTTCGGTAATACAGCAGTGGGAAATTCATCCCTGATGAACACAAAATCTATTGGTAATTCAGGATTTGGCGGTGCAGCATTACTTAATAATACTTCCGGTAATCAAAATACCGGAATAGGAGAGCGGTCTCTTCAGTCAAATTATACAGGAACATTAAATACAAGCCTGGGCTCAATGGCAGATGTGGGGGTAGACGGCTTACTTAACGCAACAGCAATTGGCTCCAATTCAAGAGTAGATTGTAGCAACTGCCTTGTTCTAGGCTCTGTAGCGGGAATAAACTCTTCGTTAGGTGATGATGTAAGGGTGGCGATAGGATCAACTTCACCTGTTGCCAGTGCTGCCTTGGAAATCAAAAGTGATCATAGAGGATTATTGATTCCGAGAATGACGCAAGTGCAAAGAGACGCAATCGTAACACCGGCAACCAGTCTTTTAATTTATCAAACGGATGGGGCTACGGGATTTTATTATTACAATGGGGCTTCATGGAATATAATAGGAGGTAATTCCAATAGCATATGGTCGTTGAATGGAAACGCAGGAACTAATCCTTCAACCAACTTCATAGGAACAACCGACAATCAATCGTTGGTGTTTAAGGTAAATAACGAAGCTGCTGGTAAAATTGATGTTGCAGGTTTTAATTTGTTTTTAGGACAGAGAGCTGGTGCTAACAATACAGGCAACACGAATGTAGCACTCGGACCTGAAGCTTTCTTCTCAAACACATCCGGATCCTTTAATACAGCCATAGGTGTGCACGCCTTATTCAGTAATACAACGGGTGGTGCAAACACTGCCATAGGTGAAGGCGCATTAAATCATAACACTACGGGTACAGCCAATACTGCAATTGGCGTATCTGCTATAGCGACAACTTCAACTGCTACAGGCAACACTGCTGTCGGACATTCAAGTATGTCTAACACAACAACTGGTTTTCAAAATACGGCCATCGGTACAAATACTTTACTAAGCAATACAACCGGTGCAAATAATACAAGTAGTGGGATGTATGCTTTGGATAATAATACAACGGGTGGCCTGAATTCAGCTTATGGGTTAGATGCATTAGGACTTAATACAACCGGTAACAAGAACTCTGCATTTGGGGCACAATCCAACGTTGGAAATAATAATCTTACAAATGCAACAGCAATTGGGGCAAACTCACGTGTGGACTGTAGCAATTGTCTTGTATTGGGTTCCGTCAGTGGTATTAATAGTGCGAGCGATAACGCTCATGTAGGTATCGGAACAACTAATCCTGATGGAAGTTCGCTATTGGATATGACAAGTGTAGAAAAAGGTTTACTGATTCCAAGAATGACCCAGGCACAGCGGGACGCTATTGCCTCACCTGCCAATGGATTATTGCTTTACCAAATAGATGCTACGCCAGGTTTTTATTTCTATAATGGTTCATCATGGAGTACGGTGGGTGGCGCTTCAAATAATGTGTGGTCATTAAGCGGAAATACAGGAACAAGCTCCAATTCGAATTTTATCGGAACTTTAGATAATCAGCCGTTAGTATTTAAGGTAAATAACCAGTTAGCCGGTAAACTTTCCAATCCTAATACTTCATACGGTATTGGCAGTATGGCTTTAACTACAACCGGGCTCAATAATACTGCATTTGGCTTTTCTGCATTAAATTCAAATATTGAAGGGGAGAAAAATACAGCCATTGGCTCAATGGCACTCTACGGAAATGTGTCAACGTACAATACAGGCGTCGGGTATACTTCATTATATTCAAATACTACTGGATCGAGTAATACGGCCACAGGGTATGGTTCCATGTTCAATACATCAACGGGATCAGCCAATGCAGCGTTTGGCAGTAGTACTTTAAACTACAACACTACGGGTGCAAATAATACGGCGATTGGACACGCTTCAATTGGTAATAATACAACCGGAATGGGAAATATCGGATTGGGGGTTTTGTCATTACAAAATAATATTTCCGGAGATTACAATATGGCTTTAGGCAGCTATGCGGATGTATCTGCTCCTAATTTAACGAATGCCACAGCAATCGGTGCAAATTCACAGGTTGGATGCAGTAACTGCTTGGTATTGGGATCAGTCAGCGGAAATAATGGAGCAACAAGTAATGTAAATGTAGGTATCGGAACGATAACACCGAATGCAAACGCTGCATTAGAGGTGTCAGGTACCACAAAAGGTATATTAATTCCAAGAATGACACAAACGCAAAGAGATGCAATTGTATCACCGGCAACCAGCTTGTTAATTTATCAAACAGATAACACTCCGGGTTTTTATTATTATAATGGATCCGTTTGGACCACTGTGGGAGGAGCCAGTAATGTATGGTCATTAAATGGAAATTCGGGAACGAATGGATCTGGTTTCATCGGTACGCTTGATAATCAGCCTTTGAATTTTGTGATAAACAATCAGCCTGCTGGTAAAATCGCTTTGCGTAATGTTTCACTCGGTGTAAATTCACTTTCGGCTAATTCTGGTACTGAAAATACCGCAATTGGAAGTTTTGCTTTATGGCAAAATAGTTCTGGCACTTATAACACAGCCGAGGGCAGCGATGCATTAAGAACCAATACCACTGGTTTTAATAATACTGCTATTGGGGCACAATCCCTATATTTTAACCAAAGTGGATCTTTTAACACCGCAATGGGCTCAGGTTCTCTGTCAGCAAATCTGGCTACCGGAAATGCTGGGTTTGGCGTCAATGCCCTGGAGGGAAATACAAGTGGGACATACAATACTGCCCACGGTACATTTTCCTTAACCAATAATGTAAGCGGTAGTCAGAATACCGCTATTGGCGCCAATGCTAATGTGTCTGGGGGCGCATTAAACAATGCGACAGCTATTGGATATGGTGCAACAGTAGATGCGAGTAATAAAATTCGTCTTGGTAATTCAGCCATAACCGTTATCGAAGGCCAGGTACCTTTTACCACTCCATCAGACGGCCGGTTTAAATACAATATAAAGGAAGATGTAGGTGGACTTGATTTTATATTGAAACTTCGTCCCGTCACTTACCAGTTTGATGTAAAAAAATTAGATGATGAAATGCGCGGAACTGAAGTCAAAAACGCGAACTATATTTTACAGGCTTCTTACAACGAAGCGGCCGCGGTAAGACGTACTGGTTTTATTGCACAGGAAGTAGAAAAAGCGGCTATTGAAGCCGGCTTTAATTTCAGTGGCATTATAAAACCACAAACGGCGAAGGACCATTACGGATTAAGTTATGAATCATTTGTTGTTCCCCTGGTAAAGGCGATACAAGAGCAGCAAAAGCAGATTGATGACCTGAAAAAAGAAAACGAAGAACTTAAAAAACTAAAAGAAAAAGTAGATGCATTAAGCAAAACAATTGAATCATTATCTGCAAACAAATAAATACGATAAGTATGAAAAAGTTTCTTTTGGTACTTATTGTACTTAAAAGTTCCATTCCATTGTTTTCGCAGGGAGGATGTAAAGTAGAAAATGGCACAACAGTCAAAACTAGTAGTGGTACTTATATTGTACTAAACAATACAAACCTGGTGAATAACGGAACTCTTCAGCAAAGCGGGATAGTAAAATTTACCGGTAATACAAATGTTTCTATTTCAGGCAGCGGTAATTCCAGTTTTAGTAAAATTAATTTGTCTCTGGATCCTGCAGCTATACTTTCACTTCAGAATAATATACAGGTAGATTCGGAATTTATTTTTTCAGGAGGGGTATTAAATCTTAACAATTATAAACTTGACCTTGGGGCAAACGGCTTATTAACGAATGAATCAGAAGTAAGCAGGGCGTATACAACCGGAACCGGTTATATAGAAACAGTAAGAATACTAAATACGCCATCCCAGGTAAATAGTGGAAATCTTGGCGCAATAATCACTTCTCCGGTGAATCTTGGCAGTACAATAATACGGCGAGGGCATACAGCCCAGGATAATGTATATGGAACCAATAATTCCATTCAACGATATTATGATATTATTCCTTCAACTAATACAGGCCTTAATGCTACTTTTCGATTTCGATATTTTGATGCTGAATTAAATAATATTCCTGAAGATACATTAGGCATCTGGCGAAGCAGTGATAATATTAACTGGACAGCGTTAGGGTTTAGCACTAGGAGTAATACATTGAACTATGTTGAAAAAGCTGCAATTGGAAATTTCGGCCGCATGACACTTTCACAGGCTGTGAATACGACAGGATTTAAAAATATTACCATTGCAAACGCGTCGGTCACAGAAGGCAACAGCGGAACAAAGGAATTTAAGTTTGCAGTGAAGCTTAATTCAGCTTCAACTTCTGTAGTAACCGTTCAATACTCAACTGCGGATAGTACAGCGGTCAACGGAGATGATTATATCGGTATATCCGGCACGATTACATTCAATCCCGGTCAAACCTCGGATACTGTAAGAGTTTTAGTCAACGGAGACGCTATTGTAGAACCTGACGAGTATTTTACCGTTCAACTGAGCAATCCTGTAAACGGAACTATTACAACGGGACGTGCAGTCGGTACGATCCGCAATGATGATACTTATCCATCCGTAGTAATTACAAACTACAATATACGCGAAGGCAATACCACAGATACTACATTGCAGGTACAGGTGCGTTTAAACAAGAGCTATCCGCTTCCTGTTTCTCTAAACTATGCTACGCAGGATAGCACAGCAACTGCAGGCGAAGATTACATTGCTTCATCCGGGGTATTGACATTTGCACCCGGTGATACATTAGAGTATATTCCTGTGACTATCAAAGGAGATTTCTTTAATGAACCAAATGAAATTTTGAATATTAATCTCAGCAACGCAATGAATTGCACGATAAGTGCGAGCACAAGGGGAAGAGTGACTATTGTGAGCGACGACCCTTTACCGCAAATAATTTTTACCAATACCTCCGTGCCAGAAGGAAATAATGAACAATTTAATAATCAAAGTTTCACCGTCCGGCTAAACAAATCATACCCGTTGCCCGTAAGTGTCAACTATCAGACCCAAGACAGTACTGCAACAGCAGGTATCGATTACCAGGCAGTAAATGGTACGCTAACATTTAATCCGGGAGATACACTGCAAACAATTAGCATACCCGTATATGGCGACAGGATTGTTGAGCCGAATGAAATAATAAAGTTATTGTTTACTGATCCCGTTAACTCTATCGTAAGCGCCAGCATATCGAGAATTACACTGACGAATGATGATGCATTACCACAAATTGTCTTTGCGAATGCATCATTAGCTGAGGGAAGCAATGATCAGTTAAACAACGTGAGCTTTACTGTCAGGTTAAACAGATCATATCCATTGCCGGTAACTATAGATTATGCCACACAGGATAGTACAGCTACTGGTGGGATAGATTATCAAGCGGTAAGTGGTACACTTACATTCCAGCCGGGCGATACATTGGAAATGATTACAATTCCTGTATTGGGTGATAGAATTGTGGAGTCTAATGAGATTATTAAATTGCTATTCAGCAATGCAGTTAATGCAACAGTAAGTGCAAACGCATACAGGATTACTTTAACGAATGATGATAGCTATCCTGCAATAAGTATTTCCAATGTTACGGTTACAGAAGGGGATGTCAGTTCGGTAAGTGCTGCATTTACAGTCCGTATTAATAAGCGTTATCCACAGGATGTGACAGTGCAATATGGAACGCAGGATGCAATAGCAAGCGCAGGAGCTGATTATACTGCGGTATCAGGAGTTTTAACTTTCCCTGCAGATGGCGATACATTGCAAACCATAAATGTGCCCATTCTTGGAGATTTGCTGGATGAAGCAAATGAAACGTTCAAAGTGCAATTAAGCAATGCTGTTAATGCTACAATATCCGGTGCAGGTTCAGCTACAGGAACGATTATAGACAACGACCCGGTTCCTGCTATCAGAATTTATGATACAACTGCTACAGAAGCTTCGGGTAATGCAGCAATACGTGTAATGCTGAACGCAGCAAGCGGAAGACAGGTAACTGTAGTGTATAAAACACAGGAAGGAACCGCACGGGATACTTTAGACTATGTACAAATAGTTGCAGATACACTTGTATTCCAGCCCGGAGAAATGCAGAAGTTTATTAATGTGCCGATCCTAGCAGATGCGATAACCGAAGGCAATGAGACATTTTCCGTTATATTGCAATCACCTGTGAATGGCACAGTAACTGCAAGCCAGGGAGGTGATAACACGGCAATTGTTACTATACAGAATTCGGTATTCTCCGGAAACAGAACAGTGATTGCAACAAGAGATACAATAGTCAATGAGTTACAGCTACAACAGTTGCAGGTAACAACCGCGCCTAACCCATTCCGTAACGAAATGCAGTTCAGGGTGGTGTCGCCGGAAACAGGGGCATTAAGAATTCTTGTATACGATGCAAAGGGAATAAGAATAGCAGAATTGAAACAGGATGTGACAAAAGGTATACCGGCTTCAATTCCTTTCCGGTTAAACCAGGCAAGGCAGGGCGTATTATTCTTTAAAGCATTTGTGAACAAACAAAATGTGACCGGAAAACTGGTACAGATCAATTAATCTTTAACATACGTTGAACAAAAAAGACCGGGCAGAACTGCCGGTCTTTTTTTATTATATAGTTAAAAGAAAATAAATTAATCTGTGGGTACCGGCGGCGGTCCATCCGGCAGCATTGCTTTCCATACTTCTTTTCCTTTTCTTTTTTCAAACTCAGCGCGGATATCCTCTCTGAGTTTTTCATTTTGAAATAAATCAACCATGGTTGTGCCCAGCGCTTTGGATGCAAACAACATTCCTTTATGCCCGATGCTCATTCCGCCGCAGGCAACAACAACCCAGGAATGCCAGGGTGATTTATAAGGAGCAGTCGTTGCCAGCAATGAAATTTCAGGAACAATATAACTCACATCGCCAACATCTGTTGATCCGCCTTCGGGGTCATCCTTTGTTTTTTCCAATGGCTTTATGCTTCCATTAATTCCATTTGCTTCTACTCCATATTCTTTCATTATTTTGTCAGCAAAATCCAATTCATCCTGTGTGTACGATATTGGACCTACCAGTTCCATATTTGATTGTAATGTTTTGGCCCCGGTTTCATTGATTAATATTTCGTACAAGCCATTGTTGAGTTTAATATCGTATTGTACGCCTGCCATCAATGCTGCCCCTTTGGCAATGTCTTTCATTCTTTCTTCTACAGCAGCTACACCGCTTCTTTTTGAATCACGGATCCATAACCATACGGAAGCAGTATCCGGGATAACATTCGGTACTTTACCTGCTTCTTTAAAAACATAATGAATACGAACGCTGGGTTTGATATGCTCCCGCAGGTAGTTGATACCGTTAGTAAACAATTCTGCCGCATCTAATGCACTACGGCCATTCCAGGGATCTGCGGCTGCATGGGCACTCTTGCCTTTAAAACAAATGCTGAAATCAGTAACAGCCTGTGAACTTTGTATACCGGCTTTATTTTCAGAATCAGGATGCCAGTCAAGACAAACATCCAGGTCATTAAACAAACCATCTTTCGCCATCCACACTTTACCCGCCAGGTCTTCTTCAGCAGGTGTACCATAGAAGCGGATAGTTCCTTTCAATTTACCCGCTGCAATGAGTTCTTTGATAGCTACTGCAGCGCCAAGGCTTCCGGTGCCAAATAAATTATGCCCGCAACCATGACCGGGTTGTCCGGCATTTAACGGTTCCTTTGTAGGTTGTGCTTTTTGTGATAGGCCGGGTAAGGCATCAAACTCACCCAGGATACCAATGATCGGTTTTCCTGATCCATATTCTGCAACGAAAGCAGTCGGAATTTTAGCTACCCCTCTTGTTACTTTTAATCCCTGCGCTTCTGCATAATCTGCCAGTAATTTTGAAGATTGTTTTTCTCGCATTGCTATTTCTGCATAAGCCCATATTTTATCACTGATTTCTGTCAGTTCTTTTTCATGTTTCTGAACAGATGTGATGATGGCTTGTTTTTCTGCACTTAACACCGGCATTGTTTTCGGTTTTTTTTGTGCCAATGCAAGTACTGCTATGCCTGTACAAAAGCAGGCAAACAAGAGTTTTTTCATGTAACAGTTTTTTAGAAGAAGAATAGAATGAACAAGGAAGATAAGGCATAAATAAAAACAGCTCCCTTGCGGAAGCCGTTTTTTTCATAAACATCCCGATCAAAACTAAAATTCGTATCAATTCTGCATCACTGCATTTTTTACTTTTTCCCTTACTTTGGTTGTGCCGCCACCATCAAGGGTAAGATCATGCGGCTTGTTTGTTTTCCATGCCCCTCTTGTAAAATCAGGTACATCCAGTGTTTTTGATTTTGCAGCGACAGAAGCTCCGCTCAATGCAAATATGCTGCTCCAGGTAGCGGCATCATATACATTCTGGTCGAGTGGTAAGCCATTCCGGAGGCAATCAATAAGGCGCCAATCCATAATGAAATCCATACCGCCATGGCCGCCCACATCTTTTGCGATGGCACCAATATGTTTTACGATTGGCGGAGAATATTTTTCATATAAATCTTTTAATTCTTCTTCTTTAATCCACTCGTGGCCAAAAGCGATACGTTCCGGGTCAGGAAATTTTTGAGCAACTCCTTTTGTACCACTTAATAAATGAATTCTTGAATAGGGCCTTGTAGAAGAAACATCATGCTGTAACATGATCGATTTTCCTTTGTTGGTTCGGATCGTTGTTGTGTTCATATTACCGCGATAGGTTTTACCAACATATTCATTAAAGAAAGGATCTTTAGCGGCCATTTCTTTAGCGAGGTGGCCCAATGTAAAATCATTTGTGCTTACACTCACCAGGTAATCCATTTTATCACCACGGTTTATATTCAGGCATTGTGCAATCGGGCCAAGGCCATGGGTGGGATAAAGGTTGCCGTTATGCTGGGTGTTTTGTTTTAAACGCCACATATCAGCATAGGCATTTTTATTAAAAAGATAATCCGTACTCAGGTTATGTATATAAGCGCCTTCGGCGTGGAGCAATTCGCCAAAGAGACCGTTGCGCGTCATGTTTAATGTCAGTAACTCAAAAAAATCATAGCAGCAGTTTTCCAGCATCATCATGTGTTTCCTTGTTCGCTCAGAAGTTTCAACCAGTTGCCAGCATTGATCGATTGTTAAGCCGGCATTTACTTCTGTTGCGGCATGTTTGCCGTTGTTCATTGCCTTTAATGCGATGGGGGCATGCAGGTGCCAGGGTGTAGGGGTATAGACTAAGTCTACATCCTTGCTTTCACAAAGGGCCTTCCATCCATCTTCACCACTATACTCTTTTGCTTTGGGCCTTCCCATTGACGCAAGCGTTTTTTGCGCTTTAGTGACACGGTCAGGATACTTGTCACAAAGTGCGGTAATCTCCAGGCCATCTATATAGCTTAAGCGTTCAACTGCGCCACTTCCGCGCATTCCCAATCCGACAATACCGACACGGACTGTTTCCAGCTTAGGTGCTGCATAACCACACATGTTAAATTGTGCGGTACCTGTATCCACAGTTGAATTATCAGTAATATCCTGCTCATCCGTTTTTACTTTGGCAAGGGCTGGCAAGCCTGCTGCTATAGCGCCAGTACCTGCTGCAAAACGGCGCAAAAATTTTCTGCGATCTTGTTTCATAAAAAATGTTGAGGTGAATGTTGCCGCTAAATTCCGGAATAAATGTGAAGGAAAAACAAGAAAGGCAAAATTGGACAAACGTTTGATTGTTGTAAAATTTAGCATTACTATGTAACTGATTGGCAAATGGCGAAAAATATAGTTATTAACTTCGTTAAAATTTTAATCAGATGAATTGCCTTATCGTTGATGATAATAAAATGGCCCGTATGGCGATGAAGCAGTTGGTAAGCCAGGTAAGCGGTCTTACTTTGGTTGGCGAATGCGATAATGCTATGGAAGCCTACAATAAGGTAAATAAAGAGCAGATTGATCTTTTATTGCTTGATATAGAAATGCCGGGTATGACCGGCCTTGAGCTTACGAAAAACATGGGTAGTAAAAGCCCCCTGATTATTTTTACAACAGCCAAAGCGGATTATGCCGTGGAGGCATTTGAGTTAAATGTTGTGGATTATATCATCAAACCGGTTGCACCGGCAAGGTTTTTACAGGCTATTGAAAAGGCGAAAGAAGTTGTGGACAGCACCAGGCAGGATTTAAAAGTAGAAGAAAAAGAATTTGTATTTATACGGGATAATGGGATATTGAAACGCATTGATATAAATGATATCCTTTATCTTGAAGCAATGGGCGACTATGTAAAAGTGCATACCGCGCAGAAGTTTCATGTTGTGCATTCTACATTAAAGGCAATTGGTGAAAAACTGCCACTAACAAAGTTTATGCGTGTTCATCGCAGTTATATTGTAGCCCTGAATAAGATCGATTTTATAGAAGAAGGGGTTATTAATATAGGTAAGAATTCCATTCCTGTTGCGGATGCCTACCGGGGCAGCCTGAACCAGCAATTAAACCTTTTATAAGCTCGCCGAAGGTTTTCCCTTTTTCAGCGAACAGAACCTACCCGCTGCCTATTTATCAATAATAGGCCTCCTTTCCGGTATATCTTAGTAAAACTTTTCTGAAAGTTATTTGATTAATAATACGAATCGTTCTCGTGTCATGTAGGTAAACTCCTATTAGCAGTTGGGTTGGAGAAAGGGCTGCGGGGTGCAGCCCTTCCTAAAGAAAATGAAAATAAAATATTCCATAATATTCTTTGCAGCAGTGATCCTTCTGCTGGTTTGTGAATATCTCTTCCTTACAGAACTGATGGAATTGCACCGTTTACTGATTTTGCTCCTGGCAGCCGTCGGTGTCATTTCAGCTTCTTGCATTGCTGTACTCTGTTATATACGGTCATCTAAGGATATTGCCTGAAGCTTTCTTTGTATTTTTACTTCCTGATACCGGATATTCTTTATGCTGAGAGGCCGTTTTAAATATGTTGCCCTGGTTATATTTCTTTCAGGACTGATTCTTATTGTTTTCCTGCAATTCAATTCCGGCCGTAGTATTGATAAACTGATAGAAGGAAATACAAGTCTTCTTAATGAATTAAAAATTCAAAACGATTTACAGAAGTTACAGACGGAAATCGTTACTGTAGAAAGCCAGATCAGGGGAGCCGTCATTACACAAAACCGGCAACACCTCGAGGGCATCCGGGAAGAGATCGATAGCATCAATCACAAACTGAAATTTATTGAGAATAATATAAAGGACAAATCCACAAGTGTGATGCTGCGAAAGCTCAATACACTTGTCAGCCGTAAGATTGTTTACAGCCAACAGGTAATTGAGACCTTTCTTACCCTCGGAAAGCCGGCGGCTGAAAAGATAATCAATGCAAATAGCCAGCGCCTTTCCGACAGTCTTTTTGATGTGGTGGATGATGTAGACAGCAGCCGGCAGGTAAGCCTGAGTAAAATTGTGGAATCAGTTGATGTAAGCGGGGCAGCAGCCCGTAACAGGGGGTTAATATTGGCCATAGTAGCTTGTATTTTTTGTATCGTCGCTTTCTGGTATATCGTTAATCAAAGTATGCAACAGCAACGGCTGATCAATATTCTTGATACTTCCGAAAAGAAAGTAAAAGAAGCGGCCCGTATAAAAGAACAGTTTCTCGCGAATATGAGCCATGAAATACGGACGCCAATGAATGCGATGCTTGGCTTTACCAATCTTTTGCATAAAACAAAACTGGGTAGTGAACAACAGCAATATGTTGAAAACATCCAGGCTTCAGGAGAAAAGTTACTGGCTATTGTAAACGATATACTCGATCTTTCAAAGATCGAAGCAGGTATGATGAGGATTGAACCCGTGGCTTTTAGCCTTCGTGCGTTGCTTCATTCTGTGCAAACCATGTTTTCGGAGAGGGTAAAACAGAAAAATTTGTCTTTGAGGTTTTTGGTGAATGAAAATATCCCGGATATACTGGAAGGTGATTCGGTAAGGCTTACGCAGGTATTGGTAAACCTTTTAAGCAATGCGGTGAAGTTTACTTCTACAGGAGGTATTTATGTTAATGTAAACAAGACTGAAGAGGTAAATGATAGCGTCAAACTTCATTTTTCTGTAAAAGACACCGGAATAGGTATTGCCCCCGAAAAGCTGCAAACAATATTCGAACGGTTTCAACAGGCAGAAGCCGATACAACCCGGCGTTACGGAGGAACAGGCCTCGGCTTGTCAATTGCAAAACAAATAATCGATTTGCAAAACGGAACAATAACTGTGAAGAGTGAGCCTGGGAAAGGGACGGAGTTCATTTTTGAATTGACATATCTTATTTCGAAACAAAAAACAGAATCATCGGCCAAGCC
>JAFDYH010000120.1 GCA_018267535.1 Bacteroidota bacterium
TGGCATTGGCCAATGCCTATAGTTCTAAAAATGATTTCAGAAACGCCTATGGATATTACCAGCAGTACATTACCTATAGGGACAGTATGGTAAATGCACAGGTAAGCAACCAGGCCAACCTGATGCAATACGACTATAACATGTCAAAAACACAGGCCCGGATCGATGCTTTGACCATTGAGAAAAAAAACCAGCGCAACCTGTTGATTGCAGCTGCCGGTATCCTGTTATTAATCCTGGTGGCTGCCAGCCTGCTGCTGCGCAACAACCGGCAGAAAAGAAAAGCCAATGCCTTACTAAATAAGCAAAAACAGGAAATTGATGCCAAAGCCGCTGAACTGGAAAAACAAAAAGCCAACCTGGAACTGCTGGAAGAAATTGGCCATAATATCACTTCATCACTTTCGGTGGAAAAAATCATTGGTACAGCCTACAACAATGTGAATACACTGATGGATGCCAATGTATTTGGTATTGGCATTTATAATGAAGCCTTCAAAAGAATTGATTTTCCTTCCACCTATGAAGATGGCAGGCCATTGCCCTTTTATTTTAATGCGATTGATGACAGGAACCGCCTTGCCACCGTTTGCTTTAATGATAATAAAGAAATCATCATGGGCGACCTCGATAATGAATATAAAAACTATATTCAAAACATTCAAACACCACACGAGGGTGGGCAGCCATTATCGGTTATTTTTATTCCGCTTTCTTCTAAAGGTAAAAAGTTAGGGGTGCTCACAGTTCAGAGCTTTCATAAAAATGCTTATACCGATTATCATTTTTACATGCTCCGCAATATTGCTATCTATACAGCCATTGCATTGGAAAACGCAACTTCTTACCAGGATTTAAAAGCCACACAGGCCCAACTCGTACAATCTGAAAAAATGGCTTCGCTTGGTGAACTTACTGCAGGCATTGCCCATGAAATTCAAAACCCGTTGAACTTTGTAAATAACTTCTCCGATATCAACAACGAGCTATTAACTGAAATGAAAGAAGAACTCCTGAATGGAAATCTGGCGGAAGCTATTGCTATCGCTGACAGTTTGATTGAAAATGAAAAAAAAATCAACCATCATGGAAAAAGAGCAGATTCGATTGTAAAAGGGATGCTTGAACATTCAAAAGCAAGCACCGGGCAAAAGCAGCCAACGGATATCAACACACTTTGTGAGGAATATTTAAGATTGGCTTATCATGGCTTGCGTGCAAAAGATAAAAGTTTCAATGCTGATTTTACAACCGATTTTGATGATAGCATTGGTAAAATAAATGTGGTGCCGCAGGACATGGGGCGGGTTTTGCTTAACCTTTTCAATAATGCTTTTTACACCGTGAATGAAAAGAAAAAAATGTCGGCAAACGGCTTTAAGCCCGTAACAAAAGTTGTAACCCGAAGATCGAATGATAAGATAGAAATAAGAGTGGAAGACAATGGCAATGGCATCGCCCCTGCTATCATTGATAAAGTTTTTCAGCCTTTCTTTACCACAAAACCTTCAGGACAGGGAACAGGCCTTGGCTTAAGTTTGAGCTACGATATTATTAAAGCACATAACGGGGACCTGCAAATTGAAACAAAAGAAAAAGAAGGAACAACATTTATAATCCTGCTTTCTGCAAACTGACGGGCTATTATTTTTTGCTCCGGCTGGCTTCACCAGGAATTACTATAAAGTAAAAAGAGTTTATGCTGAAACACATTCAACACAGCTAAACTGGATCATTAACTACACAGACAACACAATTAACTATACAGGCAACACAAAAAAGAGGATACAAAATCATTGAAAACAGAACAGCATAATCCCAAGTTTTTATGGGAGTGTCGTATATTTAATTGCTATATGCTATTTTATGACAACCCGTTTTCTGACTTTTCTGCTTTCTCTTTTGCTATTTCATGATTCACAAAATTCAAAAACGACAAAGAAGAACGATTATAACATAAAGCTCCCTTGCAAGACAATATCAAAACCAACAACAAACAGGCAATAAATTAACTTTAAAAGAATAAACTCATGGCAACAATCAATCCACATGTTAACTTCAACGGTAATGCAGAAGAGGCATTTAATTTTTACAAATCAGTATTTGGTGGGGAATTTTCCAAAGTAGTACGTTTCAAAGATCTTGCCAGCCCCGGATTACCCATAGCCGAAAAAGAACAAAATAAAATTATGCATATTGCTTTGCCTGTTGGTAAAGACAACCACCTGATGGGAAATGATGTTCCCGAATTTATGGGAAGAACCAATGAAAATGAAAACAGAAGTAAGATTGTGATCAACGCAGAAAGCAAAGAAGAAGCTGACAAATTGTTTCATGGACTGTCTGCAGGTGGAACTGTAGAAATGCCTATTGGTGATAGTCCCTGGGGCTCCTATTTTGGTATGTTTAGGGATAAATACGGCATCGAATGGATGGTAGAATTTACCGCAAACTAAGATGTAAAAGCATAAGCAACATAGCTACCCCACTTGCAGATACCTGTAAGTGGGGTTTGACTTTTAAGTCATTGGCAATTCTATTGCCGGCTTAGTCATACTTAACGAAAGCCAGCTTCCAACCGGCATAAAGCCTGCCCATAAGTAACAGAGGGGATGACTATATAGCTGCAACAAACTTCCATTAATTTAGGACAGGC
>JAFDYH010000121.1 GCA_018267535.1 Bacteroidota bacterium
AAAAGCCCCGTGGATACGGGGCCTTGACAGGGCCCAACCATTGACAGTGTGAACCGGGGCCCTGCATTATTTTGTAGTTGATACATCATATTCAACTATTAGTGAACTAATCCTGTTTTTTTCAACAATTTCCTGTTCTCACGGTGATGCATAAACTTATACACCAGCGAATAAATAACCGGTAAGATCAGGAGGGTTAAGATGGTTGCGGTTATCAAACCACCAATTACAACGACCGCTAAAGGTTTCTGTGTTTCACTACCGATACCATGGCTTACCGCTGCAGGCAACAACCCTATCATTGCCATCAATGCCGTCATCACAACAGGCCGCACACGGGATATTACACCTTCCCGGATCGCTTTATGAAGCGACATCTTTTCATCCAGGTTTTTACGGAATACTGAAATTAAAATCACTCCATTCTGAATACATACACCAAACAACGCAATAAAGCCAATACCCGCGGAAATACTGAAGTTGATCCCGGTGATATGCAAAGCCAGGATACCTCCTATCAATGCAAACGGCACATTCATGATCGTCAGGAAGGCATCTTTCACATTCCCGTAAGTAATAAACAATATCAGGAATATAACGAGCAGGCATATAGGCACTACCCTTGCCAGCGTATTCGTCGCCCTAGTTTGATTTTCAAACTCCCCATTCCAGGTCATTTTATATCCATCCGGCAGTTTTACTTTTGCATTTACCTTTTGTTGAGCTTCCGCGATAGTGCTTCCCAAATCCCTTTCACGGATTGAAAACTTTACTGCGATATGACGCATATTATTATCCCTGAAAATAAACGCCGGCCCGGTTAATGTTTCAATCGTTGCTATTTCCTTTAACGGAACTTTTGCCCCATCATTTGTCGGAACCATCAGGTTTTCAATCGCAGCTTGCGTGGCACGATATTCTTGTTGATAGCGTACACGAACATCAAATTTTCTCTCGCCTTCATACAACTCTGTTCCTGATTTGCCACCTATCGCCATCTCAACAACTGCATTTGCATCTGCCGTATTCACTCCATAAAAAGCCATTTTTTGCTGATCCAACTGTATCCTAAATTCAGGTTGTCCTAAATTTCTCAATACTCCTAAGTCTTCAATACCGCGAACAGTTTTCAATTGATCTTTTACTGCATCAGCAAGACTATCGAGGTAATTGAAATCCGGTCCAAAAATTTTAACCGCCAGTGCAGCATTAACTCCCGCTACCGCTTCCTCAACATTATCCCGTATCGGCTGAGAATAATTAAATGTTATTCCCGGAAACTTTCTCAATTGTGCATCCATCTCATCGATCAACTGATCTTCGGTTATATTTCTTTTCCACTCTTTCTTTTGTCTCAAATCCACTTGTATCTGCACATTGAAGAAACCTTTCGGATCGGTGCCGTCATTTGTCCGTCCTACCTGAGATAAAGTTTGCTTTACTTCAGGAAACTTCGTCAATATATCCACCATCTTATCGGATATACTGTTTGCTTCTGATAAAGACACACTCATCGGTAACTCCGCTTCTACCCATAATGCCCCTTCATCCAACTCGGGCAAAAACTCTGTTCCCAAAAACTTAAACGAGAAAAAGCAGAGTACCATAATGACTAAGGCAATCAATACACTTTTCTTCTGGTTGCTATATACTATGTCAAATAACTTTCCAACTCCTTTTTCAAAAAATATAACAATGGGGTTGTGCTTTTCCTTTACATTTTTTCGCAGGAAAATACTTGATAAGGCAGGAACAAGCGTTAATGTAAAAAGTAAAGCCCCCAGTAATGCGAATCCCAGCGTATAAGCCAATGGGGAAAACATCTTTCCTTCCACCTTTTGAAACGCGAAAATGGGAACAAGACAGGTAATGATAATTAACTTGGAAAAGAAAATCGCTTTCCCCATTTCTGTTCCTTTCGTCTTGAATAACCCCAGTTTGGCAAGACGGTTAAACTTCTCCATCCCCACCTCCCTTGCTTTATGATCAAGAGCTACAAACAACCCCTCCACCATTACCACCGCCCCATCAATGATGATTCCGAAATCAACTGCCCCCATTGAAAGAAGGTTGGCACTCATTCCTTTTATCCGCATGCAGATAAATGCAAATAGTAATGATAATGGAATGATAATACTAACGGTAACCGTTGTTCGCCAGTCTGCCATAAACAATAATACAATCACAGTAACCAGGATAATCCCTTCTATCAGGTTGTGAATAACCGTCTCCTGTGCATAATCCATTAAAACAGTTCGGTCGTAAAACGGGCTAATCTTTACATCTTTCGGCAAAATCGTATTGTTTAACTCCTTCACTTTCGCCCTTACTCTATCCAACACCTCGCTTGGGTTTTCTCCTTTGCGCATCACGACTATACCTTCAATCACATCATTGTTTCGTTCAGAATTATCGGCCCTCGATACCTGTCCCAACCGTGGCTTACCGGATTCAACGACTGTCGCTACATTTTTAACCAATAGCGGAACACCATTCGTTTTACTAATGATAATGTCGCGGATATCATCTTTATCTCTCAAAATACCGATACCACGTACCACGTAAGATTGCCCGTTCCTTTCAATCACATCGCCGCCTACATTTACGTTACTTTTTGCTATTGCATTATAAACATCAAGTGATGTGAGATTGTATTTAATTAGTAAATCAGGGTTCACACTTACTTCAAAGATCTTTTCAGAGCCGCCGAAACTATTTACGTCTGCCACTCCCGGCACTGATTTGAACTGACGATCCAGTACCCAGTTTTGAATTGTTGTCAGTTCACGTATATTCTGTGTTTTGCTTTTCAGCGTATAACGATATATCTCTCCCGTTGGACCATACGGAGGTTGCACATCCGGCTTTACTCCTTCAGGCAAATCTGCCCCTCCCAGCCGGCTGAAGACCTGCTGCCTTGCAAAAGCATCATCCACATCATCGTCAAAAATGATACGGATATAGCACAAACCAAAAGCCGACGTTGTACGCAGGTTTGATTTCTTCTGCACTGAATTCAATACCGTTTCTAACGGGATTGTCACAAATTTTTCTACTTCCTCGGCGCTTCTTCCCGGCCATTGCGCAATAATGATTATTTGCGTATTGGTTACATCCGGAAACGTTTCAATCGGTGTTTCTTTATAACTCCAGATACCAAGAGCTACAAGAATTACAGTCATGAAAAAAACGAAATAACGGTGCCTCAGGGAAAAATGGATAATCCCTTTGATAAAGCGGTTCATATGGGGTGAGTCTTTGTTTTATGGTTAGAGTATTTACTTTTCTATTATCCGGAAACTAATCCTGTTTTTTTCAATAAATTCCTGTTTTGTCGTTTATGAATAAAATTGTAAACCAAAGCATAAATAGCGGGCAGTATCAGTAATGTCAGAATTGTTGCAGTAACCAATCCACCGATAACAACAATCGCTAATGGTTTTTGCGTTTCACTGCCAATACCATGACTTATCGCTGCGGGTATTAATCCAATCATAGCCATCAGTGCCGTCATAATAACCGGACGAACACGGGAAATAACTCCATCGTGTATGGCTTTATCAATATTCATTCCCTCTTCCAGGTTTTTACGGAAGACACTGATAAGAATAACGCCATTTTGAATACATACTCCAAACAAGGCAATGAAACCTATGCCGGCGCTAATACTAAAATTGATCCCTGTAATGTGCAATGCCAGTATACCACCAATCAATGCAAAAGGAACGTTCAGAATGGTAAGTAGAGAATCTTTCGCGTTGCCAAATGTTACAAACAATATCAGGAATATGATTAATAAACACACTGGCACTACCTGCATCAATGTACCGGTTGCTCTTTGTTGGTTTTCGAACTCGCCATTCCAACTCATACTATACCCTTTTTGAAGAGAAACAGCGCTACTAACTTTCTGTTGTGCTTCTTTAATCGTACTACCCAGGTCCCTGTTACGAACAGAAAATTTTACTGTTATATAGCGGCGGTTATTATCGCGGTAAATAAATGCCGGGCCAGTGAGAAATTTAAATTCCGCGATTTCTTTTAATGGAACTTTTGATCCGTCATTGGTTGGTACCATCAGGTTCTCTATTTCTTCCTGGTCGGCACGGTACTCTTCCATATAACGTACCCGTACATCAAATTTCCTTTCTCCCTGGTATAATTGCGTTGCTGCTTTACCGCCAATCGCCATTTCTATAACAGCATTCGCATCAGCGGTATTAACACCATAATAAGCCATTTTCTGAGGATCCAGTACTATCCTGAATTCAGGCTGGCCTAAATTGCGGATGATGCCCAGGTCTGCTACTCCTTTAATACCTTTCAATACATCATATACTTTGTTCGCAGTGCTATCCAACACATGGAAATCTTTACCGAAAATTTTTACCGCTAACGCTGCAGGTACCCCCGCAACTGCCTCGGCTACGTTGTCTCTTATTGGCTGCGAGTAGTTAAATATAATTCCGGGAAAAGCGGTAAGCTTTGCATCCATCTCATTTACTAATTCATCCGGCGTAATTTTTCGTTTCCATTCTTCTTTGGGATAAAGGTCAACAGCAACCTGCACATTGAAGAACCCTTTTGGATCTGTACCATCGTTGGTACGACCAACCTGTACAAGCGTATGCTTCACTTCCGGGAATGTCCTGATTATCTCCTCTAGTTTTTGGGATATACTATCCGATTCATCAAGAGAAAC
>JAFDYH010000122.1:0-21021 GCA_018267535.1 Bacteroidota bacterium
TGCAGCTGCGTATGGATTTGCTCAAATGGTAAGCAAAACCGGGGAAGCCGAAACCACGGAACATTCATCATTAATTTATTTTTTTAAAGGAAAGGATAACAAAACTTACTATTCCTTTACTATACCGATAAAGTTTCTAAATAAAAAGAAGTCTACTGGTTTTGCTCCTTCTGCAACCCAGATTAGAAACAATAATCTAATACCGGATGGAGCCATCGATATTGGATACATCCATAATCATACATTTGACAATGCTCCTGAAGGAAATGTCTGGGGACCGGCTGACGATAAAATATCAGGTATTAGCGGATTAGCACTTTACTTTCTTAACTCATCTGGGGACTTAAACACATTTAGATCATCATCAAGAATAACAAGAACAATAGCTGAAGGCTTTAACACTATCCCATTGAACCTTAAGACGACGGATAAGTTTAACTTTGGAGACGGGAAAGATGTTAGTTCTAAAAACTACTATGACGTTTACTAAAATTGTTAATTGTTAAATAAGAGTTTATGCAGTTTTTTGTGAGGTGTATATTGTTTTCTACTATACTATTAATGACTTCATGCGGTATATCACCAATCGAAAGGATTAACAAGAGTATAGATGTTAAATCTACAACGACCTTTACAGTTAGTATTCCAAATAGTATAAAAGAACAAGCATTGGACGCAAATTTATACAGGAAAACTAAATCACTAGATCTACCAATTCTTTTGCATGGAACCAATGATTTTGAGTTACGTATCTGGGACGATTATAAATTTCCTAAAGGGAAGCTGTTTATATTTAAATATGAAAATGGTAAGTGGTGTGGTCGTGAGTGTAATTATAAGTATGAGATCACAAAAACCTTGCTACCTGATTCACTGTCTGGAAATTTGACTTTTCTAAGCGAACCTAAAATTGGATGGGATAAGTTTTTTAATAAACTGCTGGATCTTGGTATAATGAACCTGACAGATTTTGAATCTATTTCCGGATACGATTTGGCGTCAGATGAGCCTCTTATCTTACTTGAATATTCTAATGTCAAATATTATAAGGTTATTGAATTACCAGGAGCGAGACAAAGGCAAACGCGGTTTACTGATGCAAAAAAAATAACCGAAATTCTTTCTTTTATCTACAAGGCATTTCCTGAGGAATAATTGCCTTGCACCTCGTTGTCCGTAGTGTTCTGCTACTCTTTTTCGGCCAGCGTTGGTCTTCTACAAAAAGCAGTGCGCCGTTTTTGCCCGCGTTGGTGTTCTACAAAAAGCAGCACGCCGTTGCTGTGTGTTGAGCAAGGGATGGGTAGCAAGGCAAAGCACCAGCAACACGAACTGTAGGAAATCCCTAATTTGCCATATACAAGTATGGCGTTACCTATAACAGAATTTCCTCAATATTTTACAGCTACAAACCTGGAATGGCAAAAATTATTGAAGCCCGATAAATACAAAGACATCATAATAGATAGTCTACGCTTTTTGGTACAAGATAAGCGTATAAAAATATTTGCCTTTGTTATTATGGATAATCATATTCATCTGATATGGCAAATGATGCCGGATAATGATCCGGAAGCCGTGCAAAGGGATTTTTTAAAATATACAGCACAACGGATAAAGAAGGATTTGCAAATAAATCATTCCAAAGTATTAGAATATTTTCAAGTGGAAGCAAAAGACAGAGAGTATCAATTCTGGGAAAGAAATGCATTAAGTGTGGAATTGAGACGACATGAGGTGTTTGTGCAAAAGCTGGACTATATTCACTGGAATCCCGTGAAAGCAGGCCTGTGTAATGTTCCTGAAGAATATAAATATTCGTCGGCATTGTTTTATGAAACGGAAATTGACAACTGGGGTTTTCTTACACATTATGTAGATTGATTGTAAGTTGAGGAAGGGCCGTTCACAGTTCGGCCGTTGGTGTTTTGCATACGCACAATATCTTTGCGCAACACACAACGGCGGCGTGCTGCTTTTAGGAAGACCAGCAACGGCGAAAAAGTATCTATTAAAATATTCTAATAATGTTATGGATTCGATTAGAAAAATCTTAGGGAAAAGTAAAATTGATTGCAAAAATTGATTGTAATAATTAGTACTTGATCTGACAGGTAATGCTACAGAATATCTGGTTTCAGAATAAGGTTAAATAATTTATATTAAAAAATTATCAAACCACTCTTCGGAGTGGTTTTTTTATGCCTAAAATTTAAAGAATATGATATTAGAAACAACAAACCCATACTGTTTTACTTATAAGACAGAAGAATTATTGATAGAACTGTTAGTGTAAGCGTACTGTAAGCCCCCAAAATCATGATAAAAGCTCGATATTTCCCTTAAATTGTTGATAAGTTGGTTCGGCATCTGTCCATCTTTCCCGACTGAAGCCTCGTTTTTAAACGAGGTTTTTTACTGTAAAATTGTGTTTACGACTACACTAAAAAGGTTGCAAATTAGACTGTTGTTCCGGTTAATTTTTACTATTTTTAACGATGTTCTGGTTTAAAAAAATTTTTCCTTTTATTACGGGAACTGTTCTCCTCACTGCCTGCAGCAAGAAGAATGAGCCTGGTTCATCCATAGCTGTCAATATTAATGATGTTACAAAAGAAAGAACGAAGAGCAATACTACTTTTAGTTTTAGCGTAAATGCGGATAAAGCCGGCTCTGCCGATATAACAATGCATTATACAACGGTTGCAGCTTCTGCAGAAGAAAGTAAAGATTTTATTCCGGCTTCCGGCACGGTAACAATTCCAGCCAATAGTAGTTCCGCAAAAATTGATATTACGGTTACCGGCGATAGCCTGCGAAAAGACAACCAATATTTTTATGTACAGTTAGATAACCTGCAAAACGCAACATTTAAAACTTCAAAGGGCAAGGGGACTATTGTTAATGAAAACGGATTATACCTGCCTGTTGATAATGCAGGCTATTTGACACCGGATAATTATCCGGGCTATCAGTTGACCTGGAAAGATGAATTTGACAGCAGCGATATTAATACCGGTAACTGGAATTTTGAGTTAGGTAATAGTGGTTGGGGAAATAATGAATTGGAGAATTATACCGGGCGGATACAAAACGCATTTGTTTCAGGCGGAAAACTAATCATCGAAGCCAGAAGGGAAAACAGTACAAACTCGCTATATACTTCTGCAAGAATGACCACCCAGAATAAAAGGAGTTTCCGGTTTGGCCGTATTGATATCAGGGCAAAATTGCCTGTTGGTAAAGGCATATGGCCTGCATTGTGGATGCTGGGTGATAATATCAGTTCCGTTGGCTGGCCGGCCTGTGGTGAAATTGATATTATGGAAGTAGTAGGACATGAACCTAATAAACTATACGGCACACTGCATTTCGGAACGTCAGCAGCAACGCATGAATCGTATGGCAACTCTTATACATTATCTTCAGGTTCGTTTGATCAGCAGTTTCATGTATATAGTTTACTTTGGGAACAGGACTCAATTAAGATATTGGTGGATGACCAGGCTTACCTTTCCGGGACAACAGCGAATATTAATCCTGTTTATCCCTTTAATAATAATTTCTTCTTCATTTTCAATGTAGCAGTGGGAGGCAACTGGCCTGGCTCACCGGATGGCTCAACAATTTTTCCGCAAAGAATGTTTGTTGACTATGTGAGGGTGTTTAAAAAGCTATAGAGCTTCGTATTTATAGCCAGTATTTTTTAATAACTGATGCAAATTTTCCATTTATTGATTTGAGATTGGAGTCGCCTTCCGGGGATGCCGGTAAATTGATTATTTAATCCTTATCTTTAAAAGGCAATAAATTTTCTCATTGCATTTACCAGGTTTTAGAGGGGCTTTAAGAAATTGGTACCGGTCAGGGAGTCAGAAACTATAGATTAATTAATGTTGAAACATCGACGATCCGTAGCCGGTAAAACAGTTTGCCGTATTCTTAGTTGAACATTTAGTAAAAGTAGCTAAGCATAAAATACCTTTTGCATGGATAAGGTTCAATATAAAATTGCTTCCCAGTTTCAGTCCGATTCACGATATGTCACTTATCGGGTACAGCAGGAGGGAAGTGGCACACCTGCCTTACTCAAATTGTTTAAGAGTGCTTATCCAACCACGCAGGCTTTAAAAAAATTTGAACAGGAGTTTACAATTCTCAGAAGGTATAATCACCCCAATATTATAAAAGTTCAGCGGATTGAACCGTATGAGAATAGTATTGCAATGGTTCTTGAAAATATTAAAGGCCAAAATCTTTCGGAAATTATTGAAAAAGGAGGGTGCAGTCTTACTGATTTTTTTTCGATTGCTATACCACTAACGGACGCGGTAAGGGTATTACATCAACAGCATACGGTCCATAAAAATATAAACCCTTCCAATATTCTCATAGACGCGGATAGTGGTCAGCCTAAGTTGAGTGGCTTTAGTCTTGCTACAGAACTCTCAAGGGAAGCGCAACCGCCCAATTCCCGCGAAGTGATGGATACCGATCTTGGTTATATATCACCGGAACAGACAGGGAGAATAAACAAGTCATTGGATTATCGTTCGGATTTATATTCCCTGGGTGCTTTATTTTATGCATTGCTCTCAAGCCGTCCGCCTTTTGTCAGCAATGACCCTATGGAAATGATCCATTCCCATATCGCAAGACAGGTGAGACCGCTAAATGACGTAAAACAGGATATCCCGGAAATAATATCACGTATTTGTCTTCGCCTATTAGCAAAGAGTGCGGATGAGCGTTATCAAAGTGCTTCGGGGCTGATACACGATTTGATTAAATGCCGCGACCTTTACAGAGATCAATCTGGCATCGGCGATTTTAGCCTCGGCGAACTGGATGTTCCTGATCAGTTCAGAATTCCTGATAAATTATATGGCCGGAGCGGGGAACTTGATAAGTTATTAAGCTCATTTAAAAGGGCGGCAGGTGGAAAGGCGGAAATTGCTCTTATTGCAGGCTATTCCGGTGTTGGTAAATCGAGATTGGTAAGTGAAATCAAAAAAGTAATCAGCCAGGAAAAAGGATATTTCATCAGCGGCAAATTTGATCAGTTTAAACGGGATGTTCCACTGAGTTCATTATTATCCGCATTCAGGGAACTAATACTGCAGATACTTTCAGAAAGTGATGAAGAAATCGCCGTTTGGAAACAAAAAATAATACAGGCGCTTGGCACAAACGGAAAACTGATTACCGATGTGATACCGGAAACAGAATTGCTCGTCGGGGCACAGGAACCGTTGGAAGAACTTCCTCCAACGGAGGCGAATAACCGCTTTAATCGTGTATTTTCCCGTTTTGTAAAAGTTTTTGCAGGAGAGGAGCACCCTCTTTGTATATTTCTTGATGACCTGCAATGGATGGATTCAGCAACAAGGCAATGGATCGAAACACAGTTTGCCGGTGAGGAATCTTTGCACTTTTTACTGATTGGCGCTTATCGTGATAACGAAATTACTCCAGCCCATCCGCTGATGCTTATGCTTGACCGTCTCCGTCAGCATAATATACCTGTAAATGAAATAAGTCTTCAGCCACTTGATCCTTTTATTGTGAACAAAATGGTGGCGGATACACTGGTAACCACCCCTGACAGATGCAAAGATCTTTCAGATCTTATTTATCAGAAAACCAATGGCAATCCTTTCTTTTCACGGCAATGCCTTCTTGCCTTATCAGAAAGCGGCGCTATTTATTTCAACCCGGAAAATCATGCCTGGGAATATATTCTCGAAAAGGCCAGGAACGCAGATATAAGCGATAATGTGGTAGAGCTGATGTCGGCCCAGATACAAAAGCTGCCGGATAAAGTACAAACATTATTGAAGATATCTTCGTGTATTGGTAACCGCTTTAGTATACAATTACTTAATAAAGTAAGCGGTCTGGAAAATCAAACTGTAGCGGAACAGGTGGAGGTTGCAGTTCAGAAAGGATTGCTACTCCCGCAATATTCATGGAACAATGAAGATGTGGAAGAATATAAGTTTCTGCATGACCGTGTGCAGCAGGCAGCATATGGTTTACTGAGTAATGAAGAAAAACAGGTAATACGGTTAAATACGGGCAGGTTCTTATTGGCAGATGCAACAATAGCGGAAAACGAAGAAAAAATATATGATATAGCCGACCATTTAAATTATGCCCAAAGCCTGATAGCAGAATCCGGCGAACTTCAACGATTAGCCGAAGTAAACCTGGCAGCCAGCATCCGTGCAAAGAATGCCACCGCTTATGAGCCTGCATTGCAATATATATTGCATGCAATGGAATGTTTGCCATCTTCCATAAACGGTATTTCAGCCTTGCGACGGGACTTATACCTGCAACGGGCCGAATGTGAGCACCTGAACGGGAATAATGAAACAGCCGAAGGCTATTATGATAAAGCAATCAGTACTGCTACCGACCTTCTTGATAAGGCAAGGGTTTATCAGCGTAAAATTCATTATTATACCAATCTGAGAAAATTCAGGGAAGCCTATAACACGGGTCGTGAGGCTGTGCGGCCATTAGGGGTAAACCTTCCTGCCAATTTTTTTCCTCCGGCTTTTATAAAAGATCTTGCTTTATACCGTGTATTGATTGGGCGAAAAAAGATCAGGGATATCATCCATATAAAAGAAATGAGGGATGCCCATCTTCAAATGGCTATTCGCCTGATGGCAACATTTGGCCGGGCTGCCTACCAGATTAAACCGCAACTATGCATTGCCGTTTGTACAAGGATGGTAAATATTTGCCTGAAACATGGAAATACCGATGGCGGGTTTATCGGCTTTCTTGCTTTCGGCCCCATCTTTCTCGGTGCAATTTTAAACCGAAAGCAATCGGGCTTTGATTTTGGCCAGCTTACACTTGCCCTTGTTGAAAAATATAAAAGCCAGCAATATAAAGCAGAGACGCATTTTGTAGTTGGTTATTTTGCTATGCCCTGGCGGCGGCCAGTAGTAGAAATGGAAAAATACTGGCAGATAGCTTATGAAGCGGGATTAGAAGCGGGTGATTTTTTTCACGCCAGTTGCGCTTGTTGCGGTACCATTCAAAGTTATTATATGCGGGGTGTTGGTTTTGACGAAATCATAAACACGTCGGACCGCTATATTGAATTTTTGAAGCATATTAATAACAATGAAGCAATATTAACTATACAATCAGTCAGGCAGGCAATACGAAATTTACAAGGAAAAACAGACTCAACACTTTCCTTTAGCACGGCAGATTTCAATGAGGAAAAATACCTGGAAGAATTAACTACTTTTAATTCGCGTCATTTTGCCCACTATTATTACATCAATAAAATGCAGGTTCTTTACCTGCATGGCGAGTATGCGAAAGCGTATGAGTTAGCGGTTATTTCCGACCGGTATCTCAAAGATTCACCGGGTATGCTTCATACAGCAGAACATTTCTTTTACAAATCACTTATCATTTGTGCACTTTATCCGCAGGCAAATGCAGTACAACGTCTGCAATGGAAAAGGTACCTGAAGAAAGCAAAGGAAAGATTCAGTAATTATTCAAAAGGCTGTGAACAAAATTTTGTACATAAATCCCGGTTGCTCGAAGCAGAGATATGCAGGATAGAAGGAGATATTTCCGGCGCACAGAATTTTTATTATGCCGCCATTGAGTTATCTGCCAGGTATGGGTATACGAATATTCACGGGCTGGCCAATGCAATAGCTGCTAAATTTCATTATGAATCAAACCGCCGGAGGCTGGCAGCATTCCACTTGCAGGATGCTGTTTATGATTATCAGACAAGCGGCGCCTCTGCTTATGCAAATGAGTTAATACAACGTTACCCGGGCCTGCTTGATCGCGGGGAGTTGCCCGGTATGGAACAGGCCGGCAATGATGGTATGCAAAGAATATCCCTGAAAAAGAAAACAAATAACCTGGATCTTTCTACCGTTTTAAAATCATCTGAAGCTATATCCCGTGAAATACGATTGAAGGACCTTCTTACTTCTTTGTTACGGATTATTATTGAGAATGCAGGGGCGGAAAAGATGATTTTGCTTTTGCACAAAGGGCACCGCCTCATTGTACAGGCGGAATGCACAACTGTAAACGAAGATGTGAAAATTCTTCCGGAAGTGCCGTTGGAGCAATACAAAGGATTATCGAAAGCGGTTGTAAACTATGTAGCACATTCGCTTCAGCCAGTAATCCTTGACGAAGCGACAGCCCAGGGTAATTTTACAAAAGACAGCTATTTCAATGAGCAGGGAACACGTTCTGTTCTATGTGCACCGCTTGTACAACAGGGAAAACTGACAGGCATTATTTACCTGGAGAATAACCTTACCAATGCAGCCTTTACCCAGGAACGGATTGACCTGCTCAACTTGTTGAGTGGCCAGATGGCAATATCCCTGGAAAATGCATTATTGTATGAAAATCTCGAGGAAAAAGTGAAGGAACGCACTCGGGAATTGAATGAAGAAAAGGATAAATCAGAATCTCTCCTGTTAAACATATTGCCTTCAGAAACTGCAGAAGAGTTGAAACGGACCGGAACAGCGAGAGCAAAAGAGTTTGCACAGGTTACAGTTCTGTTTACTGATTTCAAAAATTTTACGGCTATGAGTGAACGGTTAAATGCGCAGCAACTGGTGAGTGAAATCAACTATTGCTACAGCGCTTTTGACAATATTATGAGTCAGTTTGGTATAGAAAAAATAAAAACGATCGGGGACAGCTATATGTGCGCTGGTGGGTTGCCGGTAGAAAAGGCAACCAATCCTGCGGATACGCTTAAAGCGGCTATTGCTATCCGTGATTTTATGCTGGAAGAAAAAAACAAAAGGGCGGAGAAGGGCCAGTCTTTTTTTGAAATCCGCATCGGGCTGCACACCGGGCCGGTGGTAGCAGGTATAGTAGGTACAAAGAAATTTGCCTATGATATATGGGGTGATACCGTAAACATTGCCTCCCGCATGGAAAGCAGTGGCGAGCCGGGAAAAATAAATATTAGCGGTACTACCTATGAATTGATAAAAGAGCAATTCCATTGCAGTTTTCGTGGAAAAATAGAAGCGAAAAACAAAGGAATGATTGAAATGTATTTTGTAGAGAATATGAAATAAGTAAAAATAAATTTTTTAGAATAAAATTATTCGTAGCTTGACACGATCATTCCGGAAAAATATTCTCCCTTTGATTTTCTTCCAAACCTTTTGATTGCTGCTATCACCCTCTTGAGCATTCCCGATAACCAGTATTGTAACAACACAGATTCAACTATAACCAAAAACTAATAAACACATGAGCTACCTGGATATACCGCGGATTCACTTCGGCGGTCGTTTCTTTACTGATCCATCTACGGTGAATAATGACCCGACTCATTATGATCCTGCTGTAACAGTACCCTCTCCCTGGCAAAATCCAAAAGGCCAACATCGTTTCCAGTTTCGCGATTGCCTGATTAAATCGGCTGTTGATGCTAATGGTTTTATATCTAATGACCCGGTTATCGGGGCTCCTATTATCAGTACCGATAAGCCAGATCCGGCAAGAATTGTTGACCTTGATGTATATCAGCAGGGCGTTCCCACCATTTATGGATTACAACTACAGATCACCGTTGGATCGCAAACGATAACAGGTACATTAGATCCGGCAGTTTTAAATCTTATATGGTTTAATTCTGTATTACCAACCCGAAGCTGGCATAATGGTGATTACGTGCAGGATAGTTACGGTGGCGACATGAATGCCTGTGGCGGTTTTCAATCCGTTCTTCGGCTTAATGAAACAGATTGGCCGGATACTTCTTCCGACATTCTCAACGCACTGCGGGATACGACACTGCATGTAAATAATCAATACCTCGTTTCTTTAAAGTTTGTAGTGGATGGGTATCAGAATGTGCCGCAGGACTCGGAGTATCTGACCGGACGGATAGTTGGAACGCTAGGGCCTTTGTTTGAAAATGAACCCCTGTATAACCCCGGGCAACGGTGGCTGATGCCGAGGACTTTCTCTGAAGATGATCCATGGAATTCACCTTCCTTTAATAACTGCCCGTTTAAAGTAGATACGAAACGGAATAAACTGGTATTGGACCTTGCCAATAGTATTTGCAGAAAAAGCACTGGCGGTCCACCGGTAGATCTTGGTACGTTGAGTGCAACTGTAGTAACGCCGGAGCCGGTAGCAGTTTCATTGGGCACAGTAGACTATTCTGAGTTTGCATACGATAACAATGCACATATAACTGAAATTTCATTAAATGCGGCACAAATACAAGCCCTACAACAAGGCACGTTGAATTTATCCACATCACGAACGGACATTGGCGCATTGGGTGTTCTTACTGAACCCACCAATACCAAAATTCAGTTTGCTGTTGAGCAAAGGCCTTTTACCATGGCTGGAGATCCCGGCACGACAATAACAACACGTGTGTACATTTCTGAAAAAGGTATTCCCTTGGCAGGAAAGAAACTTGCTCTTTTTCTGGAAAGTGTTCACGGTAATACACCTGGTGCAACAGTACCACCAACAAATCCAGGTAATACTCCCCAGGCAGATGGAGCTTTGCAGGCTACCATTACGGCGAGTGACGCCAATGGATATGCGACGGTAACATTAAAAGTTATAAAGGATCCCGGGCAGCGTACCCCTGAACTGGATGGGCAGCTTTATTTCATAGTTGTATACGATCCTGACCTCCCTCATATCGATTGGAGCAAACCTGGAAACCCGCCCCCGCCACAGGATCAAATGATCTCCTGTGTTGTATTTTCCCAGTACGCCGTTAACCAAGATCCGCAATGGGAAGAAATACAAACTATGATGGCGCCTTATATGAAACTATATCCTGACATGAAGGACCGGATTAATCTTACAGACCTGCATACTTTCACGATTTTTGCGAGGAACCCTAACTGGCATGCATACAGCCCCAACCCCAGAACAGGGCCTCTTGGTATTACAGCGGGTGCTATACCTTACTATATGTCTATGCCGATAGAAGACCCACGGTACATGCCGATATCACGAGATCTTTCCCCTGCCAAGCTCATGACCCTCATGTATTTTGTAAAAAAACTTCAAACACAACCAGACGCCTGATCTGCATAAAAATTAATAACATGAAAACCTTACATTTTTTCGTTTATAAGATATCGTTAGTTATATTTTGCGCCCTGCTCATTGCCTCCTGCTCAAATAATTCTTCAGGATCGTCCGGCGGTTCAGGAGTAAACGGTGACAGCACAAAAACAGATACGGTACCGCACAACGCACAGGCAAATGCTTTACCATTTTCGCTGGAGTTTGTTCAGCAGGCATATAATGGCCAGGCACCGTTTCCTCGTATACAAGCCTATGTATCTTTATTTGTAGAGGACCAATATCTTCTTATTATTGGTGGAAGGAGACAAGGCCTGCATACGTTTCAGGGTCCTCCCACTAATAATTTTATCCCGGACAGTTCAAACAATTATATTTTTGTTTTAGACCTCCGGACCGGCACTTCTTCTTCGTTTAATGTAGATAGCCTTTCACCGGACTTATCGGCGCCGCTGCAATCAGCAAACCAGGAAATATATTATGACCGGCCTACCGACCAGGTTTATATCATTGGCGGCTATGGATGGAATGCTGCTAAAACCAACATGCTCACATTTAATACGATTATTAATTTCAAGGCAAAGCCGCTGATTGCGGCTATCCGAAACCGTCAGTCGCCAGCTAAAATAGCCTCGTTATTGAATTTCGCATCCGATAAACTGGGCAGGTTTGCCGTAACCGGAGGAGAATTGTTTATGAGGGATTCGAAATTTTATCTTGTATTCGGTCAGAATTTTACCGGGCAGTACCGTGCGTTTGGCGGAAGTGACTTTACCCAAAAGTATACGGAAGAAACACGTGTATTTACATTAAAACCAAATACACTGGAAATACTCAGTTATGGATCCATTCCCGGTAGCAACAATGCAGACCATCCTCTTCACCGCAGGGATGGCAATACCGTTGAAGATATCGATCCGGCTACCGGTGCCTCCCGCATAGCTGCTTTTGGAGGAGTGTTTCAGCCTGGCGCTATCGCTCCTTATACCTACCCGATTTATATAAAGAGCCCGTCTGGCTATGATATAGATACTACGGGTAACCAGAAATTCAGCCAATATGAATGTCCTGTTATTTCCATTTTTGATTCTGCTTCTGCTAATCCAACTATGTATCATACATTTTTCGGGGGCATCGGGCATTATTACTATTTCCAGACTCCTTCTCAGAAAGCCGCTTTTGATACAGTGACTAAAGAAGGACGGAATGACGGTTTCCCTTTTGTTGCTGATGTTACTACTTTCCTGCATTCGAAAGACGGTTCCTATAACGAGTTTATTCATACCAACCCAATACCGGGTAACCGGCTTGTTGGGGCAACTGCAAAATTTTGGGTGAACGAAAGTTTTATCTTAAAAGGAGTGACCTATCCGAATGGAGTCATTAAGCTTCCTATGTTTTCAAACAACCGGAAGACTTTAATAGGATATATTTATGGCGGTATAGAAGCCCAGAACCCGTTGCCTTTAGCACCTAATACCGGCACATTTGTTTCTAATTCGGTATTCGCAGTATACCTGACGCGTACGCCAACTGCTGCAATTCCGGCTAGTTTTGGACATGCAAGTTCAAAAGATTACCAGGTGATCCGGAAATGAAAGAATGTAACGGGGACGGGTAAGTAAAAAAATTATGATAAGAATATAAACCAGGAAACCATGTGGCAGCGGACGGTGCGAAATTCGCTTTTGTTAATGTTAATCGTGCTGGCTGTCATTCTTGTTCCGTTCTTTTTCTTTCATGAGTATATTGATAGCTGGACTGCCGGCCTTTTAAAGACATCAGGCCGCCATCCGGCCTATATTGGGTTACTATTGTGCATTTTATTGGCATCTGATATCCTATTACCTGTGCCTTCCAGTATTGTAAGTACGGGTGCAGGCTTTTTACTGGGATTTTTTTACGGAACAATTATATCGTTTACAGGAATGCTTCTTGGATGCCTGATCGGTTATGCATTGGGAAAAAGTTCTGGTAAGGCAATGCGATGGTTAGATGAAGAAACAAAGGTCCGGATGGGGCGTTTCTTTCAACGATCCGGAAAATGGGCTATTATTATTGCGAGGCCTATACCTGTATTGGCGGAAGCAACAGTTTTTTTGCCGGTATCAGTAAAATGAATTTTGCTTCTTTCTTTTGGGTAAGTTCATTATCAAATCTTGGTATATCTATTGTTTATGCTGCGGTGGGAACCTACTCTGTCTCTGTCAACTCAGTGTTGCTGGCGTTCTCAGCAGCTATACTTTTGCCTGCAGCCGGTTTTTTATTTGAAAAAATGTATTTAAGAAAAAGACCGGCAGTCAATTGATGCAGATACCATTTAATTTTTCAATCCGGTCATTTTCTTCAATAAAGAATCGTTGCGCAGTTCTCGTTTTCAGGCATTGCCAAAGGATTCAAAATAGAAAAGTTTTGAAGCCTGTACGGTATACGATAAAATTATCTTTGCAGGTTTTCTATTTGTAGTAGGAATGCAGCACTATGATACCTTTTATACAATGACGGATAAGCAGATCAAATTATTTTATAGTAATAACTACAAAGGGAATCCCGATAGATATTTTTATCTGTGTCCATAAACCATTTATTGCGGTCATTAATAAAATGGATGCGATTGGGAGAGGTGAGATTTTTATTCAATCGTACAGAGTGTCAATCAAGCCCCAATACAGGCAACAGGTTACAGTAGATAATTTGTGAAACAAGATAAAGTTTTCCTGGACAACAATACCGGCCAGGCGGCACAGGGCAAACAGAAGTACACTTCTTTTTCGATAGATTTGTCCGTATTGCTTTTTTTCGGCTCATTTTATAAAGAGTTCCAGATGAAATTATTTTTTCACCCCCTTTTTGCCGCGCTATTTCTTTTTTGTTGCCTGGGATGCGCCTCTCAGGATAAAACCAACAAACTGCCCCAATTTAAAAAGCATGTATTAACCAGTGAGTTTATTGCTGAAGGAGCAGCCGTAGCTGATGTGAATAAAGATGGCAAACCGGATATTCTTGCAGGAGCTTACTGGTTTGAAGCACCGGATTGGAAGCCTCATGAAATCAAACAGCCAACGAAATTTTCTGCCAATACCAGTTATAGTGATTCATTTTTGGATTTCGCTTCTGATGTAAACCAGGACGGGTGGGTTGACCTTGTACGCATTGGCTGGCCGGGTGACCCTGCGGCATGGTATGAGAATAATAAGAATCAACCGGGTTACTGGAAAGAGCATTCGCTGTATCATTCTGTAGGGAATGAATCGCCGGTTCTGGTAGATATCGATGGAGATGGCAGGGCCGACCTTTTGTGCAACGATTCTGAAGAAAAGAAAATGATCTGGTTGCAATCACCAGTTATTCCCGGTGATACACTATGGAAGCGGTTTGTCATTAGCGACGATAGCCTTATCGCAACACATAAGTATACCCATGGACTTGGTTTTGGTGATATGAACGGAGATGGGAAAAAAGATGTGATAGTAAAGAATGGCTGGTGGCAATCACCTGCCGACCCGAGGCAACCGGGTTGGATTTTTCATAAAGTAAACCTTAGTGAAGATTGCGCAGAAATGTATTTATATGATGTGGACGGGGATGGTGATCTTGATCTTATCAGCTCTTCCGCGCATGACTACGGTATATGGTGGCACGAACGCATAAAAGAAAAAGATGGCGCTGAATCATGGAAAGAACATCTTATCAGTAAAGCGTTTTCAGAATCGCATGGCCTGGCCATGGATGATATTAACGGTGATGGCTACCCCGATTTGGTAACAGGTAAAAGATATTTTGCACATAATGGTGGCGATCCCGGTGGTTTGGAACCGGCGGTCTTATACTGGTTTGAGTTTAAACCAGGCAAAGATCCCCAATGGATTCCGCACCAAATTGATGATAACTCAGGAGTCGGCCTGCATGTTGTGGTGAAGGATATAAATAATGATGGACTGCCTGATATTGTTGTGGGAAATAAAAAAGGGGTTCATTATTTTGAGCAGTTGAAATGAACCTGATTCATTTCGGGCAGACAGAATATTCTCTTTTCAGACTATCCAACGAAGATTCTCTTAACTTTTTCTAAAACCCAAGCCGGCTTCTGCGAGGGATGCTTTTAATATAGGGATTGTCGTTTTGCCAATACCATGCATACCTAGTACCTCTGCCTCACTGTATTTAGACAGTTTCTTTAGCGTTGTTATTTCATGATTTTCAAGTGCTCTTCTTGCAGGGGCGCCTAATCGTGAAAGGAAACCTTCTTTCGGTTTTCTTTCTGCTTCACATACCGGGCAGGTTGGGCAATTACTACTTTTATAATAGTTATGTCCCTTTGGACAGGTTCTCAGCATTTTTTTTAATTCAGCCATTTTATCTGCTTTTCTGTAGGGTTAATTTTTATAAAATTAATTCAGTAAGAACTTAATCGTTTTTATGAATTATCTTTTTATAAACCGTTGCATGCTGAATGCTTTTGTGAAACCAAACCGTTTATAAAAAGGCGCCAGGTTCTCACCGGTATGGAGTGCCACCATTGCATTATCAGGAGCATTTTTATCCAGCCAGGCTGTTAATTCCTGCATCAGGGCAGTACCAATACGTTTCGATTGCCATGCGGGATGAACTATTACATTTTTTACATAATAAAAATTGGTGCTATCGGTTAACAGGAATGCACAACCGATAATTTTATTTGTAACCGAATCTTCGGCAACTACTACGATGGCAATAGAGGAAAGCGGTATTTCCGGCGATGGTTTTTCAGCAGGTTGCGCCCAGCCTACAGCTGTTGATAAATAAAGCAGCTCTCCCGGTTCTGGTATCCGTTGAACAATGCGGACGGAAGCCGGCATGGATAACCCGCTATTCTTTTTCCCGGAGATACTGTTACCAAATCGGATTATATGGCCGTCCGGATCTTTTACCAGCATTTCGCGGATATTCCATTCCATACTTTCCGGGGGTGAAATGATATTGGCACCTTTGGCATTGATGGTTTCATAATATTCGTCCACATTATCCACCATAATCGAAATCCATGTGCCGGGATGTCCTTGCCCGTTTTCGCAAAAAAATATTTCAATCCCGTTTTTATAAATGCCTCCGAAAGTAGGAGGGCTTCCCCAATCCCATTTATTTTCAAATCCAAGCACATCCGTGTAGTGATTGAGGCTATTGATAATGCTGGAAGAATATAAAATGGGGATGATTGTATTGAACCGCATAATAGGTTATTGATTTCAACAACACCAGTTACTGTTTCTGAAGTTAAAAAAAACAGTTTAACTATCAATAGATTTTTATAAACGGCAGAAGCTGCCCTGCTATTCAATTTTTTTAATTCGTTTATTTAATACATCCCTGTCCGCCGCTGACTTTGCCAGGGATATGGCCATTTTTAAATGGCCTATCGCTTTTTCATTATCAAGACCTGTATACAGGTGGCCCAGCAGAGAATAATAGTAGGGGTTATTGATTAGTTTGAGTTTTTCAGCCTCAATAATTGCTTCCTGTTTGCTGTGGGCTTTTGCCAATGCGTATGTTCGGTTAAGAGCTGCAATGGGTGAATATTCAACCTGGAGCAGGCGATTATAAAGCTGCAGAATGTTATCCCATTTTTCCTGTGTATCATTCTTTATCGTATGCCAGTAAGCAATGCTTGCTTCCAGGTGATATTTTGTAAGCATATTCCCTTTTGATGCCTGTTGCAGATAATAAATTCCTTTATTGATCAACTCATAATTCCATTTAGATCTGTCCTGGTCCTGGTATAAAACGATTTCACCGTTCTCATTGCTTCTTGCTTCAAAGCGGGAAGCATGAAAACAAAACAGGGAAAGCAAAGCATTAACAGGGGATAAATTTGTTTTTTCATTTTCAATTAGTAGATAAGTCAGGCGCATTGCTTCGAGGCAAAGATCTTCCCGCAAGATGCTATTCTGACTTTCTGAATAATAGCCTTCATTAAAGAGCAGGTATAGAATTGTAAGTACAGGTTCAATGCGCTTGCCTATTTCTTTTTCCCCGGGGAATTCAATTTTTATTTTTTCTTTTCTTAGTTTTTCCCTGGCCCGGAATAGCCGTTTATTGATCGTTTCCCTGTTGGTAAGAAATGCGTTGGCAATTTCATCTGGCCCGAACCCGCAGAGAATGCGAAGCGCCAATCCAATTTGCGATTCTTCTGCAATAGAAGGATGGCAAATTGCAAATAACATCTGCAACTGGCTATCTGTAATATTCTGATCGGAGAGATCAATACAGGCTTCATTATTTTCATCAATTGCCTTCTTTATTTCCCTCGTTATTTTACCGGCAAACAACTGATCGCGTTTCAATTTGTTTTTTGCTTTGTTTTTTGCTACAGTGTATAGCCATGCCGCCGGGTTTTCCGGTATTCCTTTGTAAGGCCAGCTTTCCAGGGCGGATAAAAATGTTTCACCGGCAATGTCTTCAGCTATTTCAATATGTTCAATGCCCAGTAACTTACAAAGTACAGCAACTATTTTACTGAACTCTGTACGAAATAAGTGAGGTATTAATTCCTGGTGGGTCATGAATAAAAATGCCGGAAAGAAGTCAATGCCGGGGGTATTCTTTTATTGCTCTCTTTCTTTCCGGCAAAACTGATTTAGGTTAATGAACGCCATCGCCTTTAGCAATCTTTCTTACTTCAACCGTATTGCCGTCTCCCTGCAATACCGGGCTGCCTTTGGCAAACTCTACCGCTTCATCAACGGAATCGGCCTTTACAACAATATAGCCACCGATCGTTTCTTTAATTTCACCAAACGGGCCATTCGTTACAATACCTTTATGATGTACAACTTTGGCATCATCAAAAGGAAGCCCGTTTCCCCCGCTGAATTTGTTTTGTGCCGCAATGCTTCCTATCCAGTCCATAGTCTGCTTCATCCATATTTGCATTTGTTCAGGGGAGGCTAACTTACTTCCGTCCTGGTGGCGGAATATTAACATGTATTCGTCCATTTTAAAAAATTTATGCCTTTGGAGGCAGGTGATTAAATAAATGTGTTCCGGTATTATGACAATCCTGTTTTCCAAAATTGGACACCTTTCAATATTTTTTTTTAAAATTAATTTTAAGCCACTTTCCTTGAAAACTAAGATAATAAAACAGGAAGTGTTGAAGTAAGTATGGCAAATCATGTGTATAAGAAATTTGTAAATTCGATAGAACGATTTGCTATGATCAATTCGGATATAAACAATTCACTCCATCTCCGGGCTGTTGAAGCTATTGATTCTGGCAATATCAGGGAGTTAAGAAAAATACTGGAGGATCATCCTGAAATTGTTCGGGAGCGTTTTGACAGCCCGGAAGAAGGTTATTTTAAAAACCCTTACCTGCTTTGGTTCATTGCAGATAATCCTATACGACATCCGGGCTTGCCGGAAAATATTGTTGAGATTACCACGCTGATAATAAAATATGCAAAAAAGGAAGCGCCGGATAGTTTTCAATACCAGTTGGATTATACCCTTGAACTCGTTGCTACAGGCAGCATCCCCCGTAAGTGCGGCGTTCAGATAGAATTAATAGACTTATTAATCGAATCCGGGGCAACAGCCGGTGATCTTTTGGGAACAGTGGCACATGGTAACGTTGAAGCTGCAGAACATTTATTAAAAAAGGGGGGGCAATTAAACCTGGCAGTTGCTATTTGTATAAACAGGCAGGATGCTATACCGGGATTATTAGAAAATGCGAATAAGGAAGATAAACAGCTAGCATTAATGGCGTCAGCATTCTATGGAAAACCAGATATGATGTCTTTATTATTGAAGAATGGAGCTGATGCAAGTGGCTATATTCAATCATCAAGCAGGTTTCACTCTCATGCCACTCCTTTACATCAGGCTGTTTCTTCCGGTTCACTGAATGCGGTAAAAGTGCTTATTGATGCAGGGGCAAGGCTTGATTTAAAAGATAAAATATACGAAGGTACGCCAGAGGAATGGGCCAGGTATATGCGGACAGAAACAGAAAATGAGGAAACGAGAAATAAGTATCGGGAAATTGAAAATTACCTGCAAAGTTTAGCCAGCTAAATTTTTATCTTTAATTATATCATAGATATAGTAGCCATCAGTCGAAAAATTTATTAATCATTTTTGAACTATTACCAGGGCAAGAGCAGTGAAACTTTCTGACGAGGAATAGGTAACCCAGCATATCAAAAAGCTAAGACCTGCATTGGGGAAAATGATAGTACATATGCGCCAGGTTTTCTAAGTACGGATAAAGAAATAGGATAGCGGTAAAATCATATTGGATAAAAACAAAAATTCAAAAGCCTCTTACAATGAAGTAAAGGCCTTTGGCAAAGAATTGGAATCGTTTAGCTAAGTATAGCTGAATTTCAATGAAGAGGTTACTTATTGAAGTTGTTTGTCTGCATGGTTAACAGGGCGTCATTTGCTTTGCGGTTACGCAGTATGTTTATATACTGCAAAGCGATTTTAATACGGTAATCTTCATACGCTTTTTGTGCCCACTGTATTGCACTGTCAAGATCGCCGTTAATTTCATTGATGATCGCCATATTGTAACAAGCTCTTCCTGCAGCTTTACGACTGCTGTTGGTTGTTTCTCTTTCCCATAATTTACCGGCTTCATCCCAGTTGCCTGTTTGCGCCTTTCTTTTTGCTATTTTAAAGTTATTCGTTCCCCGTACGAAATAGTCCCTGCTTACCCTTATCCAATAAGGATCAATTTTGGTGGCATATAAATGACCGGCTGCATTCCCGGCCTGTTTAACGGCCTCTTTTTTCTGTATTAAAGCTTCTGCCGCTGCAACAGGATTGATGCCTCTGCCGGAGAACTGCAATTCTTTTGAGAGGGAAGACTCATCGAGTATAACCCTGCTCCCGGGATCATACATTCTCCAACCGGTTTTTACAAGTGTGTTCATAGATACACTGGTTTCGACAGCGGGTACTTTTCCAAATACAGTATTGATACTGGCAGGAACAGCACCATAATTAAGCTTTGAATCAGTATCGAATAATTCCAATGAGAACAAGGCATCAGTTTTTGTTTCGCGGCATATTTTTTCAACTTTATCCCAGCTCAATGCTGAAGGGAAAACGCCGGCACCGAAAGAGCGTAGTTCAGTGGTGTCAAGTTTTACAATGTTTTCAAAACGATTATTGGCGATCATTTCATCATGCAGGCCGTCTATACAAGCCTTGCCACCTTCTTCCAGTAATTTTTTGCTTTCCAATGAAAGTACGCGATGAATATCATCCAATACTTTGTTTTCATCGGATGCTATGCTCCGGTTAACAATTGCAACTGATTTTATATAACCGGGAATTGTAACAGGAGCGGGCTCCTTTACACTTATAAATACAAGGTTTGTAGAACTGCAGGAACTGAATAAAACTATTGCTATAAATAAGTAAAGCAGGTTTTTCATACTGTTGGATTTTTGGACAGATATACTGTTAAAGCTTTATCTCAACGTTAAGTCGACTGGATTATTGCTATCCTTGGGCAATAATGAAAGTAATGCCTGGGAATATTTCACTTACCGTGTTCAGGGGCAGTTCTTTATCTGTATTCGTAATAATACCGGCGAAATTCTACTAGAATATTTACCCATAAAATAATCGAAATGTTGAATAAAGCAATTGAATTTCCTGAATGCCGGAAAGTTTGTAACTATTCAAAACAGGCAATTGTAATGGCCGATCGATTGAACTAGCTGTTTTCATATCCCGGTAAAGACAATACTTTCATCAGGATAGCGACCCAACCAAAGATGGATTTTATTTTTTATAGGAAATAAAACAGATGGCCTGCGTACCTGCCAGTATCCCTCCGATTGCTATAAAGAAAAATTACCGGATAGGAAAGTCAGCTAATTAGAGCACCTGAATACAATTGGCGATAAAACAAGATAGGATAGATGTTTA
>JAFDYH010000122.1:21110-24860 GCA_018267535.1 Bacteroidota bacterium
TTTTAACAGGTCGCTCTCAGTGCCTATCCAGTACGCAATCTTTTTTCGGTTCCAGGTATAACTTACGGCAATGGTATCGCCGTAATGAATGATTCCGGGATAGGAGAATTCATCTTCTTTATCGCCTGCATCAATATCCAGGATTTTCGGCCAGGTAAGGCCGTTATCAAAAGAAATAGCCAGGGATAGGGGAGAGCGTGAACCCCAGTTCGCTGTATCGGGATTAAAAGCAAGTACCAATGTTCCGTCATTCAGCCTGGTTAGATCAATACCGCTATTTGGATTCGGTAAGCCGGTTTTATAAGCGGTACTCCAGCTTTTGCCGCCATCTTCCGAATCGCTTCTGTAAATAGCACCTTCCGTACTTCTTAAAAGCATATGTACCTTACCGGGAGCGGACTCCCATAACGTAGGCTGTATTACACCTTTCCCTTTCATTTTTGTACGGTCGAGCGGTACGTAGGGGGATGCATGCCAGTTCAAACCTTTATCATTGCTTATATCTGCAAAAGCGTTCCAGCTTCCTTCCTCATGCGATGCCCCCGCAATCCAATCTCCATTGGACAATATAATGGGCTTATTTCTTACCGGACCTCTTCCTCCTTTGTCACCGGCTATTAATTCCTTTGCTTCTGTCCAGGTCTTTCCATCGTCGTCCGATGTTTTTACCCATGTTTCCCAGGAAGGTATTTTTTTGCCGACTTTGAAAAACAGGAATATCCTTCCTTCCGGCGATTGAAATAGTACTGGGTTCCAATGTGCATCATTTCTTATTTTGGCAATTTCAATTGGTTTAGTCCATTGTCCGGGTTTACCTTTTACCATCCAGATACCGACGTTATCATTGCCTTCTTTTTTTCCGCCAAACCAGGCAGCTATTAATTCTCCATTGTTTAAATGAAGAATAGTTGAGGCATGGCATTCGGGAACAGGGACTCCGTCCTGGGAGAAATAACCTCTTTTAATATCGTAAGCATTGCTTAGATACCCTGCTATTGAGCTGGGTTCCGGGTAGCTGTTTTTTAAATAAAAAAACGGGAGTATAGTTGTAATGGCAATAAATAAGATATTAAAACAGGTCAGACGCAAATTCATTTTTCAGGTTTATTAATACTAAAGAGATTGGTTTCTTTATGAAATACTATATTGGTTCAGGAATTTTTATTATTCAAGCATTTTGTCTAATCCTTCTTTCTCAAATAATACCCTGCCCAATTTTAAATCCGACCAGCCTTCTTTTAATTTATAGGTAAAGACCGGAACACCGTCTTTCAATTCTGTGTCAATATACCAGGTGCTTACTTTATTTGCCTTCACTTCTTCAATCTCTTTCAATTGATGTAAATGTGTCGAAATAAAAAACAGGGAATTAGGGAAATGAGACAACCCTTTAATTGTTGCTGTACTTATTTCCAGTGCATCTTCGATGTTGGTCCCCCTGAACAGTTCGTCAAAAACGGCAAAGCATTTCATATCGTTCTTTGCTTCTGTGACTACATTCTTCAATGTCATTATCTCCGACATAAAATGACTATAACCGGTTACAATACTATCGGTGAGGTTAATAGCCACGGAAATAGTATTGAAATAGGGCATGATTGCTCTTGTAGCGGGTACCGCAAAGCCGGTATGCCCGAGGTAAACACAAATACTTATAGCTTTCAGCAACGTGGATTTACCACTCATGTTTGGTCCTGTTAAAAGAACTACATTTTTTGTTGCAGTAATATTATTTTTCACCGGGCTTTTCAGGAAGGGGTGATACAATCCTTCTGTTGCGAAAACTGAATTATCAAACTCCGGAAAGACAAAATTGTGCTTTATTATAGAATGACTGATGGAAAGATATGCTTCAAACAGGAACCAGCGATTCCAGAATTGTGCCATTTCTCCCGTAGTTACTTTTTCTGCGATCACCTTTGTCAGTTCTACTATATGGCTAATTCCGAATTTGTTTTTCCGGAAAGCCTCTTCGTGATGTTCAAGATTAAAGCTTTTGAAAAAATTATTGAGATTCTGCAATTCGTCTGCATAGGAGGGGGGGAATATTTTTAAATCTGTTTTACTCAGGTATGCTGAATGAATTTTGTGAAAAAGCCGTACAAGTAATATAAGCCTTCCTTTTTTTTGTGATTTTTCTTTATCAGAAAATATAAGCTTCCACCTTAGTTTACCCGAAGAAAGACTACCCACAGAAAAGGATTCAGTGAAATCATAGATTTCTGATAAATTAAACCGTGAGAAGGAGTAATCTTTGAACAGTTCTCTGTTATCGATAAATCCCTTAATTACCTGTTGCCTTATAAGTATCGCTTCTATGGAGAGAAGAGGCAGTGTAACCAGTTCTTTTAAAGCCTTACCCGAATGGAGGTTAAAAGTAAGGTCAAATAGCGGCAATACTTCATCTTCTATATGCAGATCACCTGTGTTGATCATAATAATTTAAATATACAACAATCAGAGGACCGCATTAACTATAATAAGAAGCTGGCTTTAGGCGAAAATGGCTAAATTCAGAAAACCGATCTATATGAGAACCCTGCATTAATTTTTTCTTTCTGTTGGTTGTCATTAAACGTGAAAACTGTAGTCAGGGTAGCGGTTGAACGTGATAAATATAATGAAAACAATTACAAAAATTATTATCCACATCGAATTCGCTGTGTTGATAATTGATGCTTTTATCTGCAATGGCAAAGTACCTGTCAGGCAAAATAATAAACAGGTATGGTTTCATTCATTCAATCCTGCATTCCGGTTTGAAAATTCTGCCCATCTTAATATGTAATATTGGATTCAACTCTAAAATGGAATACCAAGATTTACATAAGAAATTACTTTCCGGTATTGGTCACAATACATCGCACTGATTTGTAATGGACCGAGATAATGTACAGCAAGGGTTAAACCATATCCTGTCAACAGTTTGGCATCATGAAGCCTATAGTTGCCTGTAAAATTATAAGCTATTGCATTTACATGCCCCAGCACATACAGGTTTGAAATAATCTTATAGCGTAAGGAAATACGCAAAGCGCCAACGCTGCCGGTATGCACAGTTGCCTCCCGCAAACCCGCGAAAATGACCTGGTTTCTGAATGTTGTGGTTAGCCCACCGATGTAAAAATCGTTAGCAAGGTTTTGTTGTTTGTTAAAGTTGATATCGGCTTGCGTTTGGGTAAGGAAAGTGAACCTGGTATTTAGGGGAATATAATGTTCAATATTCATTTTTACCCTTGCGAAACTGCTACTGACAAAGCCTAATGAATCTGTATTGTTAACAGGCTGATGTGTTACCAATTCTTTAAAATCCGCTTTCTGGTTATAAACATAACCTCCTTCTATATCAATCTTTGTTCCCTGTCTTGGATAAATTCCATTTGTCAGTGTATTTAATTTTAGTACTGCATATGAATCAAAAAAACGTGTATTTCCTTTTATCCGATTTTTCGAACTGCTGATGTCGGAAGTAAAATGAATCATTTCCCATCGTGTACCTAAGCCAATAAATAATTTTCGTTTATAAGCACTTCCTATAACAATATCTGCTTTACTGTTTGCCTGCCGGTAAATATCATTTTTTACAAAACCGGTGTATACCGGAAAATTGTTAATCATCTCTCCTTGTAGTTCGATGTTTGCCGACATATTTTTTCTTTGTCCGAAAAGTTGCAGATGCTCTGCCCGGATTTTCATGTTATCACCAATATTTAATGTCAGCATGCTCCGTGAATAGGGAGTTAAAAAATT
>JAFDYH010000122.1:24893-43433 GCA_018267535.1 Bacteroidota bacterium
TTTATATACGTCAGCGGATTTTCCTGTACGTCATAAATGATTTTGGCACTACCATCCGGTAAAGGTTGTAATGAATAAAGTATTCGGGCATAATAACGGGTGCCAAATGCTTTACGGATTCCTTCGGTTAGCTGGGCAGGGGTATAATATTTCCCCTTTATTATTTTATTACGTTGGAAAAAGAATCCGGAAGTTGTCGCCTTTAAGCCTCTTATTGCATAATCTGTGATCCTTACCGAATCTGGCCGTTCGAATTTACCTTTTACTACGGGGCCATATAGTGCATTCAGTGAGTCCGCCATCCTTTTAAAATAAGGGTATAGCTCCTTTGCTTTATCGGTACCTTTATCAATAATCTCCTGAGCGGAGGAAAAACTTCCTGTGCCATACCCCTTCAAAGGGTGAAATATATAGACATTGCAAAGCTTTTGCTGTTGTTTATTATCTGCATCTTCCCGGAATGTAGATATCTGGGTTACGATATCAAAGAGGTTGGTAATTTCTTCTGTTACCATCAGGTCGCCGGATACATTGCTGCCAATTACAAAATCGGCACCCATACCAATAGCTTCTTTTACGGGAAAATTATGGACAATCCCACCATCGACCAATTTAATGCTGTCAAGTTCTATTGGCTTGAATACAGTCGGGATAGCCATGCTGGCACGCACTGCTGAAACTATTTCTCCTTTTTTTAAAACGACGGCTTCGCCCGATGATATATTGGAGCCAATACAGGCAAACCCTTTCGGGAGCCTGCTAAAATCTTTTGTGGCATATACCGGAAAGAACAGTTCGCTGAACTTGAGCCAAAGTTCTTCTGACTCCAATAAGCCAGCGAGATGAAATTTCCCTCCTTCCCAGGGAAATTCCACTGCATATTTCTGGTATTCATTTTTTTCTTCCATAATGAATGAGCGGAGGGAAGTTCGGTTGGTAAATAGCATGTCCCAGTCAATGCTGGTTGCTATTTTTTCAATTTCCTTACCGGAATAACCTGCTGCATACAGGCCGCCAACAACACTGCCCATGCTTGTGCCTGTTACGTAGTCCACATTCAATCCGGCAGAATCAAGCATTTTCAGTAAGCCGATATGTGCAAGCCCCTTGGCTCCGCCCCCACTTAATGTAACACCGATTTTAGGTCGCAGTGATGTTTTCCCGGCCGGATTTTCACTTTGAGAAAAAACAAGCACCGGACAAATAATAAAAATTATCAGGTGCGAGGCTATAGTAACCTTTTTCATTTCAATGTTTTTTGGGAAGTAAAAGTTTAGGATACTTTTCAATTTGAAAGTAGGGGAGCAGCTGATGTATAACAATACGCTTTTTGTAGTACGACAGAATTTTGAATAAGTAAGCCCTGTCGCTTTTATCCCTTATAATGTCATAATTGCCCCCTTTTGTATTACAGGCAAAGGATATCTTTGAATCATTATAATTTTTGCAGAATGACAACCCAGGAAATAGCTGAACGGCTTGTTTTTCTTTGCCGCAGTGGCAGGGTGGAAGAAGCAAAAGAAGAGTTGTTCGCGGAAGATATTGTAAGTATTGAACCGTATGAGGGTTTGCTACCAAGAGAAACAAGAGGGATGAGTAACATACGAAAAAAGGCGGCTTTATTTATATCTCATGTTCAGGAATTTTATGGAAGTACTATCTCCGATCCGGTGGTTGCAGGAGATTACTTTTCATTGGCATGGTATAGTGATTTACAAATGAAGGGAGAGCCGCGGAAAATAAACATCGAGTTGTGCCTGTATAAAACAAAAAACAGTAAGATTATATCCGAACAGTTTTTCTACTAGCTGAAAACGGGTAGAAGTAAATTGTTCCTGGTATTCTACTCTTTAATGAGGTGTTTATCAAATCCTGATTGTACCAGCCGCTCATATGCTTCCCATACCTGATCCGGTATTGCCTGGTAAACCTGGAAACCTTTAGCCGGGTATATTTTGATTCGTTGTAAGTCGCCTACCATAATATTTATCACCCGTTCCAGTGGTATATCATCCGTTGTATAATTTTCAAGGGATATTTGCGGGGATGTAACCAATAGGTTTTTAGCGGGCCAGTGCTTTTTAAAAGTAGCATAAGACCTTCTTTCCATATATGGCTTCTGTACTACAATAAAACTTTGCGGATCTATTCTTTTTTGTTTCAGTAATTGTTGTGTGAACAGAATATTTTCTCCTGTATTTGTTGACTTATTTTCGATCAGTATGACTTCAGCAGGTACCCCTTTTTGCATCGCGATTCTTGCAAATTGATCAGCTTCGCTTTCCGTCCACATATCTTTTGTAAGGTTGCCAAGTCCGCCAGACATAATAACAAGGGGCGCCAAGCCTTGCAGGTATAATTCTGCAGCCCTTTCCGCTACTCTTAAGTCATGACTGCCTAAAACCAATATACAATCTGATTTTACCAAAGGATGGTTCATATGGTGGTAATCCCATAATTGCTGCGCCATAAATAAAATCTCAGTTGTAATCATATAAGCTTATTTCCAATTGAATTTTCAAAGAAATTAAAGATACTGCGACAGTAATTGATGAATTTTAGTTTTGAAGGATATTTTTAGGTATTGAAAATCAATCGGCTTATGCCTGGGAACGGTAATCAGGTGCAAAACCTTTATAAATTCTAATTAGTAAAGCATTTAAGGCAGGCAATTTGCTACTATTATTTTGCAGGCAAAGGCCTGCAGTAAACAAATCTGTAACCACTTATCTCAAGAAAACGTTATGACAAAAACAGCCTCACTTAGAAGTATTTCTACCAAGAAAATTCTCGCAGTTGATGATGATGGAGAAATCGGCTTAGTGCTTGAAATGATCCTTAATGGACAGGAGTTTGAACTCGATTATGTAAACAGCATCCTTTCTGCCGATGAATACCTTGAAAAAAGAAATCCCTCGTTAATCATTTTAGATAATAAATTGCCGGATGGGTTTGGTGTTGACTTTATCAGTTATATCCGGAAAAAGTATCCCTCTATTAAAATCATTATGATTTCAGGTTTTAGTTCAGTAAAAGATGTTGCCCTTGAAAATGGTGCTGACATTTTCCTGGAAAAACCCTTTTCTCTGGATCAGCTAAATGAAGCGATAGACAAACTATTACACTGATCTTTTTCTAAATTTATTTAAATCTTTTGCAGGTATGATTAGAGTAGGGTAACTTTCTCTGAAGCATCCTTACATTTTTATTTGCTTTTCAATCCTTTTGTCAGGAATAAACCAGATGCAGGCAACAGAAATGTAGAGGATGAGGCTGATGATAGGGTAAAAGAATGCCGATATAATTCCTAGAATATAAAATACAATTGAAATAGTCGATTTGGTATCGTTACGGTATGCTTGTTTCAGTTTCGAATTTTCTCCTTCGAATTTAATCATAATAGTCGTCAGTATCTTCCATGAAGTGCCACACATAAAAAGTATAAAACCATAAAAAGCAACTGGTAAACTTTCAAAATTATTTTCATCCATCCAGGCTGTTGCAAAAGGTAAAAGTGAGAGCCAGAATAACAAATGGAGGTTACCCCACAATACCTTCCCGTTAATTCCTTTTACAATATGAAATAAATGATGATGGTTATTCCAGTATATACCGACATAAACAAAGCTAAACAGGTAAGAAAAGACTATAGGAAGTAAAGGTTTAATGTCCTGCCAGGAAGATCCATGCGGTGTTTTTATCTCCAATACCATTATCGTAATAATGATGGCTAATACACCATCACTGAATGCTTCGAGCCTGTTTTTATTCATGGAGCAATGATCGTGAATTTTTATGAAATCTTTTAAAGTTGCTTGTCAATTGGATAGGCGACTGCTTTTTTTCTTATTAATGCGTGAAGAAATGGTTCCTTTTTAAGATTGGCTTCATTTATTAAATCCTGAAACATCTGTTCGTTATTATTTTTTCACAAATTCCAGGTCTACCTGAGTACTTCATTTTTATACGGTCAATTAAAAAAGTAGGTTCAGCACTTTTAGTTTTATGATTTTGTGCAGCTATTTTCACTATAGCTAAGTATTTCAGTTGTTTTTTTAGCATGGTATATTGTAGTACAAGAAGCAGCACTTCGTTAGCCGTTTCAGAAGTTTCCCTGCATCCAGCCATCTTTATATAATGTTATATTGACAGTAATCATATTTACTGAATCGGCACTATCGGCTTTATTCAATAAAGCCATCAACTCCGATGCATTCATGCCGTATTAAAATTGGACCTGATAAAGAACAATCGGTGCATGAAAACAGCTTTGCAGACGCCTTTTTTTATAATGGCTTAGATTCAAACCTTTTGGCAGCCAGCCCTAATTCCGTTAAATTTGTCAACCGATATGCCATACCATGAAAGGTATGGCATAATCATAGTACCCTCTCAGGGGCAGTATCAACCGAATACTTTATGGAAGAAGTAAAAAATACAGAAGAACGGAGCCTGAATTTTATAGAAGAGATTATTGAAGAAGACCTGAAGAATGGTAAATACAAACAGGTGCTCACCAGGTTTCCCCCCGAACCGAATGGTTACCTGCATATCGGTCATGCCAGCAGCATATGCCTGAATTTCGGTCTTACACTGAAATATCCCGGCTATACCAATCTCCGGTTTGATGATACTAACCCTGTAACAGAAGATACTGAGTACGTAGAAAGCATCAAGCAGGATATAAACTGGCTGGGTTTTGCCTGGCAGCATGAATTGTATGCCAGCGATTACTTCGATCAGCTGTACGAATATGCGGTAACACTGATTAAAAAAGGTCTTGCCTATATAGATGATAGTACCAGCGAGGAGATGGCTGCACAAAAAGGCACTCCTACTGAACCAGGCAGGAATAGTCCTTATCGTAACCGCAGTGTTGATGAAAATCTTGACCTGTTTACAAAAATGAAAGCAGGGGCATTTCCGGATGGAAGTAAAACGCTTCGTGCCAGGATTGATATGGCGCATGCGAATATGCTGATGCGTGATCCTGTTCTCTATCGTATCAAGCATGCACACCATCACCGTACCGGTGATAAATGGTGTATATACCCTATGTACGATATGGCACATGGTCAAAGCGATAGCATTGAAACAATCACCCATAGTATCTGCACTATGGAGTTTGTGCCACACAGGGAGTTATACGACTGGTTGATAGAAAAATTGGAAATATATCCCTCCCGGCAATATGAGTTTGCACGCCGCAATATCAACTATACGGTAACGAGTAAACGAAAATTACTTCAACTGGTAAACGAGGGTTATGTGACAGGTTGGGATGATCCCCGGATGCCAACAATCAGCGGACTTCGCCGCCGTGGCTATACACCAGAAGCTATCCGGGAATTTTGTGAAAGGATAGGAGTAGCGAAACGGGAAAACATGGTGGATGTAGGTTTGCTGGAATTTTGTGTACGGGAGCATTTAAATAAAATTGCTTTCAGGCGAATGGTTGTTTTTGATCCGGTGAAAGTGGTCATTACAAATTACGTGAAAAAAGAGCCGGGAGATGGGAAAGGAGGAGAGATTGTTAGTGTTGAGAATAATCCCGAAGATGTATCTACAGGTCACCGGGAAGTGACGTTTAGCAATGAAATATATATTGAGCGGGAAGATTTTATGGAAGTACCGCCGAAGAAATTTTTCCGTCTTGCTCCCGGGCAAATGGTACGGCTGAAAAGTGCATATATTATCAAGTGTGATGAAGTGATAAAAGATGCTGCCGGAAATATAACAGAGCTTCGTTGCTCATACATACCGGAAAGCCACAGTGGTAATGATACAAGCGGGCTGAAAGTAAAAGGTACACTGCATTGGGTAAATGCAAAAGACGCTATAGAAATAGAGGTAAGAGAGTATGATCGGCTCTTTCGTGTAGAGAATGCTGCTGCCGAAGAAGGAGATTTTAAAGATTACATAAATCCAGATTCTTTAAAAACTGTAAAGGCATATGCAGAACCATCTTTATTGAATGCAAGCTTTAAAGATCATTTCCAGTTTCTGCGTAAGGGCTACTATTTCCTGGATAAGGATTCGGAGGGGGGAGATTTTATTTTCAACAGGACGGTTACTTTGAAAGATGGATGGAAGGGTGAGAAGCAGTAGAGTCCTTGTCGTGGCGAAAGGTTTAGTATTTCTATAAATGAAGCGATTTTTTATAAGCCTCACAGGATTTCAATTAATTTTAATAAGGGTTTCAATTGCTGTATTATCCTTATTACTTTTTATTTTTTTGGCGAGCCGCAGCACGACAGACGGTAATGACTTTGCGGCTAATTATATTACAGGGTTTTTCCGTGTATCTGGTGTTTATATATTTTTACAAGGAATTTTTCGTTGGTTATGGTGGCGGAGTATTAACAGTTATTTATTGTGTTTATTACCGGAAAAAGATATCAGAGGTTTGAGAACAAATATGGTAATTGATGTTGCTGGTATAATCTATGTGTTAATCTGGTCGAGTTTATTTTTTACTGGTCTTGTCTTTATAGTAATAGTTTATCCATGGGTATTTTTTATATTGTTTGGGATAAATGTTGCAATTTTAATCTTTTACCTTACTGCTGGACGTGAAAGAACTATTTTTCCTTATAAGGCTGTAAAGGCAATTCTCGGTAACAAGTCATACGATTCGGTTAGTTTTTCCAGGATAGGTTTTTCTGCTTCAGGACGAATTACAGCAACTAAGCAACTGCAGGATGACGTGAGGCAAATTTATCTTAGATACGGATATCCCGGAATAATATCTCAAATAATTACTGAAGAAAAAAGCAACTCTTCTATTTCATGAAATATTTGGTTTTATTTATTTCTTTTTGTTCTATATTTTCAATTGATGTATTGTCTCAAGGGTTAACTGCAGTTAAATCACCGGAGGGAATAGAGATACTTGAAGAAGGCAAAAAAATTTTATTCTACCAGGTAAAACCAAAATCACACAATGGTAAATATGAACGGGCTGGTTACGTGCATCCTCTTTACAGTCTGAAAGGAAATATACTGACAGAAGACTTTCCTGAAGATCATCCATATCATCATGGTATTTTCTGGGCGTGGCATCAAATCATTTTAAATGGGAAACAAATTGCAGATGGCTGGACATCCGATAGCATTTCGTGGACGGTAAAGAAGACAACTGTAAGGAGAGGGAAGCAAAATATTTCTATAAATGCAAAAGTAGTATGGTGGTCACAAGCAGCATCTAAGGTCAGAAGTGCAATTGTAAAAGAAAACACAGTTATTGTCGTTCATTCTTTAATGAATGGGAAACGAAAAATTGATTTTGATATAAATCTTACTGCATTAGTTGATTCATTAAAAATAGGAGGCTCAGATGATCCGAAAGGTTATGGCGGATTTTGCTTACGATTGAAGCTGCCGGAGGACATACAATTTGTTTCTAATGATACATTAGTGGCGCCACAGGAAACAGCAGTAACTGCTGGTCGGCAAATGAATTTCCGTGGTTCTTTTGACGGAGCATCTTCATCAAAATCATCTGTATCGTTAACTGCAAATCCGGATAAAGATCTGCAGAATTATTCATGGATACTTCGCAACAAAGGCAGTATGCAAAATGCGGTATTTCCTGGAAGGGAACCGGTGATATTAACGAAGAAGGGTATACGCTTAAAGTATAGCGTAAGCCTGGGCCAGGATTAGCAAAGATTAATACTGGAAAGAGATACTAAGTCTTCGAACATTCTTTTACTTTTCTTTCAATCTAAAAAACTTCATCGTTTTATGAATTTCTGTATCAATTTTTACCACTAGGTCTATTATATACAAATAACCATCCTTGTAGATATTAGAAAAGGGGCCTTAGCCCCTTTTTTGTTACTGTAGAATTACCTAAATACTACTCTGAATTACCTGTTAAAAACTAATTTTTCATTATGTATGCTTAAATCCTTTTTATTGAATATTTTAAGAAAATAAATACCGCTTATCATTGATGCCGTACGTTTTACCTGGATTGTTTTATTTGTGACTTTGCCAGTTCTTTCAAAATAAACGCGTTGACCAGTTGCATTTAATAAGGTTATTTCGTAGTCGCCTTCTGTAGTGCTGTTAAACTGGATATTCAGCACATCTGAAACAGGATTTGGAATGGCTCTGATAGTTGTATTGTTTTCACCAAATACAATCTGTATTGTCTTGCTGAACTCTGTTTTGCCATTTATATCCCTAAGCAAAAGTCTGTATTCATTTGTGCCAGTATAAGGATTGTAGTCAATGAAAGAGTAGGAGTGCTCAATCTGCACATTTACTGCTTTTATAGTTCCAATATCTTCATATTTGTTTGTCAGATAGTTTTTACGTTGAACTGTATAATCTTTCAAACCGGCTTCATTGGTTACAGAAAAATTAAGTTCTGCTTTTTTATTTTTGGCCGCACCGGTGAAATCCAAAAGCTTCAGCGGTAAAACGCTTACATACCCGTTGCAATCTCCGTTGATGTTGAAATACGCAAGTCTTGTTAAACAGCCTGTATTTACAGATGCTTTTACGATATATACACCAGTGTCCTTTGGTAACAGGTAAGGAAGGTTATAACTGAGGGCAGAACCAATAACAGTACTGTCAGTAGATGCGGCTGTTGCTTTTTTGTACCATGTATAAGTCGCATTCGGAATTGTATCAGTTGATAGGGTGATATTATTATAGTAACAATCGTAATTATCTGCAATAATGCTGACATTATTTAATGGTAATACACCAACATCGTTGAGTGAGCCATTGCCGCATCCGTCAATAACCCTTAGGCGTACCATCGAATAAGTGGTGCCGGTATTAATGTTGAAGATAGGACTTGACTGTGGTGCGGTGGTAATACCAGGAGCTGAGGGATTGCTACCGATAATTTCATATGAGTATGGAGCGGCTCCACCTGCTGCAACAGCGTTTACGCTAAATCCGTTGTTATCGCACTGATAAACTGCTGAATTCTGCAGGGAGGGGTATTGGTATGGCGCTACAACAACTGTATCGTATACATATTTAGAGCATGAACTAATACCATAGCTAAAGACATAAGTTGCTGGTGCCAGATCATTAAAGACATATTTCTTTGTATTCGCTGACACTGTGCTGCTAGATGAATAGTTAACAGTTACTGGTGTCCCGTTTTTTACTGCAAGCAAGGGACCAGTATAGCTCATATTTGATGTAACAAGAATACTTACGTCAGCTGATCCGTTTTGATTTTGAGCAGAAGGGCATTTACCGGTACTTGTAATAGTTCTGTCAAACCTGCTTGCAGCCGGAGTTACAGCCACTGTATCCGTGTTTCCGCATTTATCTATAAGAACAACTCTGTATTGGTTACCTGAAGGCATGGAAGCTATACCTGTAAACGTATAAGTGGAAGTAGAGAAATTTGCGGAGGCAATTACGACATTACCCGGATTAAGAATTTTAGCTGAATAAGGACTTTGTCCCAAAGTGATAGTTGCGCTAATATCTGTCTTTCCTATTGTACAAGATTGGGTAGCTGCAGCTGTGAAGTCAATTGGGTCGGGTGCAGCAGTAAAACATCTTGTGAAAGTTGTATCGTTACAGCTATAAGTAATTTTTATACAATAGCTTCCATAATCGAGATTATTGAATGTACCTGAGTTATTGCATGAAAGCAGTGTATTGTTGTTGTCGTAAAGACAAAATTGAGGGTTAGTAAGATAAGATGTCCATGCAAAAGAAGTAGAAAAGGTGTTGCACTTTTTATTGTTGATACTTACGTTTGATACATCTGGTTGGTTTTTTGCTACAGAGAAGCATTTACTTATCTGTGAGGTATAGCACGCATTGCTTGCAGCGTCTAAATCAGTAATAATTATACAATAGCTACCATAGGGAATATCTGTAAATATACCTTTATTATTGCAGCTGATGAGGTTGCTGTTGTTATCATATAAACAGTAATTCGGCGTATTAATATTATACACATTAGCAATCTTGACATCGAAGCCAGTACATGTTTTGTTGGTAATAGATGGTGATGAAGCAGAAGCGGTAGGTCTGCTAGGTGAGAAACACCTTGTAATAACTGTATCATAACATGGTGCTGAAGAAGTAATTTTAATACAATAGTTGTTATAGGAAAGGTTTTTAAAATCACCCGTAGTATTACAGCTTATAAGAGTATTGTTATTATCATACAAGCAATATTGAGGATTGTACAGATTGTTTTGGCCTGTAATGCTTGCAGAAAAAGATGAGCAGGTAGTATTGTATATGGAAGCATTAGCGTCTACGGATGGTTTATTTCTGGATTTGGAAAAGCAATAAGTAAGAAGGGTGTCATAACAAACATCTGTAATTTCCATGCAATAATTGCCGTAAGGAACATTATTAAAAACTCCGGTAGAATTACAGGCTATGGTAGTAGCGCCTTGCTTTAAACAATATTGAGGGTTTGTTAAATTGGTAAACCCTTGTGCAGTGGCGGTAAACGTACTACAACTATTGTTAGATATGGCTACGGAACCACCCGAAGTTGATGGTACAGGGTTAGTCCAATTAAAGGAATTTACTGAACCACACCTGTCTTTTATTACAAATGTCATTTTTCTCAAAGGTGTCTTAGTAACTGTAAATGATTTGGTAGTAAACCAAACCGTATCACCCGGACTGTTAACATAGCCATAGCTAAAGCCATTAAAAGCAGAACCGGAAGAGTTTGTATTTCCCGAAATATCAGTAAGGGAGATTGAAACAGATAAAGAATTACAACCAGTTTTTGTAACAGCATTTCCCGTAACCCACCAGTTATAACCGTTAATTACTATCGAACGGGTTTGTACTCCCCCACAAGAGTCGGTCTGCTGTATATAATATTGACCATAGGCTAAGTTTTTAAATACACCCGTAGTGTTTGTTGTTCCAATATTTGAAGCGGATGGCGATATTATTTTATAAGAAAAAGGGTATCTCCCGTTAGTTTGATTTATAACTGTAATAGTACCATCCTGTGCGCCATAGCAAGTAGTATTCGTTGCGCTTAGTTCAAACCTTGGATCAACATAAGAGCCACTGACAACAACGTTATTAATTGTTAAGACACAGCCTTTATTAATATCCTTTACAGTTAGTGTATAAGTTCCGGGAGGTAACGCTGAAATAACAGATGAAGAGGAAACCGGTGTTGATACCGGGCCTGTTACTTTATAAGTATAGTTGCCTGAACCGCCGGATGCATTAACTGTAATGGAGCCAGTGCTGGTACAGCGGGATTCAGTCGTTGTGTAGCTAGCTGTAAATGAAGAACAGTCTTCGTAATTTGATTGTGAAAAAATTGTGCTCGCCATCAACAAACTGCATAGGAGCAGAAGTGTAAAAATAGTTTTCATGATAGGGACGAATAGTTTTTTAAGGGATCGGGTTATGTATTTCTACGCATCAAAAGAATAAAAACTACTTGGCAAATTCAAGCTTTTACGAGGAAATCTCCTATATTTTTTAAGTATATGTACGAAGCGCAGTAAGAGAAGGGTTTTTATATTATAAAAAAATGAAGTATCTCCCTTTGTAGTGAAGGAAATAGATATATAATGCTCTGCTATAGGGTTAGTGAGGCAAACTTATCTATGGAAAATATATGATATTACTGAAAATATATATTTATAACATGCTCTTATAGTATTATTCAATAAATGTAAATTGGGCCAGGAAGAGTTATACAGAGATGTTCTCAAACAGTAGAAGGGCATGAAGTAAAAATCACATTCATTAATTCAAGAAGTTGCGGTAATAGTTGGAGTAACGTAATTTGAAAAGATGTTTTATCTTACCATCATTCCATTCTGATCTTTTACAAATAAATAAGAGTCCGGATCTACAAATTCATTAACCTGTAGCTCTACTGCTGTTGCCTTGCCATTCGTTATGGTGAATTTAGCGGGATATACTCCATAAGCGATATTATTATACGTGATACGGAAAGTATTGCTGTCCATATATTCCATATATCCCAGCAATTCCGGGTGATGTTCAAAATGGCAGATTAGCAGGTCGCCGCTTTTTGCAATAATTACTTTACCATAAAGGGTGTTTACATATTCACCGGTGAAATCCTCCAATTTAATATCAGGCAGGTTCTTTTTATCAACTCTTTCTTTCATGGCGGCCAGAGTATTTTCTTCTTTCATTTTGTTGGGCAGAAAAAAGGAGTACATCTGTTCCCCGCGATCGGTATAAGGAATATTTAAATAAGCGTCGAGCAATTGGTATCGAAGAGCTTCAAAAAAACTCTGGTTATCATTATTACTAAGAATAGTAATGCCCAGTTTTTCTTCCGGAACAAAGCATACATTGGTTACATTACCAAACGCCCCGCCGGTATGCCAATACACTTGTTTGCCTGCATAATCCGTCATATAAATGCCTAATCCATACGCCCGAATATGGGTAGGATAATAAGGCGATTTACGACTGCTTACTACGATGTTTGCATCTCTTGTTTTCTGAATTACCGGCCAGGGCAGCACTTCTCTTCCTTCATATTTACCACTGTCTAATTGCATGATCAGCCATTTACTCAGATCATTTACGTTACTGACCATACTGGCAGCAGGTCCAAGGTTGTCAATATGATCATAAGGGATAACGGTAAGGTTGCTGTAATAATTATTATGTGGTTTAGCTACATTATTCCGTAATTCAATGTCTTCTGTATTCATATAGGTATTACTCATCCCCAGCGGTAATAATATATTTTCTTTGACATAACTTTCCCAGGTGCCGCCTGTAACCGATGATAATATTTGTCCGGCAACCATGAATGCGGAATTACAATAACCAAAATCCTGGCGGAAAATACCCGAAGGTTTCAGGTAACGCATTTTCCATATAATCGAATCCTTGGGCAGGTTAGAATTCCAGAAAACAAAATCGCCCTGGAAAGTTTTAGTACCAAGACGATGTGATAATAAATCTGTAAGAGTTACTAATTCAGTTGTCTTGTTATCATATAATGTAAACCAGGGAATATATTGGGTAACCCGGTCATTCAGGGATAGTTTTTTTTCGTAATCAAGCTTTGCTATTGCTGTGCCGGTAAACAATTTGGAGTTCGAAGCAATCATAAAAAGTGTGTTCTCGTCTACCTTGTCGGGTTTACCTACTTCACGAACACCATATCCCTTTTTAACAACTACTTTTCCATCTTTTACAATTGCTATAGCAAGACCCGGAATCTGCCATTGTTTCATACCCCGTTCGATATAACTGTCCAGGCTATCCGTAATAAAGGAAGGAATTTGTGCAAAAAGGGTAACAGAAAAAAACAGCGTTAATCCGGTACTAATCAGCCATCTCATGGATTATCTTTTTTGTGAAGATAAGAGAAAGTGAGAAACGGTTGCATAAGATATACATCACAGGCTTCTAAAAACAGAGATTTAAATACTTTGGCACAATCAGCTCCAGTCCCACAGTACGACATCCCATTCATCCAGGTTATCGGTAAATGTATTAATAGTAACAAAGCCAACTCTTTTATGGGCATTTAGCGAGCGAAGGTTGCTGGTAGAAATCGTGGTAACAATGAAATCATACTGGTGCTGGTATATTTCTTTGTGTTTCAGGTAAAGCATATCGAATAAGCCTAAACCCCGGTACCCTTTATCTACACATACCTGCCCCATGATATAGAAGTTATAATGATACAGCGGTTTTCCCTGCCAGTTTAATTTTTCCAGGTTGACGAACATTGGTTCAAGGGCCGGATAAGCTTTGCGACCTTGCTGTAACAATACAATTGCATAAGCAATTACATTGTGATCATCTTTTATGATTATGCTTGGAGCCACAGCATGCAGGGTTTCCATCATCGGCATACTGAAAGACATTGTAACAAAGCCCTGTTCTTCTTTTTCCGCTTCGGAAATATGCTGTTTTAAATTTCTTTTTTGTAAATCGAGAATTTGCTGCAATTCGTCCTTTGTACTTACAGTTGTCGTATCAATCATAAACGAAGGAATACTTATCTTTTTCTTAAGCGAAGCATAAAGCCACCGCCAGGTGCCAGTTTTATTGTCACAATATCTTTACTGGTATATTTTGTTTCGCTCATTTTGTAATCAGATGCATAGCGATCAGCATTAATGCCATCTTCGCAAATTACAGCATTGTATTCTGCCCCATTATCCAGAAAGTCTAATGGCAGTTTTAGTTCTCTTGCATTCCAATTGCTCATTGAACCAATATACCAGTCATCGCCCTTTTTTCGGGCAGTGATAATATATTCACCCACTTTACCATCAATAATTTTTGTTTCATCCCAAACAGTAGGTATACTCCCTAATAATTCCATAAACGAAGGCTCCATATAGCCTTGTGATGGATTGCCGGAAAAAATCTGGATTGGACTTTCATATACAACAAACATGGCCAATTGATGGCAACGTGTGCCAGATGACATTACTTTTTCTTCAATAGGGCGGAATGTTTTCTTTGTTGCATTGTCAAGAATTCCCGGTTCATAGTCCATAGGGCCGGCAACCATACGTATAAAGGGAAGCATGAGGTTATGGTCAGGTGTTGGTTTATTACTCCATATATTATATTCAGAGCCTAATACACTTTCTCTTGTTATCGCATTAGGAAATGTTCTTCCGAAACCAGCCGGCTTATAGGCGCCATGGTACATGATCATGATTTTGTATTTAGCACAGGCTTGGGCAACACGATAATAAAAGTTTACCATTTTCTGATCGTCACGATCCATAAAGTCCGTCATGATAAAATCAACTCCCCATTTCTGAAATTGCTGCAGGGCTGGTTCTAACTGCGCATCTAACGTCAATGCCAATGTCCACATGCTGATTTTAATACCCTTTTCTTTAGCATATGACGTAATTTCGTCCATGTTGATATTGGGATCAATCTTAAATAAATTCCTTGTATCGCTCCATCCGGCATCCATCATGATACGATCAAAACCAAATCGTTTTGCAAAGTCAATGTAATATTTATAAAGATCCGTATTAACACCTGACCGGAAAGGCACATTAAAAACATTGGTACCAATAATCCATTCATCAGTTCCTTTGCCAGGGTGTACCCATGATGCATCGCCGATGCGGGAAGGAGAAGCCAACCGGTATACAATATCGTTACCGGGCAAGTCTTTATCCTGTTCAGCAATTGCTATTATACGCCAGGGAAAGTTTCTTGTTCCTTTGGTTTTAGCTATGTAGTTGGCCCTTTCTGTTACGAGGTATTGCTGGTATCCTCCTTCCGTCATTTTTTCTTTCAATGGGTAGGGTGCAAATTTTCCTTTTAACAGCTTTGTATTATTACCTGTTAAAAACATTCCCGGATAATCTTCAATATCGGATTCTGTAATTAATAACCGGGGGCTTTGTTTTGGGTATATTAGTACAGGATTGAATAAAGTATTCTTTTCTCCAATACTATCCAGCGGTTTTAATTGATAAGGTTCTTCAAAACTGGTATGAAATATATCTGCATCCTGCCGTTTTGCTACTTCGGGGTAGTACAAGAAATGATTTTCTGGAAAATTGAAAATGGCTGTTTCATTTTCTATGGTAATTGAATCTTTAAACAGTGTTTGAAAACGGTAGGCGATGCCATCATCATAGGCTCTAAAAATAACGGCAACAGATTCTTTGAATAAAAGAGTCAGCTCATTATAATTGTCAGGGATTAACTTTCGCTTTTCTGCTACAGCGGGGAGTATAGTCTCCCTGATTTTCCTTGTACTGGTCTTTTTTAAAGAAGCGGTTGAAAGAAGGTTCTTTTGTCTCTGTAAGGTTAAGTCGATATCAGAAGGAGATACAATTAATTTGCCGTCAAAATAAACGGCATACTGAAGCCCTTTTTTTATCGCTGTCCTGATTTTAATCCTGTTGCCGGGAGAGCTGATTTCAGTGATTTGTCCAAAACAAAAATTTGCAGACAATAAAGCGAAGAAGATTACTTTTTTCATCTGGCGGTAGATTACTATTTATATTCACCAAACACTTCGCGAAGTGTATCGGCAATTTCTCCAAGGGTGCATTTGTTTTCTACACAACTGATAACAGCCGGCATAATATTATCGTTTCCGCTGGCACAATCATTGAGTTCCTGCAGGCATTGATCTACTTTTGCGTTGTTGCGGGATTTTTTTAGTGTAACCAATTTTTTTGTCTGTAAATCACGAATGCTATCATCAATTTTAAAAGAGGGAACATAAGTGGGCTCCTTTGACTGGAATTTATTTACACCCACAATTATCTTTTCGCCGGATTCTACCTTCCGCTGATATTCATAGGCACTGCGTGCAATTTCGTTTTGTATAAACCCTTGTTCAATGGCAGCAACACTTCCTCCCATTGCATCGATTTTATTGACCAACTGCCAGGCTTTTTCTTCCACTTCATCGGTAAGTGATTCAACAAAGAACGAACCCCCTAACGGATCAACAGTATCCGGTGCCCCACTTTCAAAGGCAACGATTTGTTGTGTGCGTAAGGCGATCCTTGCAGCTTCTTCAGTTGGCAGGTTTAACGCTTCATCATACCCATTTGTATGCAGCGATTGTGTTCCGCCGAGGACAGCAGCCAGTGTTTGTATCGTTACTCTTGAAATATTGTTTAAAGGTTGTTGTGCTGTTAGTGTGCTTCCCCCGGTTTGTGTATGAAAGCGCAGCATCATAGCTTTGGATTCGGTAGCTCCGAGGTCCTTCATTATTTTGGCCCACATTCTTCTTGCTGCACGGAATTTGGCTATTTCTTCAAAAAGGTTATTATGGGCGTTAAAAAAGAAAGAAAGCCGTTTGCCGAATACATTAATATCAAGACCTTTTGCCAATGCGGCTTTTACATAAGCTTTACCGTTACTTAGGGTAAAAGCAATTTCCTGCACAGCCGTACTACCGGCTTCACGGATATGGTACCCTGAAATGGAAATTGTATTCCATTTTGGTAATTCCCTGCCGCACCATTCAAATATATCGGTTATGATACGCATAGAAGGTTTAGGCGGATAAATATAAGTTCCCCTTGCCGCATATTCTTTCAGTATATCATTTTGGATGGTACCCGAAACCTTTTTCAAGTCGGCTCCCTGTTCTTTAGCAACCACTATATATAAAGCAAGCAGAATAAAACCTGTAGCATTAATCGTCATCGAAGTAGTAACGTCTTCCAGTTTAATGCCATTGAATAAGGTGCGCATATCTTCGATACTATCAATAGCTACACCTACTTTTCCTACTTCTCCTTCTGCCAGCGCATGATCGCTGTTATAACCGATTTGAGTTGGTAAATCAAAAGCGACACTTAATCCCATTACACCCTGTGATAATAAATAGTGATAGCGTTTATTGCTTTCTTCAGCGGTGGAAAAACCGGCATATTGGCGCATTGTCCAGAGTTTACCACGATACATATCCGCCTGGATACCTCTTGTAAAAGGATATTTCCCTGCGCTTTCTGAGGATGAATCTTTAGAACGATCACTTTTGTCGTAATCATTCTTTATTTCAATACCGGAATCTGTTAGAATCTTTTTTTCGGTCATAGCGGGACTAAATTAGGATCATTGCTGATTGCTGTTTATAAACAAGTTCAGGTCATTATTTTTTTGGCTTCATAATTCAAAGCTTCCAGCACAATGCTATGTAGTTGTCCTTTAGGCTGGGTCATTATAAATTCCATCAATCGTTTATTCAGGTCAATACCTCTTGCATCAGGAGGTAGTGTGGCTGCGACCTGGTTTATGATCAGCATATTCTGGTCTTTCAGATTTTTTACAGCTTCCCAGGCCACAGGAGTTACATATATCTGCTGGGAGGCATTGTATTCGTATTCCTGTTTGATACTTTCCAATAACAATAGTTGCATTTCCCTTGACGTGAGATTAGCTTGCTGGTTGGCCCGGCTGACCAGGTTAGGAATGGATATTCGTTCAGCCAACATCGCTATTCTTTCATAAGCCTGTAATTGCAGTGGCCGGCTACTGAAGTTATCCTGTGGTGGTGGTACTTCTTTGCGGCCTCTGACCATAAAAAAAGTAAGAATAGATATTAAAAAGGCAACTGTGGAAATAATAACCGGTAAAATGTTTTCATTCATGGATATATACTGTTTTATTACAAAAGTAAAGGCTGAAATGACTTATGAAAGATAAGCGTTCCCGTTCAAAAAGAATAAACAAAGGCAATAGTAGCCGAAAACGCCGATTACCTATAGAGCAGGTATATACTTTTAAAAGTTAATTCCCGCAGAATATGCTGTCATCGCTTGCCGATAATGTTTATTTTTGCAGTATGGAAACAAAAGTAGCAATACCGGTAGTATTAACTCCCGGCGCTGTAAAAGAAATCCGGCAACTAATGAACGCTGATGGGTTTGATAAAACACAGCAATTGAGAATTGGAGTAAAGGGTGGTGGTTGTTCAGGCCTTAGTTATCTTCTTGGTTTTGATCATAAGAAAGAGAATGATCATGAGTTTGAACAGGACGGTATTATTTACCTGATGGACAAATCGCACGAAATGTATTTGTATGGCATGCAGGTGGAATGGCAGGA
>JAFDYH010000122.1:43518-44500 GCA_018267535.1 Bacteroidota bacterium
TACAGATCCTGTTCGTCTTTTTCTATTGTAATGTTCTGAAATTTCAAATGATATTCTATTGCTGATGTGGAAGGCGAATGATTTTTTGCAATGCTGCATATCATTCCTCTCGATGAGATACCAGAAAATATAAAAGCTCCTGTTCAGGAGCTTTTATATTTTTAGTCGTATAAATTAAAAATAATGACTAGCTGGCTGTAGCTGCTGGTTTCTGTTTAGTTTTTCCGGATGTAGTTGTATCTGCTTCTCCCAATTTTCTTTTGCCTCCAAGGTCAACCAGTATCGGGGCGGCAACAAAGATTGAAGAATAGGTACCGGTAATAACACCAATCAGCATGGCGAAGGCAAACCCCCTTGTTACTTCTCCACCAAAGATGAAGAGGATGAGGATTGTTAAGAATACAGTCAATGAGGTCATTACTGTTCGGCTTAACGTTTGATTGATCGCTGTATTGATAACCTGTTCTTTTGGCATTGTCGGATATAGCTTGGTATCTTCACGGATACGGTCGAATACGATTACAGTATCATTCATGGAGAAACCAATTACAGTTAGTATCGCGGCAATGAAATGCTGGTCAATTTCCAACGGGAAGGGTACCCAGAATCTTGCAAATGAGAAAACTATCAGCGTTACAAATACATCATGCAATAGGGAAATAATCGTGCCCATTGAATAACGCCAGTCGCGGAAACGTATAAAAATATAAAGGAAGATAATGATCATAGCGAAGATCGTCGCTTTTACGGCGCCTTTCTTCAGGTCATCGGATATTGATGGTAATACCGTTTTTGACTGTTGTTTGTATTGCGCATCGAATTTCTCATAAGTCAATCCTGGCGGTAAATAATTCTTCAGGCCCTCCATCAGTTTTTTCTCAACCACTTCATCCGTATTCTGGTCAGTGCTTTCAATTTTGTAAGCCGTCGTAATATCCAGTGTTCTGCTGTCGCCAATTGTTTTAATAACCGGATTATCGCC
>JAFDYH010000122.1:44570-48492 GCA_018267535.1 Bacteroidota bacterium
ACATAACTACGGCCTCCTTTAAATTCTACGCCTTCATCAAAGCCATGGAAATAAGAAGCTATACCCAAAGCAAGAACGATGAAAGAAATTACATAGGTAATCTTTCTATACTCGATAAATTTAAAGTTTGCATGACGGAATATTTTGCGACTGATGCCGGTAAAATATTCCATGTGGCGCTTTTTGTTGGTAAACCAATCGCTGATCCAACGGCTAACCAGTATACCGCAGAAGAGTGAAAGAAGGATACCCAGTATCTGTGTAGTTGCAAAACCTTTCACAGGGCCCAATCCGAAATAGAATAAGATAATTGCCGTAAGTAAAGTAGTAATATGCGCATCCAGCACAGGCGGCAGGGAACGTTTGTACCCTTCGTTAATGGCCGGTATATATCCTTTTCCTTTGGTCAGTTCTTCCTTGATACGTTCGTAAATAATAACGTTTGTATCCACAGCCATACCGATGGTTAATACCAAACCGGCGATACCCGGCGCCGTTAGAGAGGCCCCCAAACCAATCAATACACCAATAGTGAAAAGAAGGTTTAATATCAACGCAATGTTGGCAATCCATCCAGCCGTATTATAGTAAACAAGCATTAACAGGAAGATTACTATAAATGAAATAGCAAAGGCTTTTATACCACCATTTACTGCATCCTTACCAAGGGTTGGCCCTACCTGTTGTTCCTGTACAATTTTAGCAGGAGCGGGTAGTTTACCAGCTTTAAGTATGTTCGCTAAATCCTGGGCTTCTTCAGTAGTAAAGCCACCTGATATGCTGGATATACCATTTTCAATAGCGTTGCGGACATTTGGTGCCGAGTAAACGATATTATCAAGGACGATAGCAATCGGTTTGCCCACATTCGCTTTTGTCATTTCACCCCATATTCTTGTACCGGAATTATTCATTTTCATTTCCACCTGTACTTCACCGGTAGTAGGATCGTATTGCTGGCTGGCATCGGTTACGGCATCTCCTTCCAGTTTAGCTTTATCACGGCCTAATGTTTTCAACGCATATAAAGCGAGGTATTCAGATTTTTTTTCTGCTTTGCTGGATGGCATACCATAAGCCCATTGCACATCTGCCGGAAAATTATTTCTTACTGCATCCATTTCAAGGTAGCTGCGGACAAGGGCTGTATCCCTTACTGCCACCATTCCAATAGCAGGGCCATAACTCACCTGCCCCTTCGCGTCCTGTTGAGGAGGAATAAACTGAATATATTTCGATAATGATTCTTTCGTATCAGCGGCTAACGAAGTTTTTTTAGAAGTATCCGTTAACTGTGGTTTGTTTTGAGATTGTCCAAGTTGTTTTGAAGTATCACCAGTCAGCAAAACTTTTGTTGCAGTATCTGCAGCCTTCGCAGCTGCAGAAGTATCCGTCTTTTTATTACCACCCATTACTGTGGCGAACGCCTCATCTGCTTTGGTAATTGACTGGCTTAATTCACCAATATTATATACTTCCCAGAATTGGAGATTGGCCGATGCCTGCAGGTATTTTCTAACTCTTTCACGGTCCTGGATACCGGGCAATTCTACTGAAATAATCTGGCGGTCAGGGTCAGGATTAATATTGGGTTGCGCAACGCCAAACTGGTCGATACGTGTTTGCAATACCCTGAATGTCCTGTTGAATGCATCCTTTGCTTCACTGCGCAATGCACTTAATACTTTGCTATCGCTATCGCCTATTTTTATCTTATCCTGGTTAGCTGCAGAAAATAAACCAGCCAGTTTTCCTTCTCCGGCCAGCTTTTTATATTCTTCGTAAAACAAAGAAATAAAATCTGCATTGCTGTTTGCCTTACGTTTATTCGCATTGCTTAGCGCCGTCAGAAAAGCTGGGTCTTTTGAATTGTTGGCCATTGAACGTAATAGACCCACCAGTTCCACTTCCATTGTTACGTTGATCCCACCTTGCAGGTCAAGACCCAGATTTAATTCTTCAGTCTTTGCTTTCTGGTAACTTACTTTACCTGTAATGCCATAAGTAACCGTAACATCTTTCGTACTATCCAGCAACCTTCTAAGGCGATCATTGTAAGCCTTATTCAATGTATCCTGGTAAAGGGCCTGTAGGTCTTTATTGCCGGGATATTTCTGTTCAGCAGTTTCCGGATAATTTAATTTCACAAAACTTCTCGCACGGGATTCCATCTTACTTTCATGGTTGCGTACAAACCATGTATAGGAGAGTTCATAAAGAGAGTAGAGGATGAGCAAGATCGTAAAGAAGCGAACCAAACCTTTCAGTTGCATATTATTTTGGGTTTACATTTTAATGCCCGGTATCCGCACAGTTCGCCGCTGCCGGAAAGCCGGGTATTTTTAAAGAGGTGCAAAGATAGCTTTTTCAGACAAATTTCACCTATTTTAAATAAGCATGTTTTGAACTGATTCTAAACGAGTAACAGGTGAAAATTGTACCGGGAAATTGGCTTTAGAGGAGTACTTTCTTTCATGCATTCTTCTTTATCTTTTTTCTTAATAAAAGAGTAGTAAAAATTTCGATAGTTATCGGAACCGTCTTTTCGGCGGTTTTTTTGATCTCTTGAACAAGTAAAAAGAAAATCTTCACGTTTTATCAAGAATAAGAAGGGGGTTGATTTTATCTGTATTTTTGCGACCGCAAAAAACAAACAAATGGAGTTAACAGCCCCCGCAACACAATTATCGTCCCTTCTTCAACGATTTAACGAGCCCGAAACACTGAAAATGGCCAAATTAGGCCGCGAATTAAGAGCGAAAGGAATTGATGTAATTGACCTTAGCCTTGGTGAACCTGATTTTGATACTCCCCAGCACATTAAGGACGCCGCAAAAAAGGCGATTGATGACAACTGGAGTCATTACACTCCTGTGCCAGGTTTTCTTGACCTGAGAGAAGCTGTTTGTACCAAACTAAAAAGAGATAATAACCTGGATTATAAACCAGAAAATATTGTTGTATCCACGGGAGCAAAACAAAGTTTGGCGAATACAATTCTTGCTTTGGTAGACAAAGGTGATGAAGTTATCATTCCAACGCCATACTGGGTTACATACAGCGAACTGGTAAAAATAGCCGGAGGTAAAGTAGTAGAAATAAAGACTTCAGCTAAAGATGGTTTTAAAATTTCACCGGAGCAATTAGAAGATGCGATTACACCGGCAACAAGGGTTTTCCTGTTTTCATCTCCTTGCAATCCAAGTGGCGCGGTATATAGCAAGAAAGAGCTCGAAGGCTTGGCAGATGTATTCCGCAAGCACCCGGATATTTCTATCATTTCCGATGAAATATATGAGTATATCAATTTTGTAGGCCAGCACGAGAGTATCGCCCAGTTTAATGATATTAAAGAAAGAGTGATTATAGTAAACGGATTGAGTAAGGGTTTTGCGATGACCGGCTGGAGATTGGGATATATTGCTGCCAATAAAGAAATCGCAAAAGCCTGTGAAAAGCTACAGGGACAATTTACAAGTGGCACCTGTTCTATTGCTCAAAAGGCAGCAGTAACTGCACTGACGACAGACCTTCGTCCTTCAATGGAAATGACGGAAGAATTCGCAAGAAGGCGAAAAAGAGTGTTAGAGCTTGTAAAAGAAATTCCGGGTATTGAATGTTCTGCACCTGATGGGGCTTTCTATATATTCCCTGATATCAGTTCGTATTATGGCAAATCGGACGGAGAAATAACAATCAACTCGTCAGGGGATTTTTGTATGTACTTATTGAATACTGCACATGTTTCGTCTGTAATGGGTGAGGCATTTGGCGATCCGGATTGTGTCCGTTTTTCTTTTGCGAATAGTTTGCCTAAAATTGAGGAAGCATGGGCAAGGGTTAAAAAGGCTTTAGCCAGGTTGAAATAATTCCAGGTAATATATTTTTAAGAAACAGCGGATATTTTGTTCGCTGTTTTTTT
>JAFDYH010000123.1:0-9753 GCA_018267535.1 Bacteroidota bacterium
AATAGAATTGGCATTGTCAACACCTACTACCGATGCCAGCATATACACTTGATCATAAGCAGTACCCAGGTGATCATAAGTTTTAGGATCGGTAAAATCTCCGGCAACTACTTTGATATTATATTTTTTCACCAAAGAAGTAAACAACTCATCTTCCTTTCCCCTTGCGAAATTATCTGCGATAGTTAATGAATAGTCACGGTTTTCAGCAAGATATTTTGAAATATTAAAGCCGATAAAGCCAGCGCCGCCTAATAGTAAAACTTTTTTGCCCATAGTTTATTCTAAGATATTTTGATAGCACGCTTGATGAACTACTATTTAATTTCTGTTGCGTCTCCCCCGATAGCTATCGGAACTTTTACTTTTTGTTCGCTATTTCTCTTTGACCTCGTTTACAAATCTCCTCTCCCAATCACTTTCATCACATGCTTCTTCGCCAGCAGTTTTATTTCATCATTTGTAAATACGCCAATCGTATCATAAATGAATAAAGGTTTCTTCGCCAATAACTGGTCAATTAATTGTTGATTGTTCCTGTAATTTTTATGGCCCGTAGTTATTATAATGAAATCATACTCTTCTTTCATTAATTCATTCAAATCCTGGCTTACCCATAAATCTTTTTCTTCCCAATACAAAACATGAGGGTCGTGTAACGTTATTTCACAGCCTTCACTTTCTAATTGTTCATAAAAGCTTTCAACAGGCGTATAGCGGGTATCACCTACATCATTCAGATAGCTGACACCTAACAGCAAAACCTTCTTTCCTTCCAGTAAACCCTTGTATTGTGACTGTAAATATTCAAATGCATACAACGGCATCTTGTCATTGATATGAACTCCTTTCTCACTCTGCTGTAATTTTTCTTCACTTCCAAACAAATTCATTCTTGCCCAACTGGCAAGCAATGGGTCTTTTGTCAGGCAATACCCTCCAACCCCCAAACCCGGCAACATGATATTTTTATGCGTCGGCCGCATGCGGATAGCGTTTACCACTTCATAAATATCCACTCCGGCTTCTTCTGCAAAGCGGCTCCACTCCACCATAAATGCAATGTTCATCGCACGGAAAGAATTTTCCAGCACTTTTGCCATTTCTGTTGCATTCGTGTTACCCAACTGGGTTAAAGGATATTCGTCTGTTTTAATAACCGTTCTTAAAAAAGATTCAACTGCTTTCGTGCTCTTATCATCTGTTCCAGCAAATACACGATAAAAATTCTGGATAGAATCAATATATTTTGGACCTGGCATAACTCTTTCATAAGAGTGTCCGACCTTTAGTTCGTTGATGGGCAAACTTCGTTTCTGCAAACTCTCTTCAAGTATCGGTCTTACTATTTTTTGCGAAGTACCGGGTGGCACAGTCGTTTCTACCAGTACCAATACGTCTTTTTTACAATTCTGACCAATACTTTCAATCGCTTTTTTAAAAGGAGTAAGATCAACATTATAATCTTCCAGATCTTTATTTACAGAAGACTTCTTTTTTACATCCAGGTTTATGTCTACAACTACTACATTGGCTTTGCTAAAAGCATAAGGATCATAAGTAGCATAATAATTCTTTTTCGTCAGTGCGTTTTTGTAGTAGATATCAATCTTCGGATCACTCGCAATTACCGGAAATACCCCTTCATTGATAGAACAAATTTTCCAATATGAAGAAACAGAAGGAAGATCAATTCCGATAACCGCGTATTCTTCTGTCAATGCATTAGCTACGACAAGCCCCATTACAGAGCCCACAAAGCCTAAACCCTGTACAACAACAACCTTTTTTCCAGGATGCAATGAAAGAAAATTATCAATGCCTTGCCTATCATCGTGCGTTATTGGTAAAGCATATTCCTTATTTGTGATCGGGCTCCTCGAAACCTTTAGAGTGGCTATCTCCATATTTTTGGATTAAATCAGACAACTGGCTTTCCCACCAAGGCACTACGTACACAAAGAAAAAAGTTCTTAAATCTCAGTGGTCTTTGTGCCTTCGTGGGATCTATAATCATAACTATACAAGAACGTTTTTCCGGAATTAAAAGTTTCCTCTGCAATAAAAAATCAGTGTTTCTTCTGTAAGATATGTGCCTGAATCGGGGCATAATTACCGCTCGGTGGCAAAAACGAAAAGAATTTGACAAGTTCCGTATTCTTCAGGTTCGGATCGCCCTTTGTCAGCAGTGGGTGCAATACCCTGGCGGAAAAATAATGACTGCTTAAGAAATTGGATTGTAATGCTGTGTTTTCAATGTTGCCGAGCGATGAAGGATTAACAATAGAAAATAAAGGCTTCACAAATTCTTTAAACGACTCCTTGTTAAAATACAGGTTATGATGAGCAACAGGAATACTTCCTAAACCCAATTCATTCCTGGCTTTATTCAGGTTATCGAATCCATCGGTAAACGATTCTACCATAAAATAAAAGCCGCCCTTTTTTAATACCCTGTGAATTTCAGCCAGCCCTTTCTGCTGATCTTCCCAGGAAAGTAGATTGATGAGGCAACGTTCCGTATATACTACATCTACGGATGCATCATCAAATGCGAGCTTGCGCACATCGCCTTGCGAAAATGATCCATTACTGATATTTCTTTTTTCCGCTATTGCTAATAAATCATGGCTGAAGTCCAGTCCATGAAAGCTGGCGTGCGGGTATGCCTCTGCTAACTGTTGCAGGGTATACCCATTACCACAGCCGATCTCCAGCACTTTACTGGCGACAACCCTCACTTCCCTGAGATTAAAAAAAGAGAAAATACTTTCTAACTCTTTTTGCCGGATAATTATATCCTCCATGGTGGAAGTAGAAGAATCTTTATGTTTTTCTGCCTGTATTTTATAGTGGCTTTGTATGATCTCATCGTTACTTACTCCCTGACTCATAGTGCACAATTAAATTTTTGTAAATGATTTATTAACGGTTGCAAACTTATCGCATCAGGCCCGATCAGGCAAATTATTCGTTGATCCATAAAGCCTCGGAGTTACCGGATAAAAACACTCGGCACTACTTCAGGCTTATAAGAAGAAACTGAACGGTATTGTTAAATGATAAGAAAATGTGACAAGAAGCGATGCCATGCAAGGCCAAAGTGTATCAAAAGATGATACCCTTTGAACTTTTGCAAAAGACAAAAGCATGTAGTGAATACATGCTTTATCAAAACAGAAGATAGTTTTTGGTTTATGCAGCAATTAGTTTGGCCGGATGTTTCTTCACAAGCAGTTTCTGCGGGTTGCCAACTACGGTCACGTTATCCGGTATATCTTTTACGATAACTGTGCCTGCACCGATAATAACATTTTTACCAATCGTAATTCCCTGGCGGATGACGGAATTGGCGCCGACGAATGTGCCCCTGCCGATCTTTACATTTCCGCATAAGACAGCGCCGGGAGCTACATGCACAAAATCCTCAATCCTGCATTCATGTTCTATTGTACAGGAAGTATTACAGATAACCCCGCGGCCGATTTCCACTAAAGGATTCAGTATAGCATTGGCTGCGACCATAACACCATCACCCATTTTAACGGATGATGAAATAACAGCAGAAGGATGAATTGCATTGATAGGATTACCGAGAAAAGTACTCATTTGCGTATGAATCTTTTCACGAATACCATTATGTCCTACGCAGGCGAAAAAATCAAACTTCTTCAGTTTCTTAATGACTTCAGATTCTTTACCGAGATATTGAAGGTGATAAGGGTTCAGTTCTTTTTCTTCCTGGTCGCAATAGGCAGTAACGAGGCGGCCAGCGCTTAACAAAATGTCGATGATTACATAGGAGTGGCCTGAATAGCCAATAATAGCCACCGGTTTTTTCAATGTGGTTTTCATTGATTTGGACTTTGGAGCAACTAAAATAAAAAGCTGTTCTCATAATCCAAAGCAATGGTACAACCTAAAGTAATAAATCAGGTACAACTACTCAGGCGACGTTAGTAGTTTTCCGATTATCCGACGGAAACGGGCTTCCGACAAGCAATTCAGCATATTTCTTCCGGATCAGGCTATGCAAAACCGGCTGATCAAAATACTGTTCAATCTTAAAGCGAAGAGCCTGGGCGTATGCTTTCAATGTTTCTTTATTTGTAAGGCCCCATTCCAATTTTTGTTGCAGGTCATTTTCATCTTTAACCTCAAAAATCAAACCCGTTTCCTGGTGATCAACAATATCAATATTCCCTTCTATCCTTGAACAAATAACAGGGCATTGCATAGCGCCTGCCTGCAATAATACATTAGGAAAACCTTCGCGATAAGAAGGATGAATCAATGCATAAGATAAATGCATGTAATATTCCACTTCATCGCTCCATCCAGTCATGATAATACCCGGATGTTTTTTTAAAATCATTCTTACTTCATCGCTCACAGGGTCTACCTCATCTTCAAATTCACCTACCAGTATCAACCGTAGATTTGTATTATTTGCATATACTTTATTAAATGATTTTACCAGTTCATCAATTCCTTTGTCTCTCACGATGCGTCCTACACAAAGAAGATAAACTAATTGAGTATCATATTTAATCTTCTCTTTTACCCTTTGTAGCTTTTCATTGTTTAAAGCAGATATAGAAAACCTTGACAGATCAATTCCATTACTTGAGCCCAACCCGATTACTTCCATTTTATTCTCTTTCACAAGGTTGTTTTTCTTTATATAGTTCAATAAAGAAAAACTATTCGGCCATACATGTGTTGCAGAACGAGCTGTTAATTTCTCCATTTGTATTAAAATCTTCCTGCCGATTCCTGTTGACGTCATGAAACGTAAACCGGCTATAGTATGTATCCTGATTTTTATTCCTGCAAACTTTGCTGCAAGCATGGCAAGTAGCCCTGCCTTCGGCGTATGGGAATGGACTATATCGGGCTGCCGGATTTTAAAATACCTGTATAATTTCCACAATGAAACCAAATCAGTAAATGGTGTCATCTTCCTTGTCATGTGAATAATACAATGATCACATTCCTCATTCTTAATAATATCCGGCCACTCTTTTCCTTCACTGCTGACCATCGTTACATCGAAACCATGTTGCTGCATATAGCGCATCTGCCCGGTCAGCAGGTATTTCATGGAAAGCGGGGCGGTGGTAATGCGGATAAGCTTAGGCACTTTGCGTATAACATTTTTTATACCACACTTCCAATGCGAATAGCGTCCAGATCATTTTCGCCCTTTTTTCATCGCCAACCTTAATTTCATAATTCCAAAGTTGCTCTATAAATGATTTTGGCAAATAATTGCCGCAATAAGAATTTGATGGCAGAATATAATCTGCAATAAGGTCCTTTAATTGATTATCAATCCATCTTTTTAGGGGAATTTCGAATCCCCGTTTAGGCTGATCAATTAATTCAGCAGGCAAGTATTTTTCTGCAAGTTTACGAAGCAAATATTTTGTACGCCCCCGTTGTATTTTGAAATTGTCAGCCAGAGAAGGCACATATTCTAAAATATCCCTGCTGAGAAAGGGGCTCCTCCCTTCTAGAGAGTGTGCCATAGTAGCAATATCCATTTTAACTAGCAGGTTGCCGGCTAAAAGATTATCAAAATCAAGGTTCATTATTTTCTGAAGCCCCGAAATTTTAGAACGATTAATAACAGCAAAATGCTCTTTCATTTTCTGAAAACCGGTTTCTTCTTCCGACTGAAATTTTCCCAATCCTTCGAAACTATCCAATGTGGCCGACAAATAAGTATCTATTCCATTTTTTGCTGCTAAGTCCGCAAGCCTGTATATATAGTTATACTTATTTCTCTTGTTGGGAACCGGCAGCATAGTAACGAAAAGGTTTACAAAACTCCGCATAAGGATGCCTGGCTTAAAAAAATCATATTGGGCAAATGGTACATAGCGACGGTATCCTCCAAATATCTCATCCCCGCCGTCTCCATTCAGAATAACGGTTACACTTCTCTTTGCCTCCCGGCTTACATAATAACTGGGTATGGCGGAACTATCAAAGAAAGGTTCTCCATAATTGTACAGAATAGTCTCAATATCATTTAATAAATTATCAAATGATATCTTGATTTCATGATGATCGGTCTGATAACGATTTGCAACTAATTTTGCTAATGGCGCTTCATCATATTCTCCGTCAAAAGAAACTGTAAACGTTTTAATGGAATGATTATACATCCTGGCGATAGCTGTCACCAGTCCGCTATCAATCCCCCCACTAAGAAACGATCCTACTTCCAGATCGGATGATTCCATTCGTCTTTTTACTGATTCATGGAGCAAGCGATCGGTAGTGCGAACTGCTGTATCAAAATCATCAGGGCTTTTAACGGAATAAAAGGTATTTACATCCCACCAGCGTATAACAATAGGCACTGGCAAATCCAATGGAACAACGGCATAACAGCCGGCCGGCAATTCGAATACATTTTTGTATGGTGTGGCAGACCGGAAAAAATAACCCGTATGTATAAATTGATGTATATGTTCCTCATCCGCCTCCAAAGGTAATTGATGCCGTAAAGCATTCAGCTCACTTGCAAAAACAAACCTTTGTTTATCCGAAAAATAATAAACGGGCTTTTTTCCTGCCCTATCCCTTGCAATAAATAAATGTCGTTTTGCCCTGTCATAAATCGCTATCGCAAACATCCCATCAAAATCATTAAGACAGGCAGGGCCGGCTTTCGCATAGGCATGTAAGATAGTTTCTGTATCAGAGTTGGTTTTGCAGGTAAGGTTATACTTGCTGCGTACATCAAGATGATTGTATATTTCACCATTAAAAATAATGGTAAGGTCCTGGAAATACATAGGCTGATGGCCGCAGGCGATATCAAGGATTGCCAAACGATGATGATGAAACTGCAGTTCGCCCTCCTCAAAAAAAGTTTGCTCATCGGGTCCGCGATGAAAGAGGTCTCTTGAAATTTTGGGGACGTCCAGTTTAAAATTTAATGCGCCGGCAATGCCACACATAGAATAGTGTTATTAAAGGAAATCAAGTAAAGTTTTATACAAATACATAAGTACTCATCGCTGATATTGCTTTTTCCAGATAAGACGGGAAAATGTGTTAATAATTGCCCCAAACCATGCAGGAAAAGGGAAATTTGACTTTTTATACATTATCAAAATCATGATCAAGTAAAAGGGGGTGCAAGGTATTTTATACCTGGATAAGGCCCCGAAATTAGCTGTTGCGGAGCCAACTGCTACAGCGAAAACAAATGAAAAAATAAAACACATTAATATTTTTGGATCTGAAAAAGGAGTCGAAAAAAATCTTTTTACCCCCTTTTTTAAAAAGAAATTCAAGGTCAGCAATAAGAAAATGCCGGATTCCGCCGCTGAGAGCAGGGCAATAGGAGAATTGATTTCCCATAAAAAAGGCCTGTAAAAAGTTGCAGTCACACTATTTAAAATTAAAAGAACAGGATTTGATGTATTTATTTCGAAATGCGAATCTCCCTGGAACCTTTCCGCAACAGCAGCATAGCCTGCCCTTTCCCTTTCTGCATTTATCATGAGCTTATCCAAACGGTATTCCTGAGCTGCCTCCAGCGATGTCAGGTAATTTATAAGATAATAACCTATAATGGCACTAAATGCAAAGGTTAAAATAGTAAAGACATTTCTTAATGTACGGTCTTCGATTAATTTATTAAATTCTGCAAATAGCCAAATTGCAATACTTAGTACCAATACCAGCAGAATATACACCTTGCAGACATAGAGGACGGCCCCCATAGAGATAATTAATAGAGCCGATATCCAAATTTTTCTTTTCTTAAAAAAAATATTTACAAACCCATATAATATATACCCCACACAGCCAAATGAAATCGGATCTTTTAATAAACTGGATGTCCAAAAGGCAACCCCTGGTAAGAAGATAGTAGAAAATGAAAGTTCTCTGTAAAGATGGGGGTAAAAATAGTAGAAACTTTTGAAAAGCCTGATCGCTCCCCCTAACGCGAAAAAGCCAAAGCACATACAAATGCATAAATAGCTATTCCCAAACAGATATGAAGGTATAAATGCGAGTTTAGGCGGTAAAAAATTATTAGCAGCTCCCATATAGCCGTATGTAAAGTCGGCATAACCATCGTAATAAAAATAAGTCATCAATGGATGATTGATATCAAGCCTGGAAGTAGTTAATACAAGCCAAAAGTTATTGGGATCTGCTTCGACTGCAGTTCTTAAATCTTTTGTAGCCTGGTAATATAGACCTGTATCCCCTCCTTTAAAATAATATTCTGTAAGGATCGCAAATGCAAAAACACAAATTACCTTGAAGATAAAGGCTGCATAATATAACTTACTAAGCTTAGGATCAGTAGTATTATTAGCTTTCGCCCTGATGATAATGAACAAAAAAAGAATGCATAATGGGAAAGCTAATATATCGACTTCCGAAAAAAAGACAGCGTTTAACTGCATAATCAATAGATACTGGCCTGGCTTAAAATTGTAAGGAATATAGCGGTGAAACTTGACAAGCGCTTAGGTGCTTTTGCAAAAAGACCGAAAAAAAAATCTTTGGTCGCAATTACTGAATAATTTCTTTCTATTTTTTTTCTTGCGGCGTTCCCTAATTTTTTCCGCAGTGAAGGATCTTTTAATAATAGTTCAATATAGTTTTCCCATTCCTGCTGTGATGAACAAAGAAATCCGTTTTGTCCATGCTCAACTATGGTGGCATTTACCCCTACTGGTGAAACAACTGCTGGCATGCCCATGGCCATATACTGTATAGCTTTAAAGCCACATTTACCTTTCGAATATTCATTATCCGTCAAGGGCATCAGGCCAATATGAAACTTTAAAAGATCCTTCGCTTCTGATTCTGAATCCCACTTAATAAAAACGTATTTTTTTAATGCTAACCTCGGATCCTGATCAGCTATCACATAAAACGTAAAATCTATTCTTTCTTGTAGTGCTTGCAAAGCGGGCAGAATGATGTCTAAATATTGAAGTGTGCTGAATGAGCCTGTCCATCCAACATTAGGATAAATCACATCGTGGTCCTGGCTCTCTGCATGAACTGTTTGTGTATTTACAACGGTAGGAATTATTATGACGTTTTTATTATATTTTAACGCGAAGTCATGTAAATAGGTATTTCCAACCGTTACTGTATGAGCCCATTTGCAAATCTTGCCTACTTTGCTAAGGAATTTGAAGGAAAGAAATTTTTTGTTATACCTTGATTCGTTTAACCAGATAGCATCATCAAAATCATATATTATCTTCTTTCGGAAAATCTTCGCAATAATCCATTCAAAGACAGGGGGGCCGGCTGTTGTCGCCCACCGGTGAATATATACGTATTCATATCGGTGTATGATAAACATATCCTTTACTCTGCGCCAATATCCCCCTAATATTGCCGAAACTTTCCCGAAAATGTTTCCTTCAGAATACAAACACTTTCTTCCCCGTAACGATAAAAATGGGCGAACACAATAACGCATCCCTCTTTCCTCAAACTCTGGCAAATATTGTTCAAACCTGAAACGCTGGCCAGGTGAAATGCCCAAGGGTGAGGGCACAAAAAACAACACAGATAGTTCGTTTATTCCAGGCTTTTTCATTCTTGCTTAACTTTTTTTACAAAGAACGCATCAGACATCTATACAGCTATAATGAATACCCAGCTCTAGTTGGTTATTACGCTTCGAAGAATATTAAGATAAGTATCCCTGTTTGCATTAATTGAAAAATTTTTCTCTACCAGTTCCGCACCTGC
>JAFDYH010000123.1:9796-28939 GCA_018267535.1 Bacteroidota bacterium
GCTTGATGCGATAAATCCGGTTTGTCCATTTTTTATTATCCGGAAATTAGTTCCAATTGCAGTGGCAACTGTAGGGATTCCTGCTGCCATATATTGTAATGCCTTCAGGCCACTTTTACCGTACACCCATTCTTCGTCAGGAAGGGGATATAAACCTATATCAAACCGGTTAATGGTTTCAGTTTCGTAACTTTTCTTCCAAGGTAAAGCTTCTATTTCTATCCCGTCGATAAAAAAATCCGCATCTCCCATTACTAATAATTTGAAAGGAACATTCTCTTTCTTTAAAGCAAAAAAAACCGGTTCTAATAAGTGCAAATATTTAGAAGTACTATGGCTACCGCTCCATCCCAAAATAATTTTTTGATCCTTTATTCTATAATCCTGTTTAGGTCGGTATTCATCAGTATTTATTGTAGACGATATGTCTGTCGTTGCACTATTATAACGCCTGACAAAGTTATCAAGATAAGGGGTACAGGTAATTACATGATCTGCTGCTTTCATTAAAAAAATAGGTTTATTTTTTCCTTTAATACCCGCTATAAAACCGTTTGCATTACTTCGGGAAGCTGGTAAATAAACTAAATCATCAATATCATAAATAACTCTCTTACTGATTTTTTTATAAAGCCATTCAAAAACAGGAGGCCCAAAAGGGGTTACCCACAAGAAAATATACACTACATCGTAGCGGCTCAACGTAAATAATTGAAAAAAACGTTTAAAATACCCTACTGCCGTCCAGAAAACTTTTTCGATAAAAAACCCTTTTTTATATACAATATTCTGGAAACGAACAGACATAAAAGGCCTTACATTTACCTCAAAACCATTTTGCCTGAAATAACCGAAGTATTGCTCATACTTCAACCGTTGGCCCGGAGCCATGTCTTCAGGATGCGGACAAATAACTAATAGTTTATTCTTTTTTGCCGACGGCATGCCAATAGGGTATTTTTGTTGAAAACACAATATTTCTCAATCCGGCCTTTTCCATCATTTCCTGAATTTCAGGACGGGAAAATCGTTGCTCTAAAGGTGTTCCAAACCGATCAAGACTGTCATTTCTTATAATATAAAATGATTGCTGTTCATAAGCCTGTAATGGTATAAGACGACGGTATTTCTCAGGAACCTGTATGAATTTTAAAAATCTGCAAAAGAAAACAAAAGGCATGTACAGTATTATCGCCAGTATATCGCATATAATCCTTTTCAATCCAGGTTTTAATTTGGAAACTGCCCATCTTATTCCATTAGAGAGGTGAAACAATAATTTAAAAAAGATCGAACGATTATCCAGGCTATAATATAAATAAAGAAGAAAATACCCACCCGGCTTAATCTTCCTTACAGAATCGTTTAGCGCTTTTTGGGTATCGGGTATATGATGTAATACTCCAAGACTGTAACCAAAATCGAAATGATTGTCAGGAAATGGGATATTATCTGTAGATGCTTGTATCAATTGTATCTTATTATCATTCCCGAGAAGCTTATCAGCTGCAAATATTGCTGAACTGGGATCTATTCCGGTTATTTTGCCATATCTCCCTTCCAAGTATTTTATAAACCGGCCACTTCCACAACCAATATCAATAACGACAGAATTTTCAGTCAACATTTTATCATCTACTATATCAAAATATTTATCCCCTGATAATTTAATGTCCGCATCCGAAAAATCATGAAAGGAAGTCCATTCTTCACCGAAAGAAGTGACTGTTTTTCTATCCAGGTTTACTTCAGGCAAATCATAAACTTCTATAACCCTGTTTTTTGTCTGTACTTTCTGCATCTCTCGCTTATCTTAAAATTATTTTTCCCCTTTGTTTTCCAATAAATAGGAATAGCACTCTGCGTATTTTTCAATTCCCTGTTTTAAACTATAAATAACTTCTGCTTTTTCCCTTATCGAGGAGGGCGAAATTCTTGTTAACATACCGAGGCATTCAGCCACTTTACTATATTCATTTTTATTAAAACTATTTATTACATAGCCTGCCTCTGTTTGTTTAATAATTTCTTCAACATCCCCTACACCGCTGTTTACAATTACGGGTATACCCATTGAAAGCACCTCGCCTAGTTTTGTGGGAGAACTTGAAAGTTTGGAATAAACAGGCTTAATAAATGAGACACTGATATCCGAAGCCTTCATAAAAACCGGTACTTCATTTCTTGTTGCTTCCTTAACGACTATATCATGAGGGCTTATTTTATATTTCTCCAATTCAGAAAAAATAAGCCCCGGGGATGAATGAGTAATAAAAAGGAATTTTGAGTCAATGTATTTCTCTTTTATTACCGAAAACAACTCCAGCATTTCATTAAGCATATACCATGAACCAATTGAGCCGAGATAGCTGATAACAAGTTCATCGCCGGAAATTCCCAGCATATCCCTTCCTGCCTTTTTTGCTGCAGGTGATGTAAGCGAAAAATGATCCATATCTGCACAGCAGGGAATAACCTTCAGAGGTACCTGCGGATTATAAGAAGGCCATCTCATCATCTCATTTTTCCCCGATTCAGTGAGGGAAATAATACAGTCGGCATCATGTACAAACTGAGCTTCTTTTTTTTTATAATACCGATAAATTTTTCTGAAGATCAATTTATCCTGGTTCCAGGATCCACCGTCTTTTTTTTCATCCGCCCAAAACCCGCGCATATCAAAAAGGAACTTCGCTTTTTCCTTTCTTTTGATCGTCAACCCAAGATCCGCGGCAAGATAACTACGGCAGTGGATCAAATCGTATTTGTTCTTATTATACAGGCTGAAAACCTTTAGTTTCATCCGTACCATATCATAGTATTTGGCAGCCACAGGTGGTTTGGAAGTAAAACTGATTGGCACCCATTCTATTTTTGCCTCGGCGGTTATCTTTTCAATGATGTTTCTATATTTATTAAATCTTTGTTTCTTTTCAAAACTAAGTATGGTAATCTCATATCCTTTCCGGGAAAGCCCGATTAAATAAGGAAGCACCTGGCTTTGCCCCAGGGAATCTGTCATCCCATCATAGGTTATATAAAGAACCTTCTTTTCACTGCCCATAAAAAAACCAATGTAATACTATTAATGTCCATATCCTGTTATACAAGTAATCGTTTTTTCCGCCCCGATAGGTATCGATAATTTTTTTTACTTTTTCATATTTCACAATCCCTGTTCCCTCAATTATTTCCTTTGAGCAATATTTATCAATCATCCATTTCAAATCTGACTTCAGCCATTTCACCAAAGGAATACTAAAGCCCCATTTAGGTCTGTCAAGAAGTGACTTTGGCACATATTCATATAATATTTTTTTTAACAGGTATTTAGCCACTCCATTCTTTTCGATTTTTAAAGCAGGAGAAAGATTTAAAGCAAATTCTACTATACGATAGTCAAGCAGGGGCACCCTTGTTTCCAGGCTGTATTGCATACTTGCCCGGTCAACTTTTACCAGTAAGTCATCTTTCAGGTAGTTTTCAATATCCCAAAAACTCATTTGTTCAAAAGCATCCAGATTCCTTCCTGAAAAATCTGCATTTACCGAATCAAAGTTAAAAGCAGGCTGCACAAGTAACTGTTTAATTTCTTTCTCCGAGAAAAAATACTGGCTCTGGCTGAAAATGTGGCTTTTTGAATGTCCAGATGGATATTTATCAAACAACAATCCTGCCCGTTTGTAACGACTACTTAGCCATCGGGTGCTACGGTAAACAAGGGGAGCTACTGTGTTTAATAAAGGGTTTTCGAGTCGCTTGGCCCACAAATAACTACCATATCCACCAAAGAGCTCATCTCCACCATCGCCACTAAGGGTTACCGTTACATGCTGCCTTGCAAGTTTGCTTACCAACATGGTGGGAAATGCTGAAGAATCGGTAAAAGGCTCATCATAGACGTTCATGAATGAAGGAACCATTTCAAGGATTTCCTTCTGTGTAATTGGTAGTTCAAAGTGATTAGTTCCCAAATGTTTTGCTACCGCCGCCGCATAAGGCCCTTCATTCACTTTTCCATCTGTAACAGCGATACTGAACGTATTTACTTTTACCGAAGATACCTTTGATGCAATGGCTGTAACAAGGCTGCTATCTGTACCGCCGCTTAAAAAAGTTCCAATAGGCACATCACTGATTAATTGCTTGCTGACAGCATCTTGCAAGAGGGTATCCAACTGTTTTTTAGCTGTTTCTTCATCACATAAAGTTTTATCTCTTATTTTATCCTGAATTTTCCAAAATGAATGTGATTCAGCAAAAAGTGATTCGTTTTCTGCTACTGAAACTTCAAGGCAAGTTCCTGCAGATACATTACTTATTTTATTATAAATCGTATAGGGATGAGGAATATAACCGAGGTGCAAATAATAAGGAATAACTGAATGATTTATCGTAAGATCTCCGCGTACTGCTTTTATTGCCTTTATTTCGGAAGAAAAGATTATTTCTGTTCCATCATAGTAATAATAAAGGGGTTTAATACCAACATGATCTCTGGCTAAGGTGAGCTTGTTCAATTTTTTGTCCCATATCGCTACTGCAAACATTCCGTTTAGCCATTGAAAACATTCAGGACCGTATTTTGCGAAGCATTCAATCACTACTTCTGAATCACCTGTAGATCGCCAGGGCATATTTGAAAACCGGGAAGATTTTATTTCTTTGAAATTATAGATCTCGCCGTTAAATACCATTATATACCGCCCACAACGACTGTGCATTGGCTGATCAGCGGCAGTCGTCAGGTCAATAATTGCTAACCTCCTGTGGCCAAGCCCTGTATTCCACACAGTATTAGACTGAAAAAAAAACCCTTCGCCGTCAGGTCCCCGGTGTTGAAGACTTGATGTAGCGACCGAAAGATTGGATTCAGTTAAGCGCTTTGAAAGAAACCCGGCTATTCCACACATATATTTATATCAATTGACCTAACAGCAAACGCCTTGTTTTAGTCATTACTTTGTTTTGAAATCAACGCTTTTATCCACCCTGAAAATGTAGCAGTATCAATTATAAGTGTAATGAGCGCTACCCTAAAAATGATAAATGGGTTGAGCAATGAGCCCAACCCAAACTCATACCGATGCAATAATATTCTCTTTATTACCCTCGCCAGCATCCACAGCGGTATGAGCAAAAGCCAATACCAGCTAAACAGAATTGAAAGTATCACCGGAATAATCATTAATGCGTATTGACGGGCTATTCCATAATGCCACTGTGCCTGCCGGCCTGCCCACACATTGTATTTGGAATAAAGATCAAATTTTCTATACGTTGAAGAGAGATTCGGGCGTAACTCCCAATATGCCATTGCCCCCGGTGCAAAGGCGACCTGGTAATTCAATTTCTCCGCATTCTCCATAAATATCAAGTCTTCTGTCGCACGCAGGTCAGGAAAACCACCAGCCCTTTCCCAAACCTCTTTTTTCATCAGGCAGGAAACAATTGATTTGCCCCTGATTTTTCCCAGCACACGGCCTGGCACATACGCTATAGCAGCACACTTGTCAAAAAAACTGTTGATTTGGGGAGAGAAATCTCCATACACTATAGACACTTCCCTGTTTTCTTTAACCGGTCTTATAAGCTCCTCAAGCCATGAATAGTCAAGTTTTATCCCGGCATCGGTAAAAGCGATCCACTCTGTTGCTGCATTCGCAGCTCCTATATTTCTTCCTTTGCCTGGCATGGCCCGGCCAGCTTCAATAACACGATATTGCGGTTTATCCTTGCAGATTTCCTTTATTAATGCAACGGTATTATCTGTAGAGCCCCCATCCACCAGAATTATTTCAAAGGGTTGATACTGCTGCTTTATAATCGTTTCAAGTAGTAAACCAATTGTCTGGCTTTCATTATAAACAGGAATTACAAGGGAAATTAATAATTCATTGTTCATCTCGTTCCCTGTACTACTATCAATTTGCAAAATCAAACAGGTGGAAAATCATAAAATTGTGTCAGGCGGGCTTGTTTGCCGGGGATCAATAATCAAATTTCATTACATCGAGAAGATACCGCACCCTATGGGTAAATGTATGATTTGAGATTATTTTTTTATATGCATTGCCTGCAATTGCATCAGTATCTATGGCGTTTTTTAAGGCCTGATCCATTTTTTCAAACAATTCTGGAATAGATGTGTAAGTAACTATTTCATCATTTGAAAAATTATCTGTTATATAAGGGTTAGAGTCAACTAATTGAAATGCCTTGCTTCCCGAAATTTCAAAAAAACGCGGGTTTACGCCGTATCTTGATTGTTCGTGATGAATATTTAAACAAACCTTCGAATAATTATACAACTCGTTCACCGTGGCCGGTGCAATGTTTTTGTTAAGGAATATATTTTTATTTTCTCTGAACAAATGGTAAAAAGGCCTCCGCAGAGGGGAATAGAAATGACCGTAAACCTTTATTACACAATCCTTGAATTGTTGTGCTACTCTTTCTAACAATACAATTCGGTTTTCATAAAGCGTACCAATGAATAAAATATCTATATCTTTCTTTCTGTTACTGATGGGATAATATACTTTTTCATCCAGTGCAAGAGCAAGGAAATTCCCGCTTATCCTATCATCGTTCCATAATTTTTCAATGTCCGTTTTTTCAAAAAGAAAGATATGATCAACACTGTTCCTTAATTCGTAAGACCGGTGATACCGGGTTATACTATCCATCATCCATAAGGCTTTTTTACAGCCTGTCATTTTTTCAAGTGTCTCCTTATAAAGAACATTCCCTTGTATAATAACCACAAGATCCGGCTTGAACGAACTATACAAATCAAGTAAATGATTATTGAAGCGGGTCTCTATCCTTTCAAAGAAAGCCTCTTTATCGGCCGATAGATGATATTGTATGCGTTCTTTTGCAGATGATACCTGCCTGGGGTAATAACTTGCAACTTTTGTTTCAAATCCAAGATTTTTAAATGCTCTTTCTATACTATAATTATAATCATAAAACCGTGGCCCTGCAATTAATACCTTTCTCATATCAGGATAGAACAAAAATTATTTTAACAAACCCCTGCTTTTCATTTCCCGAACAGAATATTCATATTTGCTGGCCATTATTGCCTGTTCATTCACCCAATCTGTAAATAATGTCATGCCTGTACCAAAATCGATTTGCGGTTCAAACCCAAGCAGTGATTTTACTTTTGAAATATCAGCATAATTGTGCCGAATATCCCCGAGGCGAAAATTACCCGTTATATTGATCGGCACCTCGATATTGTATTTTTTACATAATATTTTAGCCACACCCAACACACTGGTTGCAACACCGGTACCTATATTCATTATCTGCCCGTTGGCTTCGTCTTTCTCAATACAAAGAATAATTGAAGTAGCGACATCTGCCATATATACAAAATCCCGGCTTTCCGTACCATCTTCATATATGTTAATAGGCTTATAATTTTTAATAAGCGTAGAAAATATAGACAAGATACCTGTAGAGGGATTTTTCAGCGATTGGCCCACACCATACACATTCTGGAAGCAGAGAGTGATGCCATGAATCCCAAGCGCTTTACATACACATACCCATCTGCTCCAGGTTTTGCCTGTTAATTCCGTATACAATAGTTACACCCTTCACAATTGTTGAATTAAAACCAATCCATTCAGCGGCATGAATTACAACTTTCTTTTTCCTCAAATCAATATTTTCCTGAAAGCCATTTTCTATTGAATATACTTGATCAAGATACCGTTTTAAAGAATTCAGGGGATATGAATTTTGATCATGTATATTCACATTATGAGAAATTAAGACCCGATTTCCTATTGCTATTCCTTTACTGACCAAATTTTTGTTCTTTCCTCAATGTAACAATAGTTCCCTATAACTATTTCACCCTCTTATCTAAAAGTTAAAAATTGTCCTTCCAAAATAGTTTTGTCTCCAACCTTCACACTTTCCTTATTCCTGCAATTATATATCGACCCGTTTACTCCAATAATTGTTCCCAGACTAAAAGTAGGTTTTTTTAGTCCTTCTACTTCTCTTTGCTATAGGTATTTCTCACCATTCAGATAAATTAAGCAATAAAACCCATAAAAGGCTTTTCCTGAAAAGGCTATTTATATCACAGCTTTTACAAATAAAAAATTACTTTTTAATAACAAGTTCATTTTTCCGAAATACAGGTTTAACCAATTTCCATACCGGTAGAAAAATGAAATAAAAAAATTTACGCATCATGAATCCGGCCCTTGGAATATATTTTTTTGAAGCAATAAAATACAAAGAGCCTATACTCAGGTAATCTTTAACTTTGGGTGAATAAATATATTTCAGAAGATTTGATTTAGTTACATAGGGGTATAATTCGCCAAGCTCTTTTTTTGCATTTTTAAAATTAAACTTAAGCATTCCGCGTTCGCAAAAATCTATCCCAAATTTTACGCAATTGAATATCCTGTTTTCGTTTAAAAAATAAGGAGTGTTATACTCCTGATGCGAAAATGATCTTATTTTATTCTTATACTTCTCAATTTCAAAGCCGAACAAAAAGCTGAAATGCCATCCTGTTTGTACCTGATGATTACTTACCACGTTTTTTATATTCAAAGTATAGTCAGGCAGTCTGCGGCCAATATTAAAATCTTTTATAAAATCATACTTCGCCAGGAGGTTTACTGCATAAGTGTGATTTGATCTCAGATTAAAGAAGTAATATGAAATTGGTAATTCAATAAGGGCCGGCAGTGTTAAGCCCGGAACTGCGAGCACTTTTTTCAGGTTTACTATTTCATCTAAATCGGAGATAAGCACAAGGTCATCGTCCTTGCAATTGATCAGCCCTTGCTTTATATAATTCCGCTGGTAATATTCATATTCCCAGGCATTCATTTCCGGCCTCCGCGGGCATTCAAGATGTATTATTTTATGTTTATACTGTTCGTATCTTTTTTCATTTTCTTTATAATATAGTTTTTTGGGGTTGCCTGATAAGGTTTGGGTTGATTCTACAATCACAAAATAGTCTACCACATCGTTCAGGTAAGCCAGGCGCAGATCCAGGAGCTCCAACTCGTAGCTAAAAATAAAACCGTCGTAAACCATTCTATTGAATAATTGTTTTAAAGGCGATCAATGATGACCAATGAGCAGATGATTTAAAAACAGTAAAACCCGCCTGGCGAAGGCAATAACTTATTTTTTCAAATACAGTTTCGCTTGTAAAGTTGCCGGCGCCATGCACTTCTATAGAAAGGATATTTACACGCGACGCCCATTTATTAAAATCAGATTCCAGGAAAATCTGCGCTTCGGCACCTTCAATATCCATTTTCAGGAAATCTACCCTGGAAACATTATAGCTGTCAAGCAAACGGTCAATTGTAATTGCACGGGTTTTATTTTCGCCTGTAGTATTTCCTGCTGTTATTGAAAAAGACTGGGAATCCGCTCCGCTGTAATTGATTTCCCCGTTTTCTTTCCAGATTCCTGCATTGACAATTTCGCAGTTCTTAACAGTGGACGTATTAAACTGCAAAAGTTTAAAATTTTCAGCATCCATTTCCACACCAATCAGCCTGGCTTGCGGGTACTCGTAGTGATAATCCAGTAATGTGAGCCCTATGTTACTTCCCAGGTCGATAATAACAGGGGATGCGCCGAGGTAAAAGGGGGAGCGGTGATGCTTATGAATAAATGCAGATTCCAATACATTTAAATCTGTACTCTTTCTCCGCAATTTTATTTTTGTTTTCCCGAAGAGCCTTACCTGCGTTTCTTTCTTTGCCCTGCCGCTTCGTATCAATTTAATAGTATCGCCAATACTGCCTGTTACAGGATAAAATCTGAAAAAATCAAAAATAAATTTTTTCATATTCTCGACCATTGTGATTGAATAATAATTCTTGCGCTTGCCGGGTAGGGCGAACTTCTTTTGATAAACCCGGTGTTATCTTCAATTTCAAAGCCGATAATTTTATCAAGATGTTCTACACCATAACTCATATCAAACCCTGCCCAAAAACTTAAAAAATACTTACCTGCGGGAAAATTTATGTTCTTTAAAATAATACTCACTTTTCCGTCGGCTCCTTTTGTAGAAGAGAATTCATCATCATCATTGATAATATGCGCCATTAACTCCCCCGAAGAATCAAAAATCATGACGTTTATTACCATTTCTTTTTTATTAAAGAAATCGAAATATTCTATCTCAAGTCCGAGGTCATCGCCAATACCAATGGTACGCCGGCGGCAAAAAATTTTTTTAAAAAAATTCTCCGGTGCTTTTCCGGCATCATTTGAATAAAAATCAACTATACTTTCGTCTTTATTTTCAAGATATTTTGCAATTGCTGCATCTACATTTCCCTGGAAAATGGTTTTTCCCTGACTTAGTAAGATAGCCCGGTTACATAAGTTCCTTATAGCGGAAAGCTGGTGACTTACAAATAATACTGTTCTTCCTTCCTTTTTACTTACCTCATTCATTTTTCCAAGGCATTTTTTCTGAAACTCGGCATCGCCAACAGCCAGCACTTCATCTACAACCAGTATTTCCGGCTCCAGGTGTGCGGCTACTGCGAATGCAAGGCGCACATACATACCACTGCTATATCTTTTAACAGGAGTGTCCAGGAATTTTTCTACACCGGAAAAATCAACAATTTCATCGAATTTTCTTTTGATTTCAACACGGCTCATTCCTAATATGGCCCCATTTAAAAAAATATTTTCTCTGCCTGTCAACTCCGGGTGAAAACCCGTTCCCACTTCCAGTAAAGAGGCAACCCGGCCATTCATTTCTATGCGACCCGTGGAAGGTTCTGTTATCCGGCTTAATATTTTCAGCAATGTACTTTTACCGGCTCCGTTTCGCCCGATGATCCCTACCGCTTCTCCTCTTTTTATTTCAAAACTTACATCTTTTAATGCCCAAAACTCTTCTGTTGAAATATTATTTGTCCCGCCGCCCCTGAAAATTTTTTTTGCCCTTTCGCTGATAATATCCCGCATGGCGGTATATCGCTCTTTCTTTTCATGGGCGATAATAAATTTCTTGCCGAGGCTTTCTACTTTTATAACAGAATCTGTCATTTCGTATTTAAAAATTATCCGACTACTTGTTAATTGAAAAATCAGTGCTGCCTTAAATTGTTAACCAGCCCCTTGATTTTACGCATTGCTTTATAGGTGCGGGATTGATGAAAGGAATCCATATCTGCTTTCATTTTTTGGATAAGCGATAAGGCAATCGAAGTATCCTTTTCTGTCATCCGTTCATATTCCTGCAAAAAATGAGTTTCGTCTTCTTTCAACAATTCATTTAAATATACCGCTTTCAACTCCCGGAGTTGGTATTGCAATCCCTCCTGCACAGTTTCATCAAAGGGTTCAGTTTGCAGCAATCCAATCACCCTGATCATCCCGGCCGCATTTTTCTTAATTGACTGTCCGCCCCAGGCTCCTTTTTCGTGCAAACGATAAACGGCCATCGGTTCCGGAAAGTATTTGATCTTTCCACTTTTTGCATTCAGCATATGCAATACATAATCTCCCACGGGAGATTGATTAAACCATGCCGGAAAGGAGGGAAACAATTTGTTTCTATATACGGCTGAGGGGGCAGCGACCAGGTTGCCGTATTTAGCCATCATCCCGATATCATAAGTAGTTTCTGCGGCAGGGGCATACTCGTCCGGGTATAGTGTTGGCTTCTGGTTTCCTTTTTTTATAAATACGCGGTGACAACAAATGGAATAATCAGGATTCGCCTCCAGGAAATCTACCTGCTTCTGAAGTTTGTGAGGAGCTAACCAATAATCATCTCCATCAAGTAACGCAACATATTTTCCTGTTGCCACCTGAAGGGTAGAAAGAAAATTCAGCTTACCCGGTATCCCTTCGTTTTTTTTTGTATGAAGAATCAGCCGGATAAGTTCGGGGGCTTTTTTCTGATACTCTATCAGGATATCCTTTGTTCCATCCGTTGAGCCATCATCGCCAACAATCAGCTCCCACGTAAAATTCGTTTTTTGATTTAAAACCCCCTCTATTGCCTGCCGGATATATTTCGCCTGGTTATAGGCAATCAATGAAATTGACAGTTTTACAGCTTGCATCCCCGTTTTTCCTTATTTACCAGCTTTTTCATCCTGCCATATGGCATATCCTATACCCGATCTGCCAAATCCATTTCCATTATAAAATAAATATTTTTTCCCCTCGTAAGGTAACACACAGGGATAAGTTATCATTTTAGAATCCCATCCTTCCACTGATACATTGATACCGGCCAGTTCATCCATCCGCTTCCAGTGTTTACCATCTTCCGAAACAGCATACCCGATCCTGTAACTATCTTTTCCATCGCGGTAATCAAAACTCCCCCTGAAGGTGAACCACATTTTAAAAAGGCCATCTTCTTTAATTACAGAAGGCCTTGCATTGGCTTCAAATTCTGATTTTGGATTAATACAGGTAATATTATCTCTTATCCACTCTATTCCATCTGCAGAAAACGCATATTTGATAACATATAAAGGTTCCGGCCTTTCATTTACAATTACAAAACCCGTTGAAGAGGCATACCACATATGCCAGGTATGTTCATCTTTATACACGAAGGGAGATGCTGTAAAATAAGGTTCGCGCCTATTTCTGTCAACAACAGGCCCTTCGAATAGCCGCTCAAAATTATCCCCGCCATCTGTACTTACTGCAAGACCGATTGCATTCCGGTAAGGAACGGAAACACCCTGGTTCCATCCTACATAATAGAGATAAATTCTTTTATCGTTCTCTATGACTGAGCAGGGCATAATTCCCGAATCATCGAATGCGCCTCGTTTGCCAGGAACCAGTAATGGTTTGTCGTGTATGTATTTTACTTCGGCAGGATTGTCGCCGGAAACATCAATAAATGAAGGGATACTTTGTCCTTTACTGTTTCGCGGAGCAAAATAGATACGGATATTCCCATTGTGTAAATTCATGGCAACCGGCACCGATGCATGGGAAATCATCCATTCATAATTATTGTCGGTACAGAATATCAATCCCTTTTTTTGCCACATACTATTCAGCCACCGGTTTTATGCGAAATACTTTCCAGATCACTGCTCTTTCCTGATTGCAGGATGCTTTTTGCAGCAAACCAGATACTTTCAGGGAGCGTATCTTTTGTAATCACTGCACCCATTCCTATTAAGGTTTCCTTTCCAATTATTGTTTCATCACGGACTGTGGAGTTAACACCCAAAAAAGAATGCTCCTCTATAGTACAACAGCCTGAAATCACAACCTGGGAAGTTATAAAAACATGGTCTTTAATTTCTGTATGATGACCGATATGATTACCGCTCCAGAGCACGCAATTATTTCCGATCTTAACAAAAGGCTGTATTGTATTATCTTCAAAAATGAAACAGTTTTCGCCCACCTGCAGGTCCGGCCATGTTGTAGCCTTAGAGCTCACATAACTTATGCATTTATACCCCTTTGCTTTTGCCGTTTCAAATTTTTCACGGCGCAGGTGGCTCATACGTTTAAAGCTGACTGGCAAAAACATGCTGAATAATAAAGGGGAGTAATGCTTTTCGACTTCTTCAAAAGCAATTACAGGCTTTTCTTCAAACACATCAAACTGCTTATAGCTTTTATCTACAGTAAACGCGGCAACATTATATGGGCTGTCATACTTCAGGTAAAAATGGGCCAGACTTGCCAACTGTCCCGTTCCGAAAATAATTACATCCTTGTTTGCCATAGCTGCTCTATAAGGTGTAGTTGTTCAGCATTACCCGTATGTCGGATACAGAATTAAACATCATCACATCAATTATAGAAAGGGCAGGAACGAATTCACCTTCCAGTTGCTTATAAACTATATTTCCTGGCTTTATAAACTTTAGTTCAATACCCCAAGATTGGAAATATGATTTATCATATAGTTCCATACCCCCCGGTGCATTAATATAGATTGACGCTTTTTCCTGCAAACAAATATCAATTACTCTTTCTGCGCCTGCCAGCTTTTGATTTGAATAGGTGGCAGATGATAAAATCAGTTTTGCAGGTATCTGAAGATAAGAAAGTGTGCTTTTGATGCTGTTGACTGCAAGTTCACTTATAGTTGCCGCTTCTTTATTAAATGCTTCTTTCACCAGTGCGATAACTGCGCTATAATGGGGTGCTTTCGCATAAGCCGAATGCAACAGTTTAAAAAATTTTTGTTTCCATTTAATAAACAAGTCCGGAGAAAGTTTTATTTCCCTGATTAGCCGGAAGGAACTTGCCCCGGTAACCGGTATGGTAAATAAATGAGGGGCTCCCTTCAACAAAATTCTATTTCTATTTATCCAACCCTGCTTTATATAATATACATCATTGTAGATAACAAACTTATCTGCAGCACTTACCAACTGAAAATACCCGATATAAGGAAAAACATAAGGCTGCATAATGGCCAGCTTCATTTTCTGATAACCTTTAAAACCAGTGATGATATTCTATCCACGTCATCACCTGTCAATTGTCCGTATAGAGGGAGACATAAAACTTTACGACTTATACTTTCACTAACCGGGCAATCATTGGTGTCTTTAAGGAAAGGCAACGTATTAAGTGAAGGATAAAAATACCTTCTCGGAAAAATCATTTCTTCCTCCAGTTTCTTTTTGACTTTCACTAAAACCTCCTCGCTTTCAAATACAACAGGAAAATAACCGTAATTATATGAAAAAACCTCACCAGGAACAAGGAACTGTAAAAACGGATCGTTTAAGTTTTTTAAATAGCGGTAAAACAGCAGCCTGTTTTTTTCAATATTCTTTTTTACATATGGTAAAACAGAAAGGCCCATCGCCGCATGTAGCTCTGAGTTTTTTGCATTTATACCGACGTAGTAATAATCGTCCAGGCTATGTCCAAAACTCCGTATCAGGAAAAGCTTTTTGTATAAAGTCTCGTCGCGGCAAATGATACAACCGCCCTCGGCAGTATGAAAGATTTTAGTACCATGAAAACTGCATATTGTTATATCTCCATAGTTCAGTAGCGATTGACCACCATATTCGCAGCCAAAGGCGTGTGCACCATCATAGATGACATTCAAATCATATTTTCCCGCTATTGTTTGTATCTCTTCTATATTACAGGGAAGTCCATACACGTGAGTAGCAAGAATGGCCTGTGTGCCGGACGTAATAGCGCCTTCTATTTTTTTTGTATCAATGCAAAAATCCTTATTCGAAATATCTACAAAAACCGGGGTACAGTTTTCCCATAAAATAGCATTGGTTGTAGCGACATAAGAATAGGGAGTTGTAATGATCTCCCCTGTAATATTTAAAGCCTTAATCGCTATTTGAAGCGCTGTTGTACCATTACTACAAAACAACAAATGCTTTACACCCAGGTATTCTTTTAATTTTTGTTCAAGTTCCCGGACCAGTTCCCCGTTATTCGTTATCCATCCTTTATCCCATGCTCTCTTTAACTGGGTTGTATATTCATCAAACGGGGGCAGGAATGTACGGGTTACATTAATTGACATCCGCAACAGTTATGTGCCAGGGAAGGTTATTAATTTTTATTACGCCTTCTTTCCCGTTTTGCCCGACAAATGTGCTGACAGGGGGCGGTAACACCGTAAAGGAAACAACATCATTCCATTCAGCTATCACATCTTCCCTGTTTACAACCAGGAGAATCCTTGAAAATGTATAGGTACCTTCATTCAGCACATTCCCGGGAAAAGATGTTTTAATATTCAGCTTACCAGGCTCATAGTATCTTTTTTCAAGGCAAAAGGCGGAAGAAGATACAGTAACCAGTACTCCTTTCTCGTCAACCAGGTGGTATGTGATATCCAATTGTTTTCTTTCCTTATTCCGGTAATCGATTACGAGCTCAAGCACGAACCCGCTGGCGGTATTAAAGTCGGATACATTTCCGCTAATTGCATCATAAACTTTAGCAGCCATCAACCTTGCATTTGTATTGCCCGGTGCTTCTTCATCTTTCCATCTTTCTTCTGTATGCTGAACAGAAAATCCTGCAATATACTCCGCTGCCACACTCTTCATAGTGCCGGATTGTATAAGCTGTCCGTTTTGCAATAAAATACCTTTTGTACAAAACTGCTGAATAGCTTCTAAGTTATGACTCACAAAAAGTACTGTTCTTCCTTCTTCCCGGTTTACCTTATCCATCTTGCCAAGGCACTTTTTCTGAAACTCTGCATCTCCAACAGCCAATACTTCATCTACTATCAATATTTCAGGTTCAAGATAAGCAGCTACTGAAAAGGCGAGACGCAGGTACATCCCACTGCTGTATCTTTTTACCGGTGTATCCAGGAATTTCTCTACTCCTGAAAACTCAACAATATCATCAAATTTGCTTTTTATTTCAGGCCTACTCATTCCCAATACGGCACCATTCAGGAAAATATTCTCACGTCCTGTCAGTTCCGGGTGAAAACCTGTTCCTACTTCAAGTAATGAGGATACCCTGCCATTAATTTCAACAATGCCTTTCGTGGGTTCTGTAATGCGGCTTAGTATTTTAAGAAGGGTGCTTTTACCTGCGCCATTTCTTCCGATTATACCTACTGAATCACCCTTGTTAATTTCAAAACTCACATCCTTCAACGCCCAGAACTCTTCTCTTTCCCTACCCACTTTTTTTTTACCGGATAAATTCTTTACTGTATGTGCTATTTTATCGCGAAAAGTATTGTAGTCAGCCGGCGCTTCATGAGTAATAAAATACCTTTTTGACAATCCCCCTGCTTTAATAACCAAATCACTCATTATCCTTCTTCTTAAAAGCAATCACCGGATTTCACATTTGTCATATAAGATCTGCAAAGTTCTTTTCCATTTTCCGGAACTGGTAAATGGCCAGCCACATAAAAAATACAATTACCGCGAGGGATACATAAAAGGAATAAGAAAGCATTGGGTTAGGGGCATTTTTTACAATACACCAACGAAATGCATCTATTACGCCTACCATTGGGTTCAAGGAATAAAGCCATTTCCATTTATCCGGAATCTGCGAACTGCTGTAACCGACAGGCGAAATAAAAAGACCGAATTGAACAATGAATGGAATAATATACCTGAAATCGCGATACTTTACATTCAATGCGGTAAGGTATAAACCCGGTCCGAATGAAGCCAGGAATGCCAATATCCAGAATACAGGCATCAGGAAAATTTCAACGGGTGGCGTATACCTATATACAATAAACAGCACCAGCAGAATTGCAAATGAAATCAGGAAATCGATAAAACTGGTAATAACTGAGCTTACCGGGATAATTAATCTTGGAAAATAAATTTTAGTAATCAATCTTTCATTCCCTATAAGGCTATTACTGCTTTCAGACAAGGCATTAGAAAAAAACTGCCATGGTAGTAATCCTGCAAAGACCATAATTGCATAGGGGGCAGCACCATCTACCTTCATATTGGCCACCCGCCCAAATACAAACGTGAATACAATCATTGTCAGCAAAGGCCGTATAATAGCCCAAAGAACTCCCAGCGTTGTTTGCTTGTAACGTACTTTTATATCCCTCCAGCTAAGGATATAAAACAATTCACGGTAACGCCACAGATCTTTCCAGTAATTTTTTTCAGTACGCCCGGGTTCTATTATGATATGATGAGACATGATAAAGAATAATTTTGAGGGGCTGAAATTGTTGCAATGACCTCATAAAATAATTTAACATCAATTCCAAAGCCATTTTAAAAAGGAAGCTGAATCAGGATACTATTTCTTACTTAAAAGCCAGCGGATGGAAATCACCCATTTTTCCTATGGGCTTAGCGTTACGTATTTCATGTACAACTTCGATACAGGGAACGACTTCCTTTATCGGGAATCCGTTATTATTCAATATTTCTTCGTAGCTGCGTGTATGAAGATCTGTAAACCCTTCACTAAATTCAAACTCGTCTCCTTCAATCTGCAGGCTCCTGTACGTTTTTTTACCCGCCTCTCTTATGGGAGCCGGAATCGAGTTTACATCTATACTTAAAAACCACCTCACTCTTGCTTTCTCCAGATCTATATAACCACTTGCTTTATCCGGTTCCAGCAAGTGTACAATATTTCTTTTTACGCCGCCGAAAATCCAGATGAGCATATCAAAAAAGTGTACGCCGATATTGGTGGCAATACCACCGCTTTTTGAAACATCGCCTTTCCAACTGGTAAAATACCAGTGCCCCCTTGAAGTAATATAGGTAAGATCAATGTTATATATCCGGTTACTCTGCGACTGTACTTTTTGTCTTAGCTCAATAATCTTTGGATGAAGTCTTAACTGCAAAATATTAAAAACCTTTCTCCCTGTTTCTTTTTCGATTTCATGCAGTGCTTCAATATTCCAGGGGTTAAGTACTAACGGTTTCTCACAAATAACATCGGCGCCTGTCCTGAATCCAAAGCGAATATGGGCATCATGAAGATAGTTAGGGGAACAAACGGATACATAGTCAATTTTCGTTCCCTGCCTCCTTAGCTTTTCCACGTGCCGGTCAAACCGTTCAAATTCAGTAAAAAATTCCGTATCCGGAAAATAAGAATCAAGAATACCCACAGAATCATGTTTATCTACAGCAGCCAGCAGGTTGTTACCGGTTTCTTTAATCGCTTTCATATGGCGGGGGGCTATATAACCTCCAGCACCAATCAGTACAAAGTTTTTCATCAATAAGATTTATTTAATGTCTTTTAGCTTATTTCCTGTCACAAAAAGCTATCAATATTATAAGGATAAACTTCTAAAATGTATTTATGTAATGCTTACAATTATTCCCTACAAGAAACCACATTTTTTATATTCAAACAGGTAGTTTATTTTCAAAACCAGGTTCAGGAAATATTTTTCAGGTAAACGCCATACCCGCTTTTTGAAAGACTATCTGCTATTACCAGCAATTGCTCCTTACTAATAAAACCGTTGTGATAAGCGATTTCTTCAATACACCCTATTTTATTACCCTGCCTTTTCTCAATTACCCTCACAAATTCACTGGCATCGCTGAGTGAATCAAAGGTACCTGTATCCAGCCAGGCTGTTCCCCTATCCATCACTGCAACTTTCAGCGTTCCCTTTTGCAAATAAATTTTATTGACATC
>JAFDYH010000124.1:0-2355 GCA_018267535.1 Bacteroidota bacterium
TATTAAAAAAGGCTTTAGCTATGGAGAAACGGATGAAATCGGGTATAATGTTGTAAGTGGTAAAGTAGAGGCTTTTGATATACAGGCAACCATCCTGAATCAATTGGGCTTTGACCATGAACAATTCACCTATCCGTCCCAGGGACGGCCATTCCGGCTTACAGATGTAGCAGGAAGGGTGATACATGAAATTATAGCATGATGTAACCGTTAATTAAAATCCTTTTTAGTATAATCAAAGTGATCGTTATCTTTTCTACAAGAAAAAAATGAAATGAGATTTACACGAAGAAAATTTGTTAAGTTGAGCGCTGCTGCAAGCACGTCTGCCTTAATTTCCTCTTTAAATTCCTTTGCATTAACCAACCAGCGTGATTTTGTGACGAATACCGGTTTTCAACTGAAAGTACTAGCTACCAACTGGGGCTTTGAGGGCAGTATGGATGCATATTGTGCGAGGGTAAAAGAAGATGGATATGATGGCATTGAGATATGGTGGCCGACAGATAATAAAGCTGCGCAGGACGAAATGTTTGCTGCCTTAAAAAAACATCAATTGGATGTTGGCTTTTTATGTGGAGGTGGGCAATCCAATCCGCAGGAGCACCTGGATTATTTTAAAAAAATGATCGACGCGGCCGCAAGGCAGAAAATACAAACACCTTTATATATTAATTGCCATTCGGGTCGGGATCATTTTGGCTTTGATGTAAATAAGAAATTTATTGAACATACTATCGGCCTTTCAAAAGAAACAGGTATTACAATTTGTCATGAAACCCATCGCAGCCGCATTATGTTTGCTGCTCACGTTGCCAAAGAGTATATTCAAAAATACCCTGAGTTAAAGCTGACATTCGATGTATCACATTGGTGCAATGTGCATGAAAGCCTGTTAGGTGATCAGAGGGAAACAGTAAACCTGGCATTGGAAAGAGTGGAGCATATCCATGCACGGATAGGTCATTCGGAGGGGCCGCAGGTAAATGATCCCCGTGCGCCGGAATGGGATGATGCAGTGAAAGCTCATTTTGCATGGTGGGATAAAGTAGCGGAACGCAAAAAGAAAAATGGAGAAAGGATGACGGTTCTTACAGAATTCGGACCGCCAACGTATATGCCAACATTGCCCTACACGCAACAGCCATTGGCAAATCAATGGGAAATCAATGTATACATGATGAAGTTGCTCCGTAAGCGTTATCAATAAACTTTCGATTATTATTTCATGACACTGCTATCTTTTCTTGATTTTATAGGACACCTGCACCCTTTATTGGTTCACCTGCCTATCGGAATATTATTATTAGGATGCTTTTTTCAATGGCTTACATTAAGCAATAAGTTTGTTTTTTTACAGCCAGCTATACCTGTAATGTTGTTTTGGGGAATGATCAGCGCTATTGGATCTTGTATCAGCGGTTATTTTCTTTCTCAAAGTGGCGACTATGATGCCGACCTTGTCGGCAAACACCAATGGTTAGGAATAATCGTTGCGATAGTTTCATTGATCTTATATATTTTATACCAGTTTTCAATTGGTGAGAGAGCTGCCCGGTTGGCTGCATTAATTTTAATCCTATTAGTCAGTATTACCGGGCATTTAGGAGGATCGTTAACGCATGGTTCGGGTTACCTGACTGAAGGGTTTAATAAAGAAGAACATAAAGGCCCGGCTATAAAGCCTATTGCTAATGTGCCGGAAGCTGCATTATATACCGATGCTATACAGCCTTTGTTCCAGGCCCGTTGCTATAGTTGTCATGGCCCCAATAAAAAGAAAGGAAAGCTAAGATTGGATACACCCGAATTCATTATACAAGGAGGTGAAGATGGAAAAGCTATTGTGCCCGGCAAACCTGATGAAGGGGAAATGATGAAACGTTTGCTGCTGCCATTGAATAATAAAGATCATATGGCCCCTTCCGAAAAAACGCAACTGACAAAGAACGAAATTGAACTCATCAATTGGTGGATCAGTACCGGCGCTTCCTTTACAAAAAAGATAAAAGAATTACCGCAAACCGATAAAATAAAACCGGTACTGGATGCTTTGCAAACGGGTTCATCAGTAAGCGATAATTCAATGGCAGATATTCCACAGGCTGATGTGAAGAAAGCAGATGATGCTGCAATTAATGAATTAAAAAAAGCAGGTGTTATCGTTGTGCCGGTTGCACAAAACAGTAATTATCTCTCCGCCAGTTTTGTAACGGTTGCCAGAGGTACAGATACTTTGTTGAAATTACTGCAACCGATACAACAACAATTGGTATGGTTAAACCTTGGCAACAGCAGCCTGACCGATACCGGTATGCAGCTGATTTCTAAACTGGGAAATATTACCCGTTTACA
>JAFDYH010000124.1:2398-4293 GCA_018267535.1 Bacteroidota bacterium
AATCTTCATTATATTAATTTGGTTCACACAAGCGTAACGGCGAAAGGCGTTGGTGAACTAAAAAGTATAAAAGCGCTGCGAAGTATTTACCTGTATCAATCTGCAGTTGACCGGACTGATTGGCTTGCCTTAAAAAAATTATTCCCTAAAACGATGCTGGATTCCGGAGGGTATGTAGTGCCGACATTGAAGACGGATACCACGCAGGTGAAGTTGCCTTAGGTTGATATCAGCATAGAAAGAAAATAATTTTATAGGATAGATACATTTTTGGCGAATAATAAAGTCTCTCTTGTTCGGTCTAAAGCATAGCCTTCGCCCCGATATATTATCTTTGAAAGCGATAACTATTCAATGACATTGTTATCGAATTTTAATTGGTACAAATCATTTCGTCTGTCTTTCATCGTTTGCACACTTCCATAATTGTGTAGTTCAGTAAGCAATGATAAGTCCACGTCACTTACTACTATCATTTCCGTATTAGGGGTAGCTTCTGCTTTAATACAGTTTATCGGAAAAGCAAAGTCTGAAGGCGTAAGAACAGCTGATTGGGCAAACTGTAAATCCATATTTGTTACTTTAGGTAAGTTGCCAACATTGCCAGCAATGGCAACGAAACACTCATTTTCAATCGCCCTTGCTTGTGCACAAAAACGAACCCTGTTATAAGCGTTTTGTGTATCAGTTAGAAAGGGTACAAATAAAATCTGCATACCCTGGTCTGCGAGAATCCGGGTCATTTCAGGAAATTCAACATCATAACAAATCTGCACACCGATTTTTCCGGCGTCAGTTTCAATTGCCTGGATTTTATTTCCGCCTTCTATCTGCCATTCATATTCTTCGGAAGGAGTGATATGTATTTTGCTTATACTGTCAGCTTTTCCATTACGCTGCAAAACATATGATACGTTGTATACTTTTTCATCCCTTATCTCCGGCATGCTACCAGCGATAATATTTACATTGTAGGATACGGCCATCTTGCTCATTTCATCAATAATTGGTTTTGTAAACTGCGCAAGTTCTTTTATGGCTTGCCGGCTGTTCATATCATTGAACCTTCCCATTAACGGGGCGTTGAATAATTCAGGGAAAAGGATGAAGTCGGATTCATAATCACTTACAGCATCTACGAAATAATCAATGTTCTTCAAAAAATCTTCAGTGCTGTTGTAGGGCCTCATTTGCCATTGTACAAGGCCAATTCTGACGATATCTTTTTTTCGGAGGAGTATACTTTTTTCAGAATCATGATACACATTGTGCCATACGAGCAATGTTGCGAAGCCTTTGCTTTCTTCATCCTCAGGTAAATAATTGCGGATTATTTTTTTTGCCTGGAAGTCGTTTGATAATTGAAAAGTAAGAGTAGGATCCAGTATTTCTCTTGCCTTTACTTTTTCAATGTATTCACGGGGTGTCAATTCACTGGCGTACATGCCGTATTTCGGTATCCTGCCTCCCGCGATTATAGATTTTAAATTTAACCGTTCGCACAATACTTTTCGGGCATCATATAAACGCCTTGCGAGCCGCATGCCTCTGTAGTCCGGGTGAACAAACACTTCAATTCCATACAACGTATCGCCTTTGGGGTCATGTGTTTCAAAACTGTAATTACCAGTAATGTCTTTATAGGTATGGTTATCGCCAAATTTCTCATAGTTGACGATGAGTGATAAGGAGCAGCCAACTACTTTATCATTATAGGTTATTACAATTTGGCCATCCGGGAATTTTGAAATCAGCCTTTTTAATGATTCTTCTTTCCAATATTGGCCCCCCATGCTTGCATAGGCTTGTATCATTGATTCTTTCAAGCCATGGTAATCTTCCAGTGTCAGGTTCCTGATATCTATAATTGCTGTATCCATATCCTTATTATTTTT
>JAFDYH010000125.1:0-1842 GCA_018267535.1 Bacteroidota bacterium
GATTAAACAAGAAATTTCGGAACGAATAGACAACCACAGTCAAACGGTTATTGCATCTTCATTAGAGTTATTGTTCAATTTGTGTAACCGCTATTATGAAAGACAATTTATTACCCGTAAGAACAACAATTCGGATACAGTTACAAAAATTGAAAAGCTCTTAAAGGAATATTTTAAATCTGAGGAATTGAAAAATGCAGGTTTACCAACTGTAAAATATTTAGCAGACCATGTTCATTTATCTGCAAGTTATTTAAGCGATTTGCTTAAGAAAGAAACAGGAATGAACGCACAAGACCATATTCATTTTTACCTCATTGAAGAGGCTAAAAATATTTTGCTCAACACCAACAATTCAGTAAGTGAAGTTGCCTATTCACTGGGTTTTGAGTACCCGCAATATTTTAGTAAACTCTTCAAACAAAAAACAGGGCAAAGCCCTGTAGAATATAGAAGACTGAATTAAAAAAACCAACAGCTCTCCTAAGATCAATATATTTACTACCTGGGTACATCCCGGGAATCTGAAAAATGCAAGTGCAAAAGTTGACCCTTATAAAAATTCTTATCACCGGAATTATTACAATATTAATTCTCGGGTTGTTGTTAGGGCAGCAGGTTCATGGAGGCGTTCCCGGGCATCATATCCTTGACCGGAAAGACCTGCCAGTAATCTCCAATTGGTGGGGCGCCTTATTACTTCCGGTTCTAACCTGGCTTCTGCTAAGTAGAATTGAAAAAAGGTTAATGCAGCATGGGGCGTCAATGCGGGAAAGCAACCATCAAACGATCAAATTTCTGAGGTTATTTTCTTTCGGGCTATTCTTTGGAATTTTACTGGCAGTTCCTTTCCTTACTAACTTTAAACTATTCCTGGACAATGTCCTCTACCTCATTTTATTACTTAGCCTTTTCGTTCCGCTTTTTTATGCCGAACTTATATTGGGTTTTATTCTGGGGATGACCTATACGTTCGGAGCCGTTTTGCCAACGGCTTTTATTTTATTAATGGCTGCTTTGAGTTTTGTTATTTACAGGTTTATCAGACCTTTATTTGCCAAACTGTTTGGAAAGAAACCTACTTAAAGACTATCCTGAAACGCTATATATGCGTTTACAACTGTTATAAAGCACATGAATTACCGGTAAATTACCGTTACAATTTTTATTGTAAGATAATCTTAGTTGCTGCCAAACGCATACATTTTTATTCTGCATTACTTAAAAATTCCTTTTCTATATTTTCAGAAACGGCGGGAAAAGTGACAGGTTTAACAGAATCTATTCCCCTACTTCCATCCAAAGACGTAAAATATCCGTAACTTAGAATGAATCAATTTTTCATCTTTAAACTTGTTGATATGAAAAAGCTGGTATTACCCCTCGTTTTGTTATTTACATTTACTCTTTATGCAGCTGATAAAGGCACCTGGACAGGCTTTATCAGTGATGCCCATTGCGGTGCCAAAGGCAACAACGCAGAACATGCAGATTGTGCAAAAAAATGCGTGAAGGGAGGCGAAGCGCCTGTATTAGTTGTTGGTGACAAAGTATATAAATTTAAAAACCCAAAAAAAGTAGCAAACTTTATTGGCGACAAAGTAACCATTACCGGTGAATTGGAAGGAGAAGAAATAAAGGTTGAAAAAGTGAGCAAATAACAAGGCTGAAAAAAATCAACCGTTTTTAAACCCTACACAGCAGGTTAGCGAAATAACTTTCGTGGCTGAATCGGATCTATTAAAATCAACCTGAAAGTTGTACCTTATACCTGATAAATACGACTTATTTCGGTTAATCATCAGGGTTAGTTATCTACTTCAAGAAAAAAGGGGCAACCTG
>JAFDYH010000125.1:1988-24553 GCA_018267535.1 Bacteroidota bacterium
GAGTTGGAACCAAAAACAAGGTCAACCCGTGTTGCTGTCCACTTGTGCTCGCCTGTTGCACGGTCACGTCCTTCAAATACACGTTTTGTATCCGAAGTTGCTTTCCATGATGTGCCTATATCGAGCAGGTTTACAAAATAATCATTGGTAAGTGTTCCCGGGTTTTTAGTAAACACGCCATGCTGCGACTGGTCAAAATTTATATTCAGCACACGGAGGCCTCCTAACAAGACGGTCATTTCTGGTGCTGTCAAAGTCAGTAATTGAGCTTTATCGATAAGCAATTCTTCTGCCGTTGCATCTGAACGTTCTTTCAAATAATTCCTGAAACCATCCGCTACCGGCTCAAGAACGGCAAATGATTCTACATCCGTTTGTGCCTGTGAAGCATCTGCGCGGCCTGCTGTAAATGGAACCGAAACATTATAACCCGCATTCTTAGCAGCCTGCTCAATTCCTGCATTACCTGCTAATACTATTAAATCTGCCAATGAAACCTTTACACCGCCTGTCTGCGCTTTATTGAAATCCTGCTGAATTGCTTCCAGTGTAGTTATTACGTTTGCTAATTGTATCGGGTTGTTTACCTCCCAATACTTCTGCGGCGCAAGGCGGATGCGGGCGCCATTGGCACCACCACGTTTGTCCGAACCACGGAAAGTAGATGCAGAAGCCCAGGCGGTAGCTACTAATTGCGATACAGGTAAACCGGATGCAAGTATTTTTTCTTTTAATGTGGCAATATCTTTTTCATTCACGAGCTTATGCGTTACTGACGGAATAGGATCCTGCCAGATTAATTCTTCAGCAGGAACTTCTGGTCCGAGATAACGGGCACGTGGTCCCATGTCGCGGTGTGTCAGTTTGAACCAGGCACGGGCAAAGGCATCCGCAAATTCATCCGGATGTTCATAAAAATGCCTGGATATTTTCTCATACGCAGGATCAAATCTCAAAGCCAGATCAGTAGTTAACATAAATGGTGCATGACGTTTGGCAGCATCATGGGCATCCGGTACTAATCCTGCTCCTGCATTATTTTTAGGCTTCCATTGATGTGCCCCAGCAGGGCTTTTGGTTAGTTCCCATTCGTAGCCGAAAAGGTTCTCAAAAAAATTATTGCTCCATTTTGCAGGGGTTGTTGTCCATGCTCCTTCCAACCCACTTGTAATCGTATCGCCCGCATTTCCTTTACCAAATGTATTTTTCCATCCGAGGCTTTGCTCTTCAAGGCCTGCAGCAGCAGGTTCTTTCCCTACATATTTATCCGGATTGGCAGCACCATGTGTTTTACCAAAAGTATGACCACCGGCAATCAATGCTACTGTTTCCTCATCATTCATTGCCATACGGCCAAACGTCTCACGGATATCCCGTGCCGCTGCCAGTGGATCAGGATTTCCATTAGGCCCTTGCGGGTTTACATATATCAACCCCATTTGTACGGCGGCTAATGGATTCTCCAATTCCCTGTCACCGGTATAGCGTTCGTCACCCAGCCAGGTCTTTTCAGAACCCCAATACACGTCTTCATCTGGCTCCCATACATCTTCGCGGCCCCCTCCGAATCCAAAGGTTTTTAAGCCCATCGATTCCAGTGCGCAATTACCTGTCAGGATCAAAAGATCCGCCCACGACAATTTTTTTCCATATTTCTTTTTCACAGGCCATAACAGTAAGCGGGCTTTATCAAGATTAGCATTGTCCGGCCAGCTATTCAGTGGTGCAAAACGTTGTGTGCCGTTGCCAGCCCCGCCGCGACCATCATGAATACGGTATGTGCCAGCGCTATGCCATGCCATACGGATAAAAAAAGGACCATAATGGCCATAATCGGCCGGCCACCAATCCTGTGAAGTTGTCATTAGTTTAATGATGTCCTTTTTTACAGCACCGAAGTCCAGGCTTTTAAATTCTTTTGCGTAATTAAAAGTTTCATCCATTGGGTTGGACAACGATGAATGCTGGCGAAGGATATTCAATTTAAGTTGATTGGGCCACCAATCGCGGTTTCTTGTACCACCGCCCCCGCTTTGTTTATGGGCTCCGCCTGAAAAAGGGCATTTGGCTGCACCGTTTGTGTTTACTTCAGCTAATGCGCTGTCAGATGTGCGACTATTCATTTTTTTAAAATTGAAAATAGATTAATTAGAACTGGTTTAACCGTATATGATTTAATTCCTATCAAAACTAAGCGTCTGTTTTCAATAAATCTAATTGATTATTTTTATGATTAAATAGTTTTTATCTATGACCATTATCCAGCTGGAATATATTACAGCCCTCGACACACACCGCCATTTTGCACTGGCTGCTGAAAAATGTTTTGTTACCCAACCCACACTGAGTATGCAGATTCAAAAACTGGAAGAAGAACTGGGAGTAAAAATTTTTGATCGTACCAAACAACCGGTTATTCCTACGGAAATCGGTATCGGTATTATCGCACAGGCCCGCATTGTATTAAGAGAGGCCCAAATGGTGCGCCAGATTATCAATGACCAGAAAGATACCCTTACCGGGGAATTGCGCATTGGTATTATTCCCACCCTCGCTCCTTATGTGCTGCCGCCGCTTTATAAATCCATGAAAGAAAAATACCCCCAGTTGAACCTCGTGATTAAAGAATATATTACAGAGGATGTAATCCATGAGCTCAAGAGCAGCCGGCTGGATTGCGGTATTGTCGTTACGCCCCTGAAAGACCTATCTATAAAAGAGGATATTCTTTTTTATGAAGAATTGTTTGTTTATGTATCTGCAAAAAATGCATTGTCTGATAAACGATACGTACTGGCAAAAGAAATAGATCCCCGCCAGCTTTGGTTGCTTGAAGAAGGCCATTGTTTCCGGTCACAGATATTAAACCTGTGTGAACTGAAAAAAAGCAGCGATCTGCATTTCAGGTATGAAACAGGCAATATTGAAACCCTTAAGCGGATGGTCGACAAAAGTGATGGTATCACCATATTACCCGAACTGGCCATTATGGAATTCAGTAAACCGCAACTGAAACTTGTAAAAAGATTAAGAAAGCCGAGCCCTGTCCGCGAGGTAAGCCTGGTTACACATCGCAACTATATTAAAACAAGACTGATCCAGAAATTAAGAGAAGAGATATTAAACATCGTACCTCCACAAATGCAGAAACTGCACAATAAGAAAGTGGTAGAGATAAATTATTAAATAACCTGGCTGTCTACAAAAGACAACTGGTTACCGGTCTGCTAAAAACAATTTAACAGGTAAAAATATCAGGGCCAGTATTCTTTTATTTTTTTTCTTAAAAATGAAACACTTCTCTCCAACTGTTCCATTCCGTCAACACCATCTTCAATACTGATCCAACTGTTGAAACCTACTCCTTTTAATTCTGAAAAGATGGCATCATAATCATTTAACCCCTTCCCTATTTCACCATGGCTTAATCGCTTCGCATAACCTGCTGCACCGCCTTCCTCCCTGCGCAGGTCATCAATTGTTCCATATTTCAGGTACCGGTCACTGGCATGCATGGTAACAACACGGTGCGAAATTTTCTTTAATAATTCAACCGGATCTTCACCAGCGAGATATGTATTACTGGGATCATAGTTTACCCCAAAGAAAGGATGCTGAACCGCATCTACCAGTTTACAGAATACATCCATTTTTTGTGCGAACTCAGGATATTCCCAGAAATCATCTTTGTAATGATTTTCCAGTATCAGCGTTATATTTCTTTCCTGCGCATAGGGCAGACATTCATAAATGCAGTCTGCTGCCAGCTTTACCCCTTCCTCTACGGATAACTCCGGTCTTCTCTGCCCCGATAAAACACGACAATATGATCCGCCCAATGTATGGGTCATATCAATCCACATCTTTTGCTTTTCAACTTCTTTGTCACGGATCTTTTTATCCGGGTATGTAAAATCAGGAGAACAACACATCATTGGAATTACTTTTCCCGTATCACTCACCATTTGCCGGAATAAAGGCCAGTTCTTTTTATCGTTCATTTCCAGGAAGCCGGCATACCATTCCAGGCCTTCAATGTCAAGCGTTGAAGCAAGTCCAATCCATTCACTTACTTTCATGGTCCCATCCTTGCACAAAGCCTGCATAAAAGCTTTCGGAAATGCTGCTAATTTTGGCATATTGATTACCGTTAGTTATTTGGAAGTCCTGATCGTTGAAGAATCTTTTGGCGGGTTGCGGCCAATAAAGGGATGTTGCTCAATATCCACTACCTGCCCGCTGATGGGGCCGCTTTCATCAGCCAGCCAGTAAACCGCTGCAGCAGCAATTTCTGCAGGCCACAATATCCTTCCCGCAGGTGCATACACAGATGGCAAATCTTTATACCAATCCTCGGCAAGCCCATGATCTTTCTTACGTTGCTTTTCTGTTTCTGTCAACACCCAGCCCGGATTAACCTGGTTCACCCGAACATGATTTTCGCGGAATAATGTATCACCGAGATTTCTTGTCATTGTCATCAAGGCGCCTTTGCTCACACTGTAGGCGAATAAATTCGGCTCGCCACTATATGCATTCACCGAACCAATGTTTAATACGCAACCCTTTTGTCTGGTTAAATAAGGTAAGGCCGCTTTGATTAAAGAGAATGGAGCAATGGTATTTACTTCCAGTATTTTTCTGATAAAACTTAAATCAGTTGTATGGATATTAGAAGAGGCAACAATTGCTGCGTTATTTACAACAGCATCCAGATGGCCAAAAGTTTTTACTGCCAATTGTACTAATCGTTCAGCTGCCCCTTCATTACTGATATCTTCAATATGCAATACCGCTTTATCATTTCCTATCTCATTCAGCACATCTTTACCCCATTGTTCTTCCAAACCATGCAAAACAACTTTCGCTCCCTCTTCCACGCATCGTTTTGCAATCGCTTTACCAATACCGGTTGTGCTCCCGGTTACTATTATGACTTTATTCTGCAAACGCATAGCTGACTATTAAACAGGTTTCAATACACTTTTTACCACTTCCCCTTTATGCATTTTTTCAAATGCCTCATGCCATTCGGTTATTGGCCATACCCCGCCGATAATTGGTTTTACATCCAGGTTACCAGAGGCTAATAATGAAATAACTTTTTCCCATATCGGCCAATTATGACTGAAACTTCCCTGCAGTGTAACATTTTTTTGCACCAACGGATCCAACGAAAAGCCCAATGGCTGTGGCCCCCAGCCAACTTTAGTAATATGGCCATTCGGCCGTACTAATTGCAATGCAATTTTCAATGTAATACTTGCCCCTGCAGCATCAATGATAAAATCGGCACCTAACCCGTCTTTTCGTTTAGCCCATTCCGTTGCATCCCCGATTATCGGCTCGCATCCATATTGTCTTGCAATATTTAGACGATGGGTATCTGCTTCCAACCCTACCACTGCTACATCCGCGCCACATAGCTTCGCTACTGCAGCGCAAAGAATCCCTATCGTACCCGGGCCCAGTACGATAACACGGTCACCTGGTTTAATTCGCGAATTTTCGACAATTGCATTATATGCAACACAACAGGGCTCAGTTAAACAAGCCTGTTCAAATGAAAGCTGATCAGGCACATAATGCAAACAACGGGCAGGTACCCGTACATACTTTGTCATTGCACCATTAACACCATAGCCAAATCCTTTGCGATCGGGATCGAGATTATACAAGCCGGCCCTTGACATCGGGCTATCAGGATTGATAATAGCGGCTGTTTCACTTACTACCCTATCACCTTCTTTCCAACGCTTAACCCGGCTACCGACTTCTGCAATATGACCGCCAAACTCATGACCCAATACCACAGGATAGTTTACCGGCCAGCTATGATCGGCCGTCCATTGATGTAAGTCGCTGCCGCAAACACCTACATTTGCCACTTCAAGCAAAACATCCTCTTCTCCTATTTCCGGTTTATTGATTTCCCTTATTTCCACCGAATTTTTTTCCGGTGCATAATTTACTACTGCAGCTGACCTAATCATAATTTAAAAACAGGTTTTAATATTGTATTGATGGCTTGATTGCCAGGCTCTCTTTAACGAAGTAACAACCAAGCAACTCAACTCTAACTATCAATTAACTTAACTTCCTTACCTCACCATAACTATGAATCTTTTTACAAATCAATCGTAATGATTCTTCCAGGTTACCGTCGGCTGTTTTAAATGCATCTGCATCGATAGTCAGCGGCGCGCCCAGAACAACCAGCGGAGCCCCATACAAGGGACATTCAATAGCTTGCTCCAAAGACAAACCACCTACTGCCTGCACGGGAATAGTTACTGCTTCTACCACGGCACCTAACTGATCCAGCGGACTTGGCATTCTTTTTCCCTGTGCTGCAATACCCCGTCGTTCATCATACCCTATATGATGAACAATATAATCGCAACCCAGGTTTTCGAGCCATTTGGCAGCAGCTACCATGTCCTCACAACCAAGGTTATCGCCCATTACTTTTACACCAAAATCTTTTCCGGCTTTTACCACGCATTTAATGGTTTCTTCATGAGCCCTCGCCATTACCACAACATGCGTTGCGCCTGCCCTGGCCATCATCTCTGCTTCCAGGTAGCCGCCATCCATTGTTTTTAAGTCTGCCACAATGGGTACGCCCGGAAATGCAGCTCTTAATTTCTTCACTCCATGCAAACCTTCCGCCAATATTAAAGGAGTGCCTGCTTCCAGCCAATCCACACCGGCCCGCATAGCCATAGCAGCGGTTTCCAATGCTTCGTCAATATTCGTAAGGTCTAATGATATCTGTACAATCGGCTTCATGCATCAATCCTTGTTTTGGTAAATAATAATAGATGTATATGGCGGGTTTCCCCGCTAAAGATAGGACTTACCCTTCATTGCAGTTTATAGAGATAAGTAATTTAAAATCATACTAAGGGAGTAAAATAATTATTATAAAACACCAGCGTAATGATCTATAATCCCAGCTACCTGTAAAAACCATCCAAAAGCCATTTTATCAACAGGTTTTCCATTTTATCCGGCCCCTTTTCAGCAATCAGGACAGATCAGGACAGTTGGCTAAAGGCCGACTCTTAATTTCAGATTACTGTTTATATTATAAGCCTATACTGCTTAGATGCTTGTCATGATTGAAAGAGGCTGATTTTATCCTCTTTGTTTACTCACATATTAATTACCTTACCTGCGGGAAGCAGGCTCATTTCAGGTACAAGCAGAAGGCCATTTAACAGAAGAAAATTACAATACGATCAATACGGTTTTATTTTCGAAAATTGTATATATTCATTAGCATTAAGTTTCTATTAAAAAAGCATACTTGTTGTCCCGACTGAAAACTGCTTTAATAATTTTGACACATGAGTGCTAAAACAGCACATATTGATTCTTCTTACTGGGCGCGGTTGAAAAAAGGCGATCCCCTGGCTTTAGGTTATTTCTATGATAACTATGCGGACAAGGTTTTCATTTCGGCGCTCCGCATGACTCCGGACCGTGAGCTCGCCAAAGACGCCTTACAGGAAGTGTTTATTGAAATCTGGAACTACAGGAATACATTGGGAGATGTAATGCATACGCAGAGCTATCTTATCAAAGTAATGCGTAGCATACTACTTAAGAAATTAAAAAAAGAAAGCCAGTATTCTCCTTACGCAGTTCCTGAAACATTGGCTTCTTCGGAAAATAGTATAGAGGAAATTATTATCTCGTCGGATATCGATAAAGAGAAAAAGCACCGCCTGCGGGCTGCTCTTTCCAACCTTACCAATCGCCAGAAACAGGTATTGGAAATGCGATTTAATGAAGGACTGAGTTATGAACAGATCGCCGATAAATTAAGTATGAATTATCAATCGGTCAATAACCTTGCATTCCGTACCATACACCGCCTGCGCAGCCAATTGCTTTCTGTTATTATTGGCTTTATTTCCCTTCTTCTTTATTAACAGGAAGTACATCGCTTAAAATATTCCGGATTACCTGAGTATGTGATTCAGCGCCACTTCTCTAATTAGCAGGTGATACATTATTATTCATATTATAAAGGTTTTGCCGAAGAACAGTTTGCTGCTGATGAATACTTTCAGCAATGGGTATTGACACCTGACCCCGAAACGGATGATTTCTGGCAATCTTACCTCAATCTTTACCCGGCTGAAACCTCAACTATTCTGAAAGCCTGCGACCTGGTGAAGGAACTTGCATCTGACAACTACCAGGTACAGCCCTTAACAACAGAAGAAAAGACTTCTATAAAAAGAAACATTTTTAACCGGCTGTTGCTACCTGAAAATTTAATTATTGACCGCAAAACCTCCAATTCAAACTATTATTGGTTGTTATCGGCGGCTTCTGTTATCATCATTGTTCTTATCTCATCTTTTGTATTGTTCCGGACCCGGTCTAAAACAAATGAGCCGGCAGCCCTCTATTCAACCATAACCTCCGGCAAAGAAACAAAGGAAATAACCTTGCCCGATAGTTCAGTGGTAATATTAAATGCAGGCTCTTCGGTAAAGTATAAAAACAATTTTTTTGATCAGCCCGACCGCGAGGTTTTTTTAGAAGGTAATGCTTTTTTTAAAGTAACAAAACAGCCAGGGCAGCGGCATTTCGTTGTTCACGCAAAATCACTCGATATAACGGTGCTGGGCACCCAGTTTAATGTAAATGCCCGCACGGCAGATGCAAACATCGGGCTTACCAGTGGCCGGGTAAAAGTAACAAGACCTGGCACTGCTGATGAAGCTTACCTGCTACCGGGTGAAAAAGTAAAATTCGATACAGCAGAACAACAATTAATAAAAACAAAACTGGATACCCGGCTTTATTCTGCATGGACAGAAAACAAATGGAGTTTCCGGCAAACCGAATTGCAGGAAGTAGCGGAACTTGTAAAAGAATATTATGGTGTAACAACAGAATTTAAAAGGGAAAATCAAAAACATTTAAAAATAACAGCTGTTATCCCGGTAACAAACCTGGATATGCTGACAGCTATACTTTCAAAAACCTTACATATAGACATAAACCAGGAAGAGAACCGCCTGGTGATCCGATAAAATCTTAACTACACTGACATGAAAAGAAAATTGACCTTGTTGAAACCAAAACCGGTATGGTTACTGGCAATGTTTGCAGCGTTGCTTTGTTCAAGTACATTGCCGGCCCAGGATGTAGCCTCCGTGCCTCAACCTGCCAAAAAATCTACAACTGCCAAAAGCCAGGAAAAATTAAAAGCAATTCCACTGCAGGATATGATGCTGAAACTGCAGAAGAGCTATGGAATTTATTTCAGTTACCAGGCGGATGCACTAAAAGAAACAATGGTGATCTACGCCGAAGGTGAAGAAAAACAAAAGACAGAGGCGGGTGTTTTATTAAAAAAGATACTCACCCCGGCCGGGTTAACTTTTGAGAAAATTAATAATGTTTATATCATTAAGCAGATAGCGCCAATCAATACAGTATATGCGCCGGAGTCTGCACCTGTTCCCGCCGATTTTACAGTAAGGGGCGTAATAATGGATGTAAACGGCCCCGTTACAAATGCCACAGTTACAGAAAAAGGAACGAAAAATATTACAACCACCAATAATGATGGTCGTTTTACTTTAAATGTAACGAACGCAGAAGCTGTTCTTGTTATTACCCACATAGGTTATAAAACTTCTGAAGTTTCTGTAGCAGGAAAAGCACAGCTGAATATCACCCTGGAATCAACTGCCAGGGAAATGGAAAACGTGGTGGTCACCGCGTTAGGCATCACAAGGAATAAAAGGACATTGGGTTATTCGGTAGGTGAAGTAAAAGGAGACGACCTTGTTAAGGCCAGTAATATTAACCTGATGAAATCACTTGATGGCAAAGTAAGTGGTGTAAATTTTACAAACGTGAGCAGTGACCCGACTTCATCTGTATTGGTGAACATCCGCGGCACAACGGCATTACCTACAACCGGAGACAGGAACGTTGCATTAAAAGGTCAGCCCTTATACGTTATTGACGGTATACCGGTAGGTACACAAACAGTAACAACAAAAGATAATGTTGACTTCGGAAATATTCTTTCGCAATTAAACCCTGAAGACATCGATAATATTACCATCCTTAAAGGAGGTAGTGCCGGTGCATTATACGGTAAAGAAGGGGGTAATGGTGTAGTGATGATCACTACGAAAAACGGAAGAGGCGGAAGAAAAGGAATCGGTGTTACTTATAACGCTTCCGCAGTATGGGATAAAGCATATCAATTCATGCCTGTGCAATACGAATTCGGTCCGGGCCCAAGAGCCGATACATGGGCGAATGATGGTACTGATACATGGGGGCCTAAGCTTGATGGATCGACTACCACAGATTACTGGGATGTGAAAACACAGCAATGGAGTACCAAAGCGATGTATTCAAATCACCAAAACCCGGTTGAATCTTATTTACAAACCGGTAATACAATTACAAATAATATCGGCATCCAGGGTAATTATGATCGGGGGTCATTTCGCCTTTCCTTATCCAATATGGATAATAAAGGAGTAATGCCCAATACAAAAGTTGACCAGAAATCAATTACACTGAATACCGAATATAAACTAACTGATAAAGTAAAAGTATCTGTAAGCACCAGTTATATTCATACATATGCGCCGAACAAAGCAAGGATACAGGGTGGTGGCGATGATGCAGTGTTAAACACATTATTGTATGCATGGCCAACTTCTTTGCAGCCCCTATCAGAAATGCACAATTACTGGCTAAAAGGATTTGAAGGTATTCGCCAGAATGGTGCAATGATGAATGATAACCGCCCTGATCCACCAGACCAGGCGGGTGTAAATCTTCCAAACCCTTACTGGTGGGCTTATGAAAATATTCACCGTTTTCAAAGGGATAATTTCTTTGGTAAAATCCAGCTGGACTGGCAGCTATCGAGAAACTTCGCTTTCCTTGTAAGAACAGGTATGGAAAATGTGAAAGAATATTATGAGCAAAGAATGTCATGGAGCGATCCTGATAACCAGGGTAAATATGTATCCGGTAATAATAATACTTCTCTCATCAATAATGACGCGATACTTACTTATAATAATAATTTTGGTAAACTTTCTGTAGGCGTTTCAGCCGGCGCCAATTATGCTTATTCCAATAGCAACAATCTTGAAATGACAGCCGGCAGGTTATCAGCGCCAAAACTATTTACATTGAATAATGCTGTACCGGGTACGCTGCAAACAACTTCTTCAGGATGGGGAACAGGTCAAACCTATAGCGTATATGGAACTGCAACTGTCGGCTATGACAACCAGTTATTCCTCGACCTGACAGGCCGCAATGACTGGAATGGAGTATTGCCTGAACAAAAGATTAACTATTTCTACCCTTCTGCTTCCTTAAGCTGGGTAGCCTCGGAAACATTTAAACTGCCCAAGGCAATCAGTCTTCTTAAATTTCGTGTAGCCCACGCCGATGTAGGCAACGGTCTTATTCGCCAGAGAAGTATTGACACCTATAGCTTTGATGCCAGCGACTGGGGATCTGCAAAGACTGTAAGCATTAATAAAAACCTGGTTGATAAAGATATCAAACCGATGCACTCTCTGACGACAGAAGGCGGATTCGACATTGGCCTGTTCAATAACCGCGTTCATTTTGATTTTACTTACTTCGTGAAAAAACAGATAGACCAGATTGATTATATTCCAACTGTTCCGGGAACCGGTTATGATGGAATACTGACAAATATCGGCGATGTACGCAACCGCGGTATTGAAATGGGATTGGGCATTACACCGATTAAAACAAAGGACCTGACCTGGGATCTTTCTGCCAGCTTTACAAAATACAAAGCAGTCATTACAAAGCTATCAGACAAATTTGCTCCTAATGGCTATGTCTTCGCAGGGTATGGAAGAAATGAAGCCGTTAAAATAGCAGTAGGCGAAGAAATAGGAAGCATGTACGAGCAAAACCCGATTTTAAAAGTAAAGTCAGGCAAGTATGCAGGAATGTATTTGCTGGATGGCTCTGGCGGTGAATTCCAAAGATCAGGTGATGAGAGAGATCGTAATAAACTGGGCAATTTTAATCCTGATTTTATACTTGGTGTAAACACCACCCTTCGTTACAAACAGTTTGCATTGAATATCGTTGGTAGCTTACGGTATGGAGGAAGATATATTTCTGTAAACCAGAAATACATGGAATCTGACGGTATGGCGTACACGACTTTGGGCTCTGGTCCCGACAATCCCTGGTGGAGCGGCGGCCGCGATGCAGCACATGGTGGTCATCCATGGCCAACAGCGGGATCCAGTGCTTACGATGCCATTAACAGCAATAACGACGGGCAACGCTCCGATGCGTTACAGGATGCCTGTTATGCCAAAGGCGTATTTGTTAACCCGAACTATACAGGAGACCCGAATAATGTACCCGACGATCAGTATATCGTAAATGGTGCTGATCCGAATAATACATTTTACCAGGTACCCACCAACAGTTATGGTGATGTAATATGGAACTTTTCATCAACCAGGGTTTATGATGCCACCAACTTTAAACTGAGAGAGATTTCCCTGGCCTACACCGTTCCTAATAATTTATTAAGCCGCTATAAGATTTATAATGTAACCCTTTCTTTAATCGGCAGGAATCTATTCCAATGGAATAAATCCGGCCGTCATGAAGATCCGGAATCTGCATTCCAGGGTGTAGGTACTGACCAGGGTGTACTGCGTGCTACATTGCCAAGCATCCGCTCTTATGGTGTAAAACTTTCTGTTGGTTTTTAAAAGTTCAACATTTAATAAAATAATTATGAAATCACTATTAATAAAAAGCGCAACTGTTGTTCTCCTTGCTGTTTTTGCCTCCTGCGGCAAAGACGCATTGAGAACCTATGACAGCCAGCAGCAATTAGACGCCGTAGAAGATGTGAATGACCCGTTTCTTCTGTCTTCGATTATTATGAAAACCGCTACCTTTTACCAGGGACTTGGTTATGATAACAGCCGTTTCCCCTGCGCCGTGCAGTACATGGAAAGAAATTTCCAGGGAAGCGATAATTATTATGCCGGCTTTAAAGACCCCGCTGATGATTTGTACAACGCCATGAATGTGCTGAAACTGGTTGATGGCGCTATTGGCCTTGCCGAAAAAAGAGGCTCCACCACACATGTAGGCATTTTTAAAATTTTCCGTTCTTTATTGTTCTCTTTTATGACGGATTATTATGGCGACATTTATTATTCTGAAGCATTGAAAGGAAGAGAAGGGATATTATATCCTAAATACGATAAACAGGCCGATATCTATGCAGGGCTCCTGGCTGAACTGGATGAAGCGAATACAATGATAAAGTCCGGAACCGAGCCTGTATCCGCTACCTACGACCTGATGTATGGAGGGGATAAAACAAAATGGCAGAAGTTCGCTAATTCATTAAAGCTTCGTTTACTGATGCGGGCCTCCAAAAAATTAACTGATGCAGGCGCCCAGATGACAGCGATTATCAGTAACCCTTCAGAACGCCCGATATTTGAAAATAATGATGATAATGCCGCTATCGATTATATTGGCACTACAAGAGATAATTCATGGAAAGGCGGTCGCCTGAATTGGGACTACACAGAATTTGACAGAAGAAGACCGGCAAAAACATTAGCTGATAAATTAACTGAGTTAAATGACCCAAGGCTTTCCATATGGTTAGCCCCGGTAGAAAAGCCATGGACAAGTAACCCATTATTGAATGGCGTTAGTTTTACAACAACCGATGCCAATGGCTTTACTGACGAATCTACCTGGGAATATATAGACAGGAGTAACCCAGCTATTGCAGCTCAGGCAGCCAATATCCTGGATTCAAATAAAGTGTATGTTGGTTTTATTCCGGGTATGTACGGAGACTATCCGTACGGCAATGGTAACTATGATATCGTAAACGCGGGTATCTATGGTAATTTCAAAGTATCGAGATATTCTCAGTTGTTCAGGCAGAATATACATCCCCTGCTGAAAGCAATGATCATGAACAGTGATGAAGTTCAGTTTATTCTTGCTGAAGCAGCCAGTAAAGGACTTATTTCTGGTGATGCAGATACTTATTACAGACAAGGAATAACATTGAGTATGGAGCGGTGGGGAGTAGATGATGCGAAAATCACTACTTATCTTTCCCAGCCTTCAATAGCACTTCCTGGTAATGATGCGGGTGATCTTGCAAAAATTGCTGACCAGAAATGGCTGGCTTTATTCATGCTTGCAGAAGAGACTTATCTCGATATAAGAAGAACACAACTACCTGACATTTTTAATAATGGCTTATTAACTACCTATCCGTTCCCATTGCGCCTGCGTTACCCTGGAAAAGAATTAGGGCAAAACGCTGACGCCTATAATGCAGGGGTAGCTACATTAGTGCCGGCTGTAGATGATCAGTTCTCAAAAATGTGGTTGCTTCAATAAAGTATTTCAACGTTTAGTTTTTGGAGATAGAAGAAAAAGATAAAGCTGCCTTTTCAGGCAGCTTTACTTTTAAAACAAGATTATAAAGGACATTCAGGCTGAGTATTCTACCGGTGATTTTATCTCTATAAAAAATCATGATGCGCCCCTTTATATTAATCCTTGCTTCGATCATAACAATTATGCGCATATCGGTGGGCCAGCAAAGAGCAACACTACCTTTTGTAAGTAATAAAATTGTAGTTATAGCCCATCGCGGAGATCATGTAGATGTACCTGAAAACACGATAGCCGCCTATGAAAAGGCAATTGAGCATGGCGCTGACTTTATAGAAACCGATTTACGAACAACGAAAGATGGTGAGTTAGTGATTATGCATGATGCTTCAGTAGACAGGATGACCAATGGCAAAGGGAAAGTAAATGAGCTTAGCTATAAGGAAATAAAAGAATTGAAAATTACCGATAAGCACAAGCAAGGTCTACCTGTCTATACAATACCAACGTTTAAAGAAGTATTAAATACATGCAAAGGGAAAACAGGCATCTATCTTGATTTCAAAGATGCAGATCCGGCTAAAGTGTATACAATGATCAGGGAAGCAGGCATGGAAAAAAATGTAGTAATATACCTGAATAAAGAAGAACAGTATTATGAATGGAAAAAAGTGGCACCGGAAATGCCATTGATGAGCAGCCCCCCTGAAAACGCAAAGGACAGTTCAGTATTGCAGCAGTTCCTGGCAAAATGGGACATAGCAGCCCTGGATGGGTCAGTAGATGAATACACGGATGAAATGCTGAAAACAACTGAAGCAAACCATGTAGCGGTATGGCTGGATGTACAAAGTGCAGATGAAGGGCCTGACAAATGGAATAGGGCATTACAAAAAGGTATAAGAGGCCTGCAAACCGATCACCCCGAAAAGTTGATCCGGTACCTGAAAGAGAAAAACCTGCATTGATTAACTATAGTTAACGGTAACCGGTTCCTGCCACGGTATGGATGTTTGATGTACTGAAAACAAAACGAATGAAGAACATTTTGCTGTTTATACTCCCTTTAATTGTTTCGCTAAGCAAAGCTAAGCCTGGAAATGCCCAACAACCAGATAAGCCTTTTAAACAAGCTATATCCGTTAAATACAATTTGCCAGAGTCTCTAAAAGGAGCCCAACTGAAAAAAGTCGTAGTAGATTACAATGATATTATTTATGTTCTTTCTGATAAGGGTGTATTACGTGTTCATGACAGGGAATTAATAAAAGATCTGCGTTATGCCCCATTGGCACAAAAGATCCCTGTTGATATTGCCGTGCAGGAAACAAGCGGGCATCTTTACTATTTATACAATGATAAAGTGCTGACTAACGGTTACGCTGGTGTTCCTTATAAAACTTTACCGGCAGGAAAGTTTTCAATGCTGGCCGTTGCTGCCGATGGCTCTGTATTACTGACAGGAAACTCATCAGCGGCCCTGTTGATCAATACTAATTTATCCGAAGTAAATAAACCCGCTGACAAATTTATTTCTGTTCATGTATTCAGTAATAGCTATTATGCACTTTCAGAAAAAGCTGTCTATAAATTATCCGGCAATAAATTTGAAACCCTTCATAAGGGCAATGGATTAAAAGCAATCAGCTTTCGCAACGATGAAATTATCCTTGGTACGGCTGAAGGCTATTATGGTATCAACCGTTTTACAGGCGACTCTGTTTTTCCATTACAAACAAAACTACCGGTACCCGATATCGATTTCCTGCATACTTCCGGCTACAATATCTGGGCTGCTACTGCCAATGGCGCTTTTATGCATGAACCAGGCGGTAAGTTCAGGTACTATGCATCGAAAAGATGGCTGAATGAAAATAAAGTAACCGGCATTGCTGAAGATTCAAAAAATAATGTGTATTTACTCTCTCCCTCTGCCGTAAATGAAATTCAATTTATTGATGAAACATTGGCTCAAAAAGCAAAATTATTCCAGGATAATATCCGCCAGCGGCACATACGGTACGGTTTTATTTCCAATGTAACTATGGACAAACCCGGTGACCTTTCCACAGCAAAAATGACCGATACGGATAATGATGGATTATGGAGTTCTTTTTACCTCGGGAGCCAGGCTTTTCGTTATGCCGTAACAAAAGAAAAAGAAGCCAAACGCTACGCATGGGAAGCTTTCGAAGCATTTGAACGGATTATTTCTGTAAACCCTTTGAAAGGTTTCCCGGCAAGGACTTTTGAACGCAAAGGTTTTAAAGTTTCCGACCCTGAACGCTGGCACGATTCACAGGACCCGGAATGGGAATGGAAGGGAACAACCAGCAGTGATGAGTTTTGCGGATATATATTTATCGCCGCATTGATGAATGAAATGGTAGTTGAAACAGAAAGTGAGAAAAAAAGAGTAGCCGGTTTCATAGATAAGATATTAACACATATCATTGATAACAACTATTATTTCGTTGACATAGATGGCAAACCTACTTTATGGGGAAGATGGAACCCTGAATATATCAATTCATTCCCCGAGTCTGTTGAAGACAGGAAACTGGGGAGTGCACATATATTGGCAGGCCTACAGTTAGGCTATACATTAACCGGGAAAGAAAAATATAAAACAGAAGCATATAAGCTCATCAATGATTATGGTTACCTGAAAAATATGATGGTGAGTTATGATAAAATACATGAAACACCAGGTACAGTACGAATGGGCATTGATTTAGGAGTCGGTGGATGGAACCATTCCGATGATGAGATGGCCTTCCTGACCTATTGGGTATTATACCGCTATGCCTTTACACCTGAATTGCAGAAGCAATATGCATGGATAATTAATGATCATTGGGAAATTGAAAAACCCGAACGGAATGCTGTATGGAACCTTATCAGTTATGCTACCTGTGGTTCTTTCGATCGTGCGTCGGCACTATGGCACCTGCAGGAATATCCACTAGACCTGATACGCTGGACCATTAAAAATTCGCACAGGAAAGACCTTGTGTGGCTGCCTGATAATTTCAGGAAACAATATACGAAAGACTTATTGCCACCGGGTGAGGCGCCGATGCACCGGCATAATGCAAATTCGTTTGAACTGGATGGTGGCGATGGGGGAAGTAGCGAACTAGCAGGTGATGAATATCTCCTGCCTTACTGGATGGCCCGGTATCTAAAAGTAATCGATTAAACAAACTGCAATGCGGTTAACTATACTTACCATTATCTGCACACTTTTTATCCTGCCGGTTATTGCACAGGTTGACAACTCTTACAATTTAATGCCGGCTCCATCGAGTATTGTAAAAAACGGAGAGCGGTTTTCGATCACTGGCCAATTTCGTGTAGCCATTACCGGTAACCCTGATGCAAGACTATATGCGGAAGCCAGCCGTTTTATCAGAAGGGTCAGTGAAAAAACAGGTATCTTTCTTGATAAGCAGGGCTATGTAAAACAAGGAGATAGTTCGGTTAAAGCCCCGCTCCTGCTCAGAGTGAAAAGACCGGGAAAATTAGTACTGAATGAAAATGAAGCATACATACTTGAAATACATGCACAGCAGGCCATTGTCACCGCGGAAACTGACCTGGGCGCTATCCATGCCTTGGAAACCTTAATGCAATTGATCAGTGCGGATGAAAAAGGTTATTATTATCCCGGTCTGCTGATTATTGATTCGCCCCGCTTTGCATGGAGGGGAATACTGCTGGATGTGGCCTTGCATTTTATGCCCATCGATGTCATCAAAAGGACATTGGATGGTATGGCGGCTGTCAAGATGAATGTCCTTCACCTGCACCTTTGTAACGACCAGGGCTTTCGTGTTGAATCAAAAGTGTTTCCGCAACTACAGCAACTGAGTTCTGATGGCGTTTATTTTACACAGGAAAATATAAAAGAGATTATCCGCTACGCAGGGCAACGGGGCATTCGTATCGTTCCTGAATTTGTTGTACCGGCGCATACAACTGCTATTCTCTGTGCCTTTCCTGAATTGGCAAGTGTAAAAAGATCGTATACCCTTCAGCGTTATTTTGGCGTTTTTGACCCGGTGCTTGACCCGACGAATGAAAAAGTATATCCCTTCCTGGATAAGTTATTTACGGAAATGGCTGGGCTTTTCCCTGATCAGTATTTTCATATTGGTGGGGACGAAAACACAGGTAAAGACTGGGAAAACACACCCCACATCAAAGCCTTCATGAAAGAAAAAGGAATGAAAACTTTCATGGAGTTGCAGACTTATTTTAATAAGCGGATTTTACCGATTGTAAAAAAGAACGGGAAGACGATGATGGGTTGGGATGAAATATTACAACCCGGCGTACCGAAAGATATCATCATACAATCATGGAGGGGGAAGGATGCGTTTTATGAATCAATAAAAAAAGGGTACCAGGCGATATTATCGAATGGATATTATATCGACCTGATACAGCCAGCCGAGTTTCACTACTTAAATGATCCGTTGCCAAAAAATATTCATCTAAGCCTGGAAGAAGAAAAACGGGTACTGGGCGGTGAGGCTACGATGTGGAGCGAGCATGTAACTCCTGAAACAGTCGATTCCAGGATATGGCCAAGAACTGCGGCGATTGCAGAAAGATTATGGTCGCCACAGGAAGTAACAGATGTAAATGACATGTATCGCCGTTTGGACTTTGTAAGCCTTGAACTCGATGGAATGGGTTTAAAACATATTTCATATAAACTTCCGCTACTCCGTAAACTTTCCAATGGGTATGATACAAAAACACTGCAAACATTGGTCGACGTAATTGAACCGCTAAAGATATATGAGCGCAACCAGGGCGATACGATGTACACTGTTTTTTCTCCTTACACCAAACTGGCCGACGTGGCTACACCTGACCAGCAATTACCCCGGCAATTCAGTTCCTTGGTTGATTCCTTTTTAAAAACCCGTTCTGGTGATCTTGAAAAAAAAATCAGGGAACAACTAACGGCATGGAAAGAAAATCATGCTGCTTTTCTTCAACTCCTCCCCTCTTCACCAATACTTGAAGAAGGTAAAATACTTTCAGAAAATCTCTCCAGGATAGCTACCAGCGGTCTTGAAGCACTTGCGTTTATTCATCAGCGTGATACGGCTGATTATGAATGGGTGAGCCAAAATATGGCTATTACTGAAAGGGCTAAAGAGCAAGGCGGCCGTTGTGACCTGCAGGTAATCAAGCCCATCCAGAAACTGATAAAAGCCGCAGGTGGCAATGAGGATCCGCATGTGGAAACGCAGGGAACACAAACTTTTGTCCTTGACAAAATACAAATAAAAAGGACTACCCACCCCGGTTACGGACAGTGATACTCTAAAATAACCCAGGCAGCAAACAGTTACAATAAAAAGTTGAATGAAAAATTTTATACACGTTCTCCTCTTTTTACTTATTGCAGGCATCACCCATTCGCAAACAACATTTGTCAGGGATACTGAATTTGACCAGGAATATCATGAACCCTACCCGGTTTCAAAAAATCCGGGTGAAAATGATATCCGGGGTATTACCGTAGATAAGGAATCCAACGTATGGATAGCCACTATTGCCGGCGTTTTAATAAAGAAAAACAATGAAACCAGTTGGGTAAATGTTTTACCGGTAAATGACCAGGGCCCTGCATACGTGGTAGCAAAAGATGATCAATCAGTAATATGGATGGGGACATGGAAGGGTATCTTTATAAGCCAAAATGGTCAAGTTAGTCATCTGGCCGGAACCAATGGGCCAATTTCTGTTTTATGCGTGGCTAAAGAAGGGGTGTATGCTATCGGGCCAGATGGTGTATGGCTACATGAGGGAGACTCATTTATAAAGAAAGATTATAAAATCGCAAGATCAGTCCGTAGTGCAGTCTCCGACGGGAATAAAGGTATCTGGATAGCGACAGATGTCGGCCTCTATCATTGTACCCCGTTAAAAACAGACTATTTCTATTACACGGATGTTCTTTTAAGTGCTTATATACGAGGTGTTGACTTAGATAATCAAAATAAACTCTGGGCTGGTGGATTAGGGGGCGTTACCATACTTGAAAACAACAAAAAAGAAAAAGAATTAAAACCAAAAAATGGAATTCCATCAGCGCATGTGAATTGTGTAAAAAGAAGCCCCGATGGAACTATGTGGATAGGAACAGCTGTGGGAGTTGTTCGTTTTTATAGCGATGGAACCCATTCATTACGTTTTACCAGGAGATGGTTATTAAATGATAATGTGAATGATATTGCCTTTGATAAAGACGGGAATGCCTGGATTGCTACGTCGGCCGGCGTAAGTGCAATCAGGAAAAAGAAAATGAACCTCGCTGCAAAACAGGATTATTTCTATGACATTCTGATGAAACGCCATATTCGTGAACCATGGATTGCCGGGCAATGCCGGCTGGCAACGCCGGGAGATATTACAACCTGGCAGCCGGCCGATGATGATAATGATGGCGAGTTCACTGGCAATTATCTTGCTATGGAAAGTTTCCGCTATGCAGTGACAAAAAGTGAAGATGCCAGGGAGAAAGCAATGAAAGCTTTTCATTTTTTAAAACAATTGCAGGAAGTAACCGGGGGTGATGGCTATTTTGCAAGATCGATAGTTCCTGCTGATTGGCCGTATGGCGTTAATGACGCCAACCGGAAGTATACAGAAAAAGAAATAGCTGATGATCTGGTGAAGGAACCGCGGTTCAAACCGATTGAACAAAGATGGCGTCAATCAAAAGACGGCAAATGGCTGTGGAAAGGAGATGCCAGCAGTGATGAATGGTGCGGCCATATGTTGGGTTATTTCTTTTACTACCAGTTAGCAGCAACCGAAGAAGAGAAAACAATTGTCAGTAAACATGTTGCCTTACTATTGGATCACCTCATTGCGAACCACTTCAATATGATGGATATTGATAGTACGCATACCCGATGGGCTGTGTGGTCGCCGGACGATCTCAACCGCAATCCTGACTGGAGGCCTGATAAATACCAGAACTCGATGGAATTGCTCACCTTTCTTAAGTTGGCCTACTATATGACAGGTGATAATAAATACCAGCAGCATTACCTGAGATTAATTAAAGAAGAACATTATCTTGAAAATATGAATAATGTTCCTGACCAGAACCCGGCCTGGTTTGTTTATTATGATGTAACGATGCAGGCTTACCTTGTTCCCATTCTATTGTCCTGTGAAAAAGATCCTCAATTACTCTCTTTTTATAAAAAGTTTGCGGATAAATGGATGGCAAAAAGAAGAAATGACAAAAACCCTATGATCAATTTCCTTTATTGTTATGGTACCAATAAAAAAGAAGAGCTGGCTGCTTCCATCGAATTTTTAAAAGATACTCCTCTTGACCTGGTTGACTGGTCGGTTGATCACACAAAGCGTGAAGATGTCAAAATAACGCGGTCACCTGTACTCGAAGAAATACAGGTAGAAGAATTGCCGCCGGCAAGTATCCGTGTCGCTGTTCGGTGGGATAAAAATCCATGGATTGCAACAAACGGTTATCCCAATATGGAACGAGAGCCTGTGTTCTGGCTATTCCCTTACTGGATGGGGCGTTATCTCAATATGATCCGTTAGTATTTATAATACCAGCTGTATTGCCCTGTACAACAGGAGTTGCAACGCTCCGTTTATCGCCTGGAATTCTATTCAGCTATCGTTGAAATAAAATTCCGTCTTACTTCATTTCTTCTTTCCTTTGTCTCTATGAAACTAACGATGCAGATCTGCTTAACCAGCTTGCTCTTAAATATTCTTCTTGCCGGGTTTGCACAAACAAAAATTACGGAATGGCTAACCAAAGGAGATAGCTCCGTTTTATTTCAAAAGCAACCTTTGTCCATATCATTTAATTCCGGGACATATAATTTTCCCGTAATTAACGTCGATGACAATAAAAAATATCAGCCCATTGATGGGTTTGGATTCGCCCTTACACAGGGGAGTGCTATGCCGATTATTAAAATGAGTGCGGCAAAGCGGGCTGCACTATTGAAAAATCTGTTTGATACAACTGGTAACAATATTGGCATTAGTTATATCCGTCTTACCATCGGCGCTTCAGACTTGAATGAACGTGT
>JAFDYH010000125.1:24592-28227 GCA_018267535.1 Bacteroidota bacterium
ATGCTGATGTTATTCCCGTGATGAAAGAAATATTGAAAATTAATCCCAGGATTAAGATAATGGGATCGCCATGGTCTCCGCCTACGTGGATGAAGACAAATCATGATACCCGGGGAGGAAGACTGATACCAGCTTACTATAAAGTATATGCGAATTACCTCGCAAAGTATATACTGGCAATGAGAAAAGAAGGCATACGCATTGACGCCATTACAATTCAGAACGAACCGCTTCACCCTGGCAATAATCCAAGTTTACTGATGACCGCTCCGGAACAAACTGATTTTATAAAAAACAACCTCGGGCCACTGTTCAAGTCATTGCATATTGGTACGAAAATTATTGTTTACGATCACAATGCAGACAGGCCTGATTACCCAATTTATATTCTGAATGATAAAGAAGCACGGAAATATATAGATGGTTCTGCTTTTCATTTGTACAACGGTGAAACAAGTGCGTTGACGGACGTACATGATGCCCACCCCGATAAAAATATTTATTTCACCGAGCAGATGACGGTTCAGTTTGGCCGTGATGCGAACGCTAAAGGCCCGGAAATACATATTGCCGGTTCCGTATCCTGGTTATTAATCGGCGCTACCCGCAACTGGAGCAGAAATGTACTCGAGTGGAACCTTGCTGCCAATTCTCAGTTCACTCCTTATACCGACCGTGGCGGGTGTGATATGTGCCAGGGTGCTGTTTCAATAGATGGCGATTCTGTAACAAAAAATATGGGCTATTATTCCATAGCGCATTTTTCAAAATTTGTAAGGCCGGGTTCTGTCCGCATTGCATCGAATGAAATTGAGAATGTATCTAATGTTGCCTTCAAAACTGCATCCGGAAGAAAAGTATTGATTGTATCAAATAATTCACAAGAAGACAAGACATTTTGTATTCGTTATAAAAACAAACTAGCAGAACTTTCCCTGCCTGCTGCTTCGGTTGCCACTTATTATTGGGATTAATTAATTCAACAGAATGAAGTCAAAATATATTCTATTCACAGGTTTGTTATATGCGCTTACAGTTTCACTTGCAGCTGGCCAGGGTTTTCTGAAAGCGAAAGGAAAGCAAATCGTGAATGAAAAAGAAGAAAATGTTTTACTGAAAGGTATAGGACTTGGCGGATGGATGCTGCAGGAAGGCTATATGCTCCGCCTTAATAATGAAGGACAGCAATATAAGATAAGGGAACGGATAGAAAAATTATTAAGCAAGGAGCAAACTGATGAGTTTTATGATGTTTGGTTATCCAACCATACAACAAAAACAGATATTGACTCATTAAAAAAATGGGGATTTAATTCGGTGCGCCTACCTATGCATTATAATCTTTATACCTTACCAATAGAAAAAGAACCGGTGCAAGGTCAAAATACATGGCTGACAAAAGGTTTTGCCTTAACAGATAGCCTTCTTTCCTGGTGCAAAGCAAATGGAATGTATCTTATCCTCGATCTACATGCTGCACCTGGCGGACAAGGCAATGATTTAAATATCTCCGATCGTGATCCGTCCAAACCTTCTTTATGGGAAAGCGAGGCCAATCAGCAAAAAACAATAGCATTCTGGAAAAAATTGGCTGAGCGTTATGCAAACGAGCCCCATATTGCCGCATATGATATTTTAAATGAACCTAACTGGGGTTTTGAAAATCCTGCCAACGATAAAAACGGTTTACAGGAATCAAAAAATGAACCTTTAAAAAAATTATACCTGGCCATTACAACGGCTATCCGGGCAGCCGATAAAAAACATATTATCATCATTGAAGGCAATGGCTGGGGCAATAATTACAAAGGAATGCTGGATGGGGGATTGTGGGATGACAATATCGTATTGAGTTTTCATAAATACTGGAACTATAACGATCAGAAATCCATTCAGCATATTCTGGATTACCGCGATAAACTAAATGTACCGGTATGGCTGGGTGAAACCGGCGAAAATTCCAATACCTGGTATACAGAAGCCATTAATTTATTTGAATCAAATAATATCGGCTGGTCGTGGTGGCCACTGAAGAAGCTCGGATTTAACAACCCCTTCCAGATCCGTTCTAACTTAAATTATGACCGATTGGTTAATTATTGGAATGGAAAGTCAGATGACCCTCCTAAGGAAAGCGATGTGTACAGCGGATTACTTGAACTTGCTATCTATACAAAAAGTGAGAGCAACATTGTTCATCAGGATGTAATAGATGCAATGATCCGACAGCCTTTCAGTACTATCGCCATACCATTTAAAGAAAATAAGGTTTCTGCAGGTACTGTAATAAAAGCAGTGGATTATGATTTGGGAAGAAATAGGTTTGCCTATTACGATCTTGATACCGCCAACTACCGTATCTCAACCGGCAAAGGCAGTGTGGGTAACCGTGGAGGAGTGTACAGGAACGATGGAGTTGATATATACAAAGACTCCAGCCACTATGAAAGTTTTTATGTAGGAAGTATTGAAGATGGTGAATGGCTGCAGTATACAATTGATGTAGCGACAAAAGGACTATATACAATCAAACTGGCTATCTCTTCAGCTAATACGGAAGGAAAAATATCCCTGGCTGATAACAATGCAATTCTTACAAAAAACATAGCTATCCCCTCAACCGGGGGAGAAAAAAACTGGAAAGCCATTGAAATAAAGAAAATCAGCCTGGACAAAGGCATCCATCATTTTAGAGTTATTGCGGACAAGGGTGGTTTCAATTTCAAAGAAATAGGTTTCAGCAAATAAGCTAACAGATTGCCGTGTAAGGTATCATTCATGGCGCCTGAATTCTTCCATTACTGTTCATACCTTATCCTCTGTAAATCCATACTGCGACAGTATATCCTTGGGCACACCCTCCCATTGGTTCGGTTTATTACCAACATAGCCCAGGTCTTTAAAGCCCATTTCGGTTGTAAAAAACCCCGAAGCAGTTAGGTCGCGCATTCTATTGAAAAAGGCAACACCGGGCTTCATTTCGGGCTTTGCTTTTGCCGGGTAAGCAATTTCATTTACAATTTCCAGCTGCTGATCCTTCGGTGATTCAACAAATGTTTTACCATAACGATTAAAACATTGCATATCGAGCCAGCGAAGGCCTCCCCGCATCGGCAACTGATGTTCCGGCATATCTTTTACAATAAACTCTATAAACTCCGGCACTTTAGCGTCTGATGCACTTCCTGATTTATCATCAGCCGGAATGATGATATCGGCCAGTACGGTTATTGTTTTCATCTCATGCTCTGTAAAAAATTTCTCCTTTTTCAGTTTGTCATTTCTTTCTATTTCGAACTGCTGCCTTCCTTCTTCCAGTGGCTGCGGCGTACCGGGGGTTTCGTTTTTTACAGATTCATCTTTACAGGCTTCCAACAATAACCCTGCAGATGCCGCCGATAACCCAATTGCTTTTATACTTTCACGTCTGTTCATGACAGTTATATTAATACGTTGAATTAAATATTGAATTTGTTTCTTTGTTCAAGGATATATTCAGCCGTTCGCATGGACAGGGCCAGTATTGTCCAGGTGGCATTTTTATCGCCCTGTTGTACAAATGGTGCGGCATCAGCCACAAACAAATTCCTGCAGTCATGTGCCTGGCAATACTTATTCAATGCGGACTTTTTCGG
>JAFDYH010000126.1:0-11066 GCA_018267535.1 Bacteroidota bacterium
CGTTGATTCATCCACAAGAATCCCAATAGCCAATGAAAGACCGCTCAATGTCATAATATTAATGGTCTGGTGAAACAACGATAAGAACAACACGCCTGAAATAATACAGGTAGGAATTGTGATGATAACAATCAACGCCCCCCTGGCATCACCCAGGAATAATAATACCATCAGGCCTGTAAGGATTGCGCCGATTACACCTTCCGATAAAAGGCTTTTAACTGAGTTAATAACATAAGTAGATTGGTCAAACTCGTAAGTCAGTTTTACATCTTCGGGTAATAATGCCTGAAAACGGGGCAATGCTTTCTTTAAATTCTGAACAACCTCCCAGGTGGAGGCGGATGCTGATTTGGTGATTGGAAGGTAAACAGAACGTTTTCCATTTACCAAAACATAGCCAGTTGTAATATCGGCGCCATCCTCTACAGTTGCTACATCACGTAAGTAAAGATTTTGTATACCACCTGTAAATAAAGGGATATTTTCAAAATCTTTTACCGATTTCATATTTGTATTAGCGGGAGTAAAATAGTTTTTGTCACCAATACGCACTGTTCCTGCAGGTGTTGACAGGTTATTGATTCGTAATGCAGCTACTAATTGGTCCGGGCTTAAATTATGGGAACGTAATAATTCGGGATCAGCTTTGATTAGGATAGTACGGGCATTGCCCCCAAATGGGGCAGGGGAAACAAGCCCGGGTATGGAAGTAAATCCTGAACGCACATAAATATTTGCCAGGTCCTGCAATTCATTATTGCTTCGTTGCGGACTGCTTAGAATTAATTGCCCGACCGGTAGTGTCGATGCATCAAATCGTATAATGAAAGGTGGGTTGCTGCCTGCCGGGAATATGGCCTGGGCTCTTCCGCTAAATGCTGTTACTTCTGCCGCCGCCTGCGCCATGTTGGTGCCTTCATAAAAAGTAAGCTTCATCAGTGATAGCCCCTGAATATTTTTTGTTTCAATGCTTTTAACTCCCGAAACATAGAGCATCAGGTTTACATAAGCTTTACCGAAATAGGCTTCCATCTGGTCGGGTGTAAAACCGCCATAGGGGTGCGATAAATAAATAACGGGTAAATCTATATTGGGAAAAATGTCAATCTTGATCGTGCGCACCGCTTTTATACCAAAGAAAAATAAGCCGGCTACCAGGACGATAATACTGATTGGTTTGCGAAGTGCGAATCTTATTAAATTCATATCGGTCGTTAAGTCAGTTAATGAACCTGTCGTAAGAACAAATCAAAATCACCTGAAGCAGCTGCTTTTAATAACAAGGCCTGCCACACTTGTATATTAGCAACCCCCAAACCGGTTTCTGCTTTATTCAAGGCGTATAAAGACTGTTGAAGGTCAACAATGTTTGTTAACCCATTTTTATATAAAACACTTTTCTGTAAATACGCCTCTGCTGCCGCTTTATATTGAATGGGTACTTCTTTATAACTAAGCAGTGTGTTCGCAATACGCTGATCTGCCAATATCAATTGATCTTTCAGTTGAGTACTGATAAGGTCATACTGATTTTTATAAGCCTCCGTAATATATTGCTGCGCATTGGCTTGTTCTTTTACTTTTTTAATGCTTAAAATGTTCCAGGCTAATGACAGCCCTGCCGCGTAATTACTACGGGCCGGATTAATTCCATCAAGATAGCTTTTTGAATAGCTGTTATTGCTGGCCGGATTATAGTCGTATTTAAAGCCCGATCCACGGGTTTGAAAAATGCCGAAAAGGTTTACCCCGGGCAAAACACTTTTTTTTATATAGTTGGTTGTTTTATTGCTCTGTTCAATTAATGCCTGGTAGTATTTTACCTGTGGGTTTTGTGAAATATCAATTGCAGTGTTGAACTCCTGGGGGATGTTTTTGAAATAACTACTATCGAGAAGAAATGCGACAGAAGGGTCTGCATTTAGTAATTGGGCAAGCTGGTTGCGGATTTGTAACTCATTATCCGTTGCGGCTATCAATGAAAGCCTTGCTGCGGATACTTCTGAATTAGCGATAGAAGAATCTACTCCGGCATTAAGACCGGACTGTGTTCTGGCTAATACCACTTTTTGCAAAGCGATAGCCCTGTTGAGATTGGCATTCGAATTTTCAACCAGTTTCTGTGCAATCAGGAGATTAAGATAGGCGCCGGATACTTTTACACTATATACAAATCCTTCCTGGGCATAGTCGGCAGAATCTTTTTTTACCTGTGCTTCCGATAAGAGTATTTTTGAGTTAAGCCTGCCGAATGTAAACAGTTCCCAGTTTGTATTCAAAATATACGCAGAGCCAAAGCCTGCATTCCATATCTGACGATTATAAACAGGCCCTGCAGATGCTACACCCACAGCTCCATAGCCGGAAAAAGGGCCAAATTGCCCGTTCACAGTTCCATAGTCCTGTTGTAAGGAGGCAACAACATTCGGCAGGTATTCATTCTTTGTATTTTTTACGAGTGCCTCAGAAGACCTGACAAGATTTCTTTTAGCTTCTATACTCTGATATTTCTGCAAGCCTGACTTGATCGCGTCAGAAAGAAGCAGGGGTTGCTGGGCAAAGAGTGACTCTTTGTTGATAAGACAAAGCAGAATTATTGCTAGTGCCCAAAAGTAAAATCGTTTATAGTTTAATTTGTTCATATTGCCTGTCCTGTAATTTTAGCTACACATTGCCATGCTTTTTTCGGGTTCTTATCAATAATACTTTTTAAAAGTGTTTTATGCTCGTCATGTCTTGATAGAAAAACTTTAGTATCATGATATACTTCTCTGAAAGATCGTTTTATCTGTGCAGCAATCGTTTTATAAAGATCGGCCAATATATCATTTTTGGCAGCGTCTGCAATTGCGATGTGAAAGCGGATGTCCGCATCAATGCAGGCTTCAATATCATTTTCTATAACTGCTTTATACCGGCATTGCAATAATTTTTTTAACCCGGTAATATCTTTTGCTGTACGATTGAGTGCCGCTTTTTCTGCAATCTTTAATTCAAGTAATTGCCTCACTTCATTTAGCTCATATCCTTTAGCTCCTCTTAGTCTTTCATACCAGGGTAATACCGCGCCGTTTTTGAATTCAACAAAAGTGCCGAGCCCCTGCTGCACTCTAACTATACCAGCATTTGCCAGCACCCGTACCGCCTCGCGAATGCTGGAGCGGCCAACACAAAATTCTTCCATCAGTTTAGATTCACAAGGCAGTTTTTGCCCAAGTGTATACTTGCCAGAAGCAATCTGCTGCTGCAGTTGTTTAGCAACTTCTTCGCTGAGGGATATTTTTTTAATAGGAGTGATTTTCATATCATCATATCATCTGATGATCAAAGGTAAAAGAGTTTCAGCCTCATAATAAAAAAAATCAGGTAATTATCGGGTAATGCGGGCAGGAAGAACTTTTACCGCAATGCCCGGGTCCTAAGCCCTGGCTTCAGTAATGAAATTTTAGACGAAAAAAATAAAATTTACTTGCTGCTTTTAAAAAATCAGTATAAAAAAATTAATTTCATTTTATCAGGACCTTCAAAACCTGCTCTGGATAAAGCTTTCCGATAGCAGAAAGAAGGAGTGGAAAAAAATAAACAGAATGTGAATAAATTCATTCTATTGCCACAATATTTCAATATATTTTTAATGAATGCAGGACCACTACCGAACCTTACATACCATTTTCGAAATTGTAAGACATGACCCTCATCCTTTGAATTATTTATGTAGTACCCGTGAGATTATTCTCCGGCACCAGGGGGGCTGGCAGCAGGAACATCTTGATGCATTAGCAAATGAAGAGTTAATCGTTTTTAAAAAGATGGAACGCCTTGTTGTTTGTATTACTCAAAAAGGACTTGAAACTGCAAAAGCATTATACGCAGGTCAAAATCATTCATAACAATTTTTCCCATTGCTTTCCTGGTATCCCGTTGGTAAAATAAGCGGCAAACCTATTGGTGTTGCACCGGTTGATTCACGAAACTAAATGCAATAGTGGTTTCTTTTTTGCGTTGACTTGTTATTTCAAGAAGGCCCCCTATTTTATCTGCTCCTGTTTGCAGGTTTTGTAATTCAACGGTGGGGATATTATTATTAAAAGTACTGGTATCCTTTATGTGCATTACGATTACATCGTGATAAGCCTTTGCCGAAATTTTAATACAGGTGTTACGGCAATAATTAGTAACCAAAGAAAAAAGATTTCGTAATAAATCAACAACCATTTTTTTATCCGCAGCAATCGCCAGGCTCGCCGGTACTTCGTTTACAAAAAAACTGTTCTGGTGAACAGCCACTTTCTGGTAGTTAACTACCAGCGACTGTACAATATGCTGCAGCGATAGTTCAGGAGCGATAAGTTCTTTCTTTGTTTTTGGTTGCTTTGTCATTAGGTTTAGTTTTCACAGATTGGTGTTTCAATGACACGGATAAAAAGAATTTCTGTTATAGTAACGGAAATTGGGTATCAGTTGTTTTCCTGATTTTATTTCATGATCCGGAACAAAGAAACCCCTGGTACTAAATAAAAAAAATAGGCCGTATTCTAATTGCGATGTAGTTATATCATTACGGAAGTGTCCGAAGGAATAGTACTGACTTACTTTTTAAGTAGAAAGCAAATAAGGTAATACTCTTAAATTGGAGGGAAATTTACCGCCTTTCTTTATTTTTCAAATACTAACTGTTCAAAGTTTGCCCCCAATTCCAAAAGTACCTTTGAGATTTCATTTATCATTTTGTCCGGTCCGCAAATATAGAATGGCTTTGTAAAATCAGTTATATGACTGATGAGATATTGCGTATTAATATATCCCTTCTCAAATGCAGTGTGCTTTTCCCGGGTGATTACATAGTGCACGTTGGAGCCCAACAGGTCATCCAGTTCTTTATGAAGAATAATATCTGCGGCTGTTTTATTGGCAAAAAATAGCTGGTTGGACTGAATCTTTTTTTCGCTGTTTAATTGCCTGAGAATTGCAATAAATGGAGTAATGCCAGCGCCACCAGCTATAAAATAGCCTTCACTTTTATAAGTTATAGCGCCCCACACATCCCGTATTATCAATTCATCACCTTCTTTTAGTTTCCTCAGCTCATTTGTTACTCCATTGTGATCTGTATAGCTTTTGATCGTAAATTCAAGATAAGGCCATTCATTTAGACTGGTAAATGTAAAAGGCCGGCTCTCGCCTTTCCATCCCTCTTTATTGATCGAAACTTCTGTTGCCTGACCTGGCTTAAACGTGTATCCTTTCGGTTTTGTAACCTGGTAAGCCCTTACATTATGTGTAATCGGTATTATTTTCTTTATCGTGACAATTTCTTCCATGCTTTTTTGATATCAAAATTAAACTGACTTGCTGAATTATCCTGCTACCATAAATCTTTTGAAATAAATAAAGACCCCGGCATTGCCAGTTAGTATTCGGGCAATAAACCCTTTGTATTTCTCCCGTTCAGCGCCTGATTGCAATTAAATAAAAATTTTGTAAGAGAAACCACTTATGCTTACATGGTTTTTTATAAAAAAGTCAAACTATCTTATTTTTTTTAATGAATCCTAAAATAATATGTGACTTTTGTATGTTTCTATACTATTACTTATTTAATTATTATACTTCATTTTCCTATGGAAAGAAATTCGATGCTGCTGTTACCAGGGCATTCTGAATTTTCACCTGCATTAACAGCAACCCGGGTTAGCGACCTTCTAAAGTTGGCAGGTGAAATAGCGTTAGCAGCAAGATTAATTGTCTGTCTTATCCAGGATGTTTTTTCGTTACGTAAAACTGTTCGTTTTTGTACACACTTTTTTACAGGGATTTCAAAACAAATAAAAACCTTTTACCGGAGTGAATTGCAGGAGAGAAATTGAATTGCAATTTTAATTCCATATCAGCATTCAGATTTAGCGAGGCTTTATGAAGGTTATTTCACAAATAAATCGGGCTGCCCTTTCTTTGCGATGGTCATACTATCTGGTTATTGCTGTAATTACTGTAGTATGCCTTGTGCTTTTGGGATGGCAATTTGATATCCGGCCTCTGAGGCAACCCTTTCCCGGCCTGGCGTCTATGAATCCTCTGAGTGCTATTTTATTTATACTACTGTGCGTTTCATTTTTGTTTGCTGCCTCTGCCAGGAGATCCGCCCTGAAAAAAATTATTTGCTATTCTCTTGCTTTTACAGTTATACTTGTTTCATTAGTAAAGATTTTTTCTATTGCAGGGGTTTTGCATTTCGAGATTGATAAAGTTTTTTTTGCTTCGAAATTACAACCTGATATAGTCAATAACCTTTCCAACAGTATGGCGCCTAATACGGCATTCTGCTTTATACTTGCAGGAAGCTCGCTACTTTTATTGAATTATAAAACAGGGACCGGAAAAATGCCTGCGCAATACCTGGCACTGATCAATGTTCTGGCAGGCCTTCTTTCAATACTAGGTTATATATATGGTGTAAAATATTTCTACGGGGTACTTACTTATATACCGATGGCTCTTCATTCTGCACTGTGTTTTTCTGTTTTTTCTTTTTCTGTATTTCTGCTTCACCCAAGGGAAGGTTTCATGAAAGAACTAACGGCTTCTTATACGGGTAGTATGGTGGCAAAGATTCTGATTCCTGTGGCGGTATTCATTTCTGCGCTATTGGGTCTTATACGGGTGCATGCAGAGAGGGCAGAGCTTGTCCCTTTTGAATTTGGAACTGCGCTTCTTGTGTTATTAACCATTCTTGTATTTCTTGCGGTTATCTGGTACGTTACTGTTTTGCTTAACCGAAAGGATAAACTCAGGATTATAGCCGAAAGGGAATTGAAAGCGAGCCGTAAACAACTGCAAGAACTGAACCAGGAATTGGAAGAAAAAATCCGGTTGAAGACTATTGAAGTCCGGGATACGTTTGAGCGTGTAAGTGATGTATTTTATGCCTTGGATGCGGAAGAGCGATTTACGTTTGTAAATAATAAGGCTGCCAGCCTGATGCGGAAAGAACCTTCCGAACTTCTGGGTCGGCGGCTATGGGACATTTTTCCAAAAGATAATGCACCAAAGGAATTTTTAGATGCATATGATCGTGCACGAACCACGCAGGAATATCAAACGGTAGAATCGTTTTCAAACGTGGCCGGCCGCTGGTTTAATATAGACCTTTATCCTTCTGTCGCGGGTATCTCTTTGTTTTTAAGAGATGTAACTGAAAGAAAGAAAGCATTGGATGCAGCCGAAAAGGAAAGAACCCTTTGCAGTTCGATAATACAAAGCCTGCCGGGCATTTTTTATTTCTATGATGATACCGGAAAATACCTGGGTTGGAATAAAAATTTTGAAACTGTATCGGGTTATTCCGGCGAAGAGATTAGTAAGATGACGCCGGATCAGTTCTTTGCAGATGATGAAAAAGATTATATCCGAAGCAGGATCGGGATTGTATTCAATAAAGGCGTATCTGATGCCGAGGCTAATTTGTTGTCGAAAGATGGGACGAAAACTTACTATTATTTTACCGGGGTAAGATTAGAATATGAAGGGAAAGCCTGCATGATGGGCGTGGGTATTGATATCAGCCAGTTGAAAAGGGCAGAGGCAGGGCTCGGGATGTCTGAACAGAAATACCGGTTGCTTTTTGAGTGGAGCCCCATGCCAATGTGGATGCTTTCTCTTGAAGAAAACAGGTTTATTGATGTAAATAATGCTGTTATCAGTCACTATGGTTACTCCCGGGAAGAATTTCTTAATAATGGGATCACATTTTTCCTTGCACCCGGGGAATTGCCGGGGCTGCAAAATGCCATGAAAGATGGGAGTAATGAGGGAGCAAAAACAACCCTTTGTAAACACGTAAAGAAAAACGGGGAAATTATTTCTGTGGAAATAACAACACATGATATCCGGCATGAGAATAAACCTGTCCGTCTTATTCTTGCAAATGATATAACAGAAAAGTTGAAAGCGGAGAAGGAATTGGAACAATCCAATCAAACTCTTCGTCAGCTTACTTCCCATTTACAGGAAATCAGGGAAGAAGAACGGAGGTATATCGCTCACGAAATACACGATGAATTGGGCCAGCAGCTTACCGTGATTAAGATGGATATCTCCTGGATCCGGAAAAAAATAGATGCTTCAAATACCCCGGTAGTAGATAAAATAAATGATTTAATGGAAATACTGGATGAAACGGTGAACACAGTCCGTAGAATATCATCACGCCTGCGGCCAAGCCTGCTTGATGATCTTGGATTAGTGGCCGCAATGGAATGGTATTTAAATGATTTTAAGCAGAGAACAGGGATTGACATTCTCTTTGATTTGCCTAAACTGGAGCTAGAATTACCAGATTCAATAAATACCTGCCTGTTCCGGATTTTACAAGAGTCTTTGACAAATGTAGCAAGACATTCCAATGCGGAGCTTGTAATCGTGACCTTGAAAGAAGATGCTGAAGCCATTAAACTGACGATACAGGATAACGGGAAAGGCTATGATGCGGAAAAAGCATCGCGCAAAAAAACGTTGGGGATTATTGGAATGAAGGAGCGGGCAGCGATGATTGGCGGCAAGTATATTATTCATGGTAAACCAGACGCGGGAACAATAGTATCAATAGAGGTCCCATCAGTTCATTATTTATCTGTAAAAAGTGAATTAGTATGATTCGTATTCTGATTGCGGATGATCATGCGATTGTTCGCAAAGGATTAAAACATTTGTTGCTGGAAGAATATCCAACAGCTGTTATTGACGAAGTAAAGGATGCTGAAAGCCTTATTTTCAAATCAGTGAATAATGAATGGGATGTTGTGATCTGTGATATGAGTATGCCTGGCCGCAGCGGCCTTGATGCATTAACTCAGATAAAACAGACTACACCCAGACTACCGGTATTAATCATCAGTATGCATCCCGAAGACCAGTACGCATTAAGAGTATTAAAAGCCGGCGCCTCCGGGTATATAGGTAAAGATACTGTGCATAATGACCTGATAAAAGCAGTACAGACAGTGTTGCTCGGGAAAAAATTTATTACCCCCTCTGTTGCTGAAAAATTAGCGAACGCTTTAAATACAGATAACAACAAATCGCTCCACGAAAAACTCTCCGACCGCGAGTTTGAAGTATTTCGCTTGCTGGCGTCAGGTATGCAGGTTTCAGAAATCGCCATGAAACTTTCGTTAAGTGTGACTACGGTAAGTACCTACCGGGGCCGTGTACTCGAAAAATTGGGAATGAAATCGAATGCGGATATTACGCGGTATGCGCTTGGGGTGGGCATAATCTGACTATTTCTTCAACTATAAATGGCATGTGCTGGCTTTAGCATACCGGTCTTAAAGGGCTAATTATATTTGCTGGAATCTTTATCGTGATAATGATAAAATGGTGCACCATGACCTCAAAAAGTTGACGCCCGGCGAAAGAGATCTTATTGTTGCTGATTTCGCAACGCCGGGAGGTTATGGAATTATAGTAGTAATGAAAATCCTGTAAAAGCATCCCGAATTACCGGTATCTATTTTAAGTAGCTGCCCCGAAGATCAATCTGCTTTTCACATTTTGAATGCGGGTAGCGTGTACCTTACCAGAATGCTGACAAATGCGTTGCTAAAAACGGTGAGTAAAATTCTTGCTGATTAAAAATCTTTTTCTGATTTTATCCAGGAAAGATCCAGATCGGTCAAATTATATCCAAAGATGATCCACTACATATAGCATTTAATGAACGAGGGTTTGAGGTATTCAGGTTATTAGCGAGAGGGAGTTCCGTTGCTGAAATAGCGCACTCATCCCGTAAATGCCAAGAAGGCCAATACATACGCATACAGGAGCCGGATATCAGGTAAGATGAGTTTGAGTCAAATACAGAACTGTTCTTGTATCCTCCGGAAGTAAGGAGTGCCCGATGCAATTATGTTTTGCATCATGAATACAAAAAGCGGTTTTATGTAGTCGCTGTTCTACAAAACAGTTTTTTTTCTATTACTTCAGATCAGCAGTCTTTGCTATTTCCCCGGCGTATAGAATGGTTTTTCTTTGTAATAGACATGAAAAGGTTTAGGCAAAAAATATTAATCGTTGATGATAGCAGGTTATTTCTGAACCGTCTTGTTCTTTTACTCATGGAATCAGGCAGTACCAACGAAATTATTACCGTGGAGGACTATGAAGAAGCACTGGCACAGTTAATTAAAAGTAAACCTGATATCGTGTTCCTGGATATTCATTTACGCAACAGGTGTGGTATTGATTTATTAAAAGTAATTCGTTTGTCGGGATGGGATTGTAAAGTGATAATGCTGACCAATGAAACAAAAGAAGCCTACCGTCAGCAATGTGAGCAACTCGGGTCTGTTCTTTACCTTGACAAATCGAATGACTTTGAGGAGATACCGGAGCTGCTGAAAGCGCTGTAAGCGATTTGCATTTTATAAACGGTATTCACCTCAATTTCTTACAATAACATTTATCGTTTCTTTCAGCCGGTCAAATGACTTTCGTTCTCTTGTAGGGTCTATTCTTATTTCCATCTGCGGGGCATTATTCCTAAGGAACAGGAAGAGGTCTGTATTGGAAAAGATTTTAAAATTATTATCGATTTCTAATTGGCCGATTATTTTCCGGTAGGCCTGTGCGTAGTAAGCGGAGATGAGGGTACCGACTGATTTATTGCTGAAGTATATTTTTGCATTTTTGATCGTTTTTTCTTCCACCGAGTCGCCGATTTCATAATTATATACAAACGAATTTGGCGATTTTTTCTTTGGCGAATTTATAACGGTCATCAGCATATTAAACTGAACTTCCGGTTTGCCGTGCTCTGTTTCAACATTTACATAACTTTTATTCTTCTTCCCATAATAAATACTCAGTGACCCGTCATCCGCTGCAAAGAAATTGTTTTGCAGCGCTACATTATACCCATAGCTGCGTATTTTATTATAGATAACCTCATCGGTGGTTACAAAAAAATCATCTGTTCCTCTTATGCTGTCTATGTACGTGGCCCTGCTATCTGCAGATAGGTTTCCTGCGCTGTCATAGGTATTTATAGAATAGTCGCCGAAATG
>JAFDYH010000126.1:11172-30152 GCA_018267535.1 Bacteroidota bacterium
ATGCCGGTTTGTGAAAACATCCTGTTGGGATCGAAAGTATATGTCACTCCATCCATCTTAAATTTTACGAGTCGCATGGAGTCATTTCTCAGTTTGATCAATGTACCACCGGTTTTCCGAAGTACCTGCTTGGATACTTCTACCGAAGTAGCCTCATCATCATGCACATTGATCATTACAATATTGGGATTGTTATTGTATTTGTAAATAACGACTCCCATATTTCTGGAGCCAAGTTTGTACGAGGTTTCTGTTTGCCTGAGTTTATAGGTAGCCGTAATTTTGGTGATCACTTTTTGCTTTTGCCCGAAGCACACTATACAGTTGATAAAACCTGTCAAAAACAAAACTAATTTCTGCATGTACTGGATTCGTTATATTCTATGGTAGTAAAGTAATAAATAACAGGAAAACAGGCAACCGGCACAGATCAGTTTTCCAGTTCTTCTTTCATTTTAGCAAGCACATCTTTGGCAATCATCTTCTGGGCTTCGAGAATCATATTTTTAAAAGCAGTGGCATGAGAGATACCATGACCAATGATTACAGGCTTGGCCACGCCGAGTACAGGAGTACCTCCATAGATTTCGAAGTTAAAACGATCGAAATATTCGTGATGGATTTGTTTCCTGTTTGTAATGTCATAAAGTGTTTCGGCCAGTTTCAGGATAATATTGCCGGTAAAACCTTCACAGACCATTACGTCTGCTTTATCTATCAATACATCGCGGCCCTCTACATTGCCTACAAAGTTGATATGCTTGTTCTCCTTTAATAACGGATAAGTGGCCTGCGCCAGTATATTGCCCTTACCTTCTTCTTCACCAACATTCAGCAAACCGACTCTTGGCTTTTCAATGCCCAGCATCATCTGTGCATATACCGATCCCATTATCGCGAATTGATTCAGTTGTTCGGGTTTGCAATCGGCGTTTAAACCCACATCCAGCAATAAACCGGTACCGCCATTTTCTTTTGGAATAATTGTTGAAATAGTCGGGCGCAGAACCCCTTCCAGCGCTTTAATACTGAACAGGGCGCCCACCAGCATTGCGCCGGTATTGCCAGCGCTTATAAACGCATCCGTTTTGCCGGAAGCCAGTAAGTGAAACCCAATTGCGATAGATGATTTTTGTTTTTCCTTCAGTGCTTTGGTTGGGTGTTCGTGCATATCAATTACTTCCTCTGCGTGCACTACTTTAATTTTACCGGAAGAAATTTTATGTTCTGAAAGTAATTGCTCAATCTTCGGCTGGTCACCAATCAGGAAAAGTTCAGCAGGGGTGTTTTCCTCAGCTAAGTATAATTGAACGCCTTTTACTGCTTCAAGCGGTGCAAAGTCACCGCCCATCATATCTAAGCCGATCTTCATAAGTATAAAATAAAAATTCTAAATCTGAAACTATGCGAAGATAGTTCCGGATTTAGAATCCCGGAATTAGTAATTCCTTACTTTTTTACAGGAGCTTTTTCTGCTACTATTTTTCCCTTGTAGTACAGTTTGCCTTCACTTACATGGGCACGGTGGCGTACATGCAATTCGCCTGTTGCACTATCGGTGCTTAATGTAGTTGCAGTTGCTTTATAGTGCGTTCTGCGTTTTGCGCTTCTCTGCTGACTGTGTCTGCGTTTGGGATTTGGCATCTCTCTATTATTAAAATCTTAAAATATTTTTTTACCAGCTTTTGTATTTCTTACCGGCTTTGGTTGGCCTGCATTTAGTCAGGCCGCACACTTGTTCTTCACTATGCACTAATGACTATCAACTACCGATTAATTATCCAGGTCTTTAAACTTCTCCAATCCTTTCCAGATCGGGTTGTCTTTTTTCTCTTTATCTTCTTCGGGTTCCAGTTTTTTAAGCATATTCAGTGCAGCCGGGTTGCATTGCGGACCATCGGCATTATCATAACCACAGAGCTTTTGCATTGGTATGCTCAGGTTGATGAATTCATAAATCCAGTCTGAAACAGTGATATGGCTTTCTGTCCGGCTGATATAATAAACATCAGGATCGTCTTCCTGGTCGTTCATCAGTTCGGGTTCTTCTACCATTTTCACTACAATATTAAATTCATCCCATAAATCAATCTTCAGGTTATTGCCACAGCGGTCGCAATTGGTTTCCAGCGAACCACCTACTTCAAATTTCAAGAGTATAAAACCTGTTTTTTTATCCAGGCTAAGCTTTATTGTAGCGTGGCAGTTACTGAAATCCTGCTGCTGGTATGCTTCAAAGAACTTGTCCGTAATTTCATAATTGTACTCATGAATACCGGGCTTCAATCCCACAAAAGCGATTTCAAATTCCCTTCTCTTGCTCATGAGCCAACTTTTAAACCTAAAAAAATCGGGATGCAAAGGTAAGGGAATCAATGGAAAAATTAAGGTCGATTTCCGATTATTTTCAGCTTCCTTGCCTTAATTTAAGCCCCGATTTAAAATTAAATAAAATTCAGTGTGGTGAACCAGTTTTTATCCCGTATTTATCAAACAATTAGGAAGAGTTGGGGTTGGGTTTTTCTGATTGTTTTGGCTATCCTTATCCGCTGGTTTTCTTTGTATCCATCCTTGGTGGAGCACTATTATACATACGGTCTTTATCCCATTATTTCAAAAACCCAGCGCTTCCTGGTTGGCTGGATACCATTCAGTATCGGTGACCTTTTTTATGCTTCAGTTTTGATTTTCTTCATTATTAAACTTGGCCGGTTACTCAAAGCAATTCTTCGCAGAAAATTCAATGTTGCTTACTTGTGGAAGGGAATAAAGCAGGTATTATTTTTTTGTCTTTCAGTATATGTACTTTTTAATCTTCTTTGGGGCTTGAATTATAATCGTATTGGTATTGCCCGGCAACTGGGATTGAACATGAAGAAATATAGCGTGGAAGAATTGGATACTTTGACAGCCGTGTTGCAAAGAAGGCTGAATACCTATATCCTTCTCACTAATTCTCTGCAAAGAGATTCATTTTATAAGAAAAGAAATCTTTTCCGGGAAAGCAGTGAAGCCTATAGTGAGGTTTCGCCGGAATATGCATTTCTTAAGTATTCTCCAAAATCTATTAAGCCTTCCCTATTCAGTTATGCCGGAAACATTTTGGGCTTTACAGGTTATTATAACCCTTTCTCCGGGGAGGCGCAGGTGAATACAACAGTGCCAGTATTTACCCAACCCTTTATTGCCTGTCATGAAATCGGTCACCAGTTAGGGTATGGAAAAGAAAATGAAGCTAACTTCTCCGGGTTTCTCGCTTGTCGCCGGCACCCCTCTGTGGCATTTCGTTACTCTGTTTATTTTGATATGTATAATTATACAATCGGAGAGTTATTCCGCAAAGATTCATCTGCCGCAAAAAATTTTGTCGATAGTCTTAATCCTTTAGTGAAGAAAGATTTTAAAGAAGTAAGGGAGTTTTTTAACCGTTATCAAAACCCGATTGAGCCCATTATATCATGGATGTATAGCGGCTATTTGAAGGCCAACCGCCAACCGGCAGGCAGAGAAACCTATAGCCAGGTTGTCGCCTTTTTAATTGCCTATCAAAAGAAATTTGGGAAAGATTCTTTATGATACGCTTTTAGGGATTGGGGTTCAGAATTTATTCCTCCACATCATGCTCTCAATCGGCTTATCAGGCTGCCCGCTGTATTTCGCATTTTTCTTCTGATTGTATTTTATCTCGGTTTCACCATCCACTACAAAGTAAATTAATTGACCTACCGGCATTCCTTTATACACTTTTACAGGTTGTTTTACAGAAATTTCCAAGGTCCAGTGGCCGCAAAAGCCAACATCGCCTTTACCAGCGGTTGCATGAATATCAATGCCCAGGCGGCCTGTTGAAGATTTGCCTTCCAGAAAAGGAACATGGGCATGCGTTTCCGTATACTCTTCTGTAACACCGAGATAGAAGATATGCGGGTATAATACAAATCCTTCTTCAGGGATTTCGAAATAATCAATATGGTTATGCTTTTTTGCATCGAGAATATGTTCGTTGTAAGTGGCGAGCCATTTACCAAGGTGAACATCATATGAATTACTGCCGAGGCAATCCCGGTCATAAGGGGATAGCTTAATGGTTCCCTTTTCTATTTCTTCCAATATTCTCTTATCCGACAGTATCATGTAAAAATTGTTTTTATTAGTTCGGCAAAAATGGTAAATCTGCAATCTAAATTACTTTTCGTGCCGGTTTTTTTTCAACAACAAATCAACGAGACGACAAGACTGGGGATCTGGAAAATAGAAGAAACAGAAGAATTTTTTAAAAATAATGTTCCTCTTCACCGCGATGTTACTCATCCGAAGAAAAGGCTGCAGCATCTTGCCGGCCGTTTTTTATTACAATTCCTGGCGCCGGCATTTCCCTATGAACTGATTCAGATTGCTGAAACACGCAAACCATTTTTGCCGAATGAAGAGTATCATTTTTCTATTTCCCATTGCGGAGATTATGCAGCAGCCATTGTGAGTAAGGATAAACGGGTAGGGATTGATATAGAAATTCAAACGGAAAAAATTAAAAAAATAAGTGGAAAATTTCTGTCGGTACCAGAACAGGTTTTATTTCCCGCTGTTAATTTTCAACTCCTGACCCTTTTCTGGTCCGCAAAAGAATCTGTTTTTAAATGGTATGGCGAAGGCTCGGTAGATTTTAGTGAGCATATACAGTTAAAAAGACTACATGAAGGGGTGCAAACAATAGATTGCTTTTTTGCTAAAACGAAAACAGAACTCGTTATTCATTACCGTTATTTTGAACATATGGTATTGGCATGGGTAGTTAGCTGAAGAAATTCCATTGGAACAGGGATCTTCATTAAATATTTATTCCTACTTTCAGGCGGTATATATTTAAGCCAGAAAATCAATTGTAACTTACAATGTTGCCCAATTCGTTGAAAGTTTTTATTGTGGACGATGAGTATCAAAGCAGAAATCTTCTTTCTAAGCTGCTGATGGAGCATTTTCCTGATATTATAGTAACAGGGAATGCCGCGAATGTTGAAGAGGCTTTGGCGGGTATCAGGGAATTTAACCCGGGGCTTGTTTTTCTTGATATTGAAATGAATGGTGAAACCAGTTTTGATCTGTTGCGAAAAATTGAGAAGCGTAATTTCCAGGTCATATTTATAACAGCCCATAATAGTTATGCATTAAAGGCCTTTCGCTTTAATGCCGTGGACTACCTGTTGAAGCCAATAGTACTGGATGAATTGAAAGAAGCGGTAGCAAAGGCGGTTAATCAAATTTCGGGAGAAAGAGCTGTTTCAGATATACAGATTGAAAACCTGGTGCAGGCCATACGCGATCCCAAAAAAATGAATGATAAGATTGCTGTTCCTACGTCTGATGGTTTTGTACTGGTATCCTTAAAAGAAATAGTCTATTGCCGGGCAAACGGCAATTACACAGAGTTTCATTTGCTGGGTAAAAAGCAACTACTAAGCAGCTATACGCTGAAGCAATATCATGAAATGCTGGAAGGACAGAATTTTTTCAGGGCACACCGGTCCTTTTTGATTAATCTTTCTTATGTAAAAATGTATCGACGCGGAGAGGGTGGAACCATCATAATGACTGACGATAGTGAAATAGAATTATCCCGTCAGAACAAGGACGCTTTTTTACAATTGTTTAAATAAGCTGTGCGGAAATATATCCTTCAATACGGTTTTCTTTTTTTTGCATGCACCTACTGCATTTTATCTTCCGGGCAGGAGTATGTCATACAGCGGTTAACGGTAAGCGATGGTTTGCCAAGCGATCGGGTTAATTGTGTATATGAAGATTCGTATGGCTACTTATGGGTAGGATCTTCAAACGGGCTGGGCCGTTATGATGGTAAGAAGTTTACTAATTATGGCTTTGCGGATGGATTGCCTTACCTGCAGATATCCGCAATATTTGAAGATAGCCGCCACCGGCTTTGGATTGGTACAACAAAAGGCATTGCACAATTGTCAGGTAATCGGTTTATCCCTGCCAGCACAACGGATAAGGAAGATTATACCGGCACGTATGGGTTTTATGAAACCGGTGGAAATGAAATATGGGCATTAACCAACAAAGGAATTTACCAGCTTGTTGACACGGTGTGGTCCCGTATCACTTTGTTTCCGTCGTACACGAAAGTTCCCTGCAAATCGATAATACAAACTAAGTCCGGCTTATTATTTAACTATGGCACTATTTTGCTTAAAAGAAGTAATGAGGGAAAATACACCATCCTCGCTGAAAGCCAGGTAAGAAATGATTTCAGCTATTTTAATGCTTTGCAAGGCCATGGAGATAAACAATATGTTTCCGTTCATAACAGTTTATATTCAATTGAGGAGGATAAATTAAAGCTGGTTATTGATAATATACCATCTTCCAATTACAGGTATTATGTTGATGGGGACCGATGTTTTATTACTATTGAGGGGAAAGGGCTATATGTGTATCCATTGCCGGCTGCGAAAGAACATCCTGTTTTTTTTACTTCTTACAGGTCTAACCTTCTTTTTGATATTTACCGGGACCGCCACGATAATATATGGATGACGAGTTACGAAGGGCTTTTGAAAATTCAACCCAAAACCTATACGGATTTTCAAAAGGAGGTTTTTAAAGAGCCTATAAAACAAATACGGAATATTGTTTCTCTGTATAATGATTTATTGATTTCATCTTCAAGTTCGGGTTTATATATTTTACACGATTATACATTGAAAAATCTTCCCAAAATCCCGGCTTATTCCTCTCTTCAGCAATACCTGCATGACAAAGTAGAAGGCTATACAGATGATTATTCCGATGGTACCTGGATGATGACCAAGGAGATGAAGTTTTTGTATATAAAAAAAGGCCAAGTAACAGATCATTCAAAGATATTGCCGCATAAAACCCGGGAACCATTTTATGATATAGCTGTTAACCCTGTTTCTCAGAAAGTATTTATATGCACGGATTCCACATTGCTTTCCGGCGATATAAATAAACTGGAGGTATATCATGATGCAGATGGCCAGGAGTTGCATAAGCCGATAAGTATTGCATTTACTGAAAGTGGAATTGGTATTGTGAATGTTTTTTTTAAAGGGATATATTTTATAAATAAACAAAACAAGCTGATTAAAGCGCCGGAAGATCTCAGTATTATTGATGAAAGAGTGAGTGGCTGGATTTATCCAACCGTGTTTGACCTGATGTGGGTAAGAAATACAGGAAGAGGGCTTTTGTGTTTTAGGGTGAATGATTCATGCCAGGTAAAAGATGTGCAGCAATATACCACAGCAGAAGGCCTGCCTTCTAATGACGTATTGGACATAGCAACAGATAAGGAAAAACGTTTGTGGGTGTGTACCAGTAACGGCCTGGCAGTAATGGTTTATAATAAAGAAAAAGATTCCTGGGATGTTTATAACGTAGGGAAGCAATTAGGGATAAATTTTGATTCCTGGGTAGATGGCCGCATGGCTGTAAATACGTTGGGGCATATATGGCTTTCTACGACCGATAATTTGATTAAACTATACCCGGAAAAAATCCATCTTCGAAAAGAAACGCCCCGGGCCGTAATTGAAAAAGTGTTGCCCGGTATGAATGAAGCAGAATGGGATAAAAGGGTAGATTCGGTATATAGTTATTTTCAGCTTCCGTATAAACCTGTTTTTAAATATAATGAAAATTCCCTGAGTATCCGGTTTAATGGTACGAACCTTTCCGAAGCTTCCGGCCAGGAATATTCGTATAAGCTGGAGCCGCTGGATACAGCCTGGAGTGAGGCAACACCCAATAATGTTATTTCTTTCCTCAAGCTGTTACCAGGCAATTATACGTTTAAAGTAAGGGTGAAAAATGAAGATACGGACTGGAGTGAGCCGGCGACTTTTACATTTACAATTGAAAGGCCTTTCTGGGATAAGTGGTGGTTTCGGCTGCTGGTGATTGGGTTAGGCGCATCTGTTATCATATATTTCTACAGCAGGCGCATCAGGGCCATACGGGAGGAGGCGCAAATACAAAATCAATTAAAGGAACTGGAGATGAAAGCGCTGAAAGCACAGATGAACCCCCATTTTATTTACAATGCCCTCAATTCTATTCAATCACTAATTGTTGACGAAAGAAAAACAGAGGCTATAAATTATGTGGGTACATTTTCACGGTTGCTGCGGCAGGTGCTGGAACATACCGACAGTAATGTTGTTTCACTCGAAAAGGAATTACAAACATTAAAATTGTATGTGAAGCTGGAATCACTGCGGCTCCATATTGACCTTGAATACAGCATCTCTGCGCATCCGGAAGTAATGACGGAATTTGAGAAATTGCCTCCACTGATCTTGCAGCCATTTGTAGAAAACGCTCTATGGCATGGGTTAAGTAGAAAAGAAGGATTGAAAAGGCTGGACGTATATGTTTCTCAAACAGAGGAATTCCTGATTTGTACAATAAAGGATAATGGGATAGGGCGGGCAAAAGCAGCAGCATTAAAAAAATCATCGGCGACAGAAATGTATGCGTCACGGGGTATTGATATTACTATCAAGCGCTTAACAGAGTTTAATAAAACAAAAGATTCACCAGTTGTTTATAAAGATTTAATTGACAATGAGGGAAACCCGGAAGGCACCGAAGTAAGCGTTTACATAAAAAGACAAGCTTCTTAATCTCATTGAATAGCCCATGTCTCCATTTCAGCTACTCATTTCCGCCAATCAATAAATATCGATACCGCCCGGATTGATGATACTTAATTTTAGCAAAACTCATCCGATGGAATTTATTACAGGCATATTTACACTTATAGGCTTCGTTTTGATGGGCATTTTCTGGAGTGATATTCGTACTTTTTTCAAAACTTCAGTCCAGAAAAAGAGGTAGCAGGAGGCAGCCTGCAAATGTGTGGTAAAAGGAAATGTATGCTCGCTCAATCAAACCCTCATTTTACTCAATAGGCCCAAAAAAAGCGGCAAAAAGTAAGTTCTTTGTTTTGTGAATGAGAAAGTAAGGAAGTTCTTAAAATAAATCTTGCAATCGACCATACGTCTGAATTTTCAGGCCATTAACCATTGACCATTAGACCTTAAGCCATTACATAGCAGTAGTGGCTTTTTTATTTGTATCTATTCAAGCAGGTTTGTATCATCCTCCTCCTGCAGATTAAGGTTCACATCCGTTCCGGATATACCTTCGATAGAGCCACGGATATGCGCCGCATTCAGGAGTACTTTTTCCAGTTGCTTTTCCCTTGCCTTCCACAGTTTCTCCATCGCATCTCTTTCTTTTTGTATGGAAAGACGCATACTCATGAAACCTTCCCGCATTGCTTTCCATTGCTCTGCAAATTCATTGCTGGTAAGATAATTATAGAGCAGGTGCATTTTATCGCCTTTGTTTTCATTGCTTTTGGATGCAGCGTAAACCTTCATCACTCCATCACGCAGTATAGACGATATACCTTTCAGTTCTTCAAATTTGCATATCCATACACCGTCTTTAAAGCCAAAGCCGTCCATATCTTTTGGCATGGTGCGGGTAACAATAACCGCTACATCTGCACCAAGACTACGCATGTCCGCTTTCAGTTTTTCGATCCAGTCATTCGCAAATGCAGTTGTACGTTTACTTTCATAAATAATTTTTCCGCATTCCTGTCCAAACTGGTTTCTTACAGTTTGTATGCAATCAGCTCCTTTTACTCCTTTCCCTACTTCGCTGACCATGTCAAACGGAAAAGACGTTCGCAGCATTTCTTCAAGGGCCAGTTCCTGTACTTCGCCCTGTAATTGCATTGAGCCTTGTTCTGCTTTGCGGCGCATTTCTTCAGCAAGGTTTTTTTGTACTTCCAGTTGCTTTTCCAGTTCTTTCATGCGCAACTGCATTTCTGTTTCTTTTGCTGCAGCTTTTTGTTCTTCTAATTTTCTTATCTCGTCTGATAGTTTTTCTCTTTCTGTTTGCAGTTTTTTCTGAACAGATAATTCGAGTTCTGCTTCTTTGTTCTTTAATTCCTGTTCTTTCTTTAAAAATTCCAGTTGCTGCTGCCTGGCTTCTTTTAGTTTTTCTTCATTGTCTTTGTTGTTTTGTTCCAGCAAGCGGAGTTTATTTTCAAAATCGGAAGCAATGGATTTTCGTAAATTCTGCTCCAGCTGCTGCTGCAGTTTTTCTTTTTCTCTTTTTATCTGTTCTTCAAATTCACTGTCTTTTTTTTGCAATTGTGTTTGCCAGTCTTTTTCTTTTCTGGCTATTTCTTCTTCTTTTTTCTTTAGATGATCGGTCATCTTCTGCCTCAATTCCTGCTTTTCTTTTTCTATAGATATCTTCAGTTCATCATTCAATGCATCTTCCAGGGGAAACTCATGAGCGCAATTCGGACATTTTATAATAGTGGACATTATTTATATTTTGGTACAAATTACTAAAAGCTTTATAAAATAAATCCCGGGTATTTGTCCCGGGATTTCTAACTTTATAAGAATATATTTTATACTGTCTGCAGATACATTTCTTCCCTCAATTGATGCACCCGCTCATTGGCCAGGTATTCATCAAATGTCATTAAACGATCTATTGCGCCGTTTGGTGTTAATTCAACAACACGGTTGGCCACTGTTTCCATGAATGTATGGTCGTGTGAAGAAAGTAATACGATGCCTTTAAAGTTTGTAGCGCTTTCGTTGAATGATTGTATACTTTCCAAATCCAGGTGATTGGTGGGTTGGTCGAGAATAACAGTGTTGGGATTTTGCAGCATCATGCGGCTGATCATACATCTTACTTTTTCACCACCACTCAGCACTTTTGTTTTCTTCATGATATCATCACCACTGAAAAGCATTTTACCCAAAAAGCCACGCAGGAATGGTTCATCAGCATCTGTTACGAAAGGAGGAACCCATTGACGCAGCCAATCAAGCAGGTTGTAATCGCCGGTAAAATATTTCGCGTTTTCAATCGGCAGGTATGCATGCGTTACCGTTGTGCCCCATTCAAATTTTCCTTTATCGGCATTTGCTTCTTTGGTAATGATATCAAAAAAACTGGTCACTGCTAAGGGGTCGCGGCTATAGAAAGCGATTTTATCGCCTTTATTGACCGTGAAAGAAATATTGTCAAACAGTACACGTCCATCTACTGATTTGCTCAGTTTTTCAACGTTCAGTATCTGGTTGCCCACTTCACGCTGCGGAGTAAAAATGATACCAGGATATTTCCTGTTGGAAGGTTCTATTTCTTCTATCGTTAATTTTTCGAGTGCTTTCTTTCTTGATGTCGCTTGTTTTGATTTCGACGCATTGGCACTGAATCGTGCAATGAAGTCTAACAAGGCCTGGCGTTTTTCTTCTGTCTTTTTATTCTTATCATTTATCTGTCTTGCCATCAATTGAGACGACTCGTACCAGAAAGTATAGTTGCCGGTAAATGTTTTTATCTTTTGTCTGTCAACATCTGCTACATGCGTACATACAGCATCGAGAAAGTGACGGTCGTGGCTTACTACAAGAACGATATTTTCATAATCAGCCAAAAAGTTCTCCAGCCAGCCGATTGTTTCTATATCCAAACCGTTGGTAGGCTCATCGAGTAGCAGAATATCAGGATTGCCAAATAAAGCTTGCGCCAGCAATACACGCAATTTTAAATTGGAAGGAATATCCTTCATCAGGCTCTGGTGATAATTTTCACTGATACCAAGGTCACTTAATAAACTTCCTGCATTGCTTTCCGCTTCATAGCCTCCCATTTCGCCAAACTCACCTTCTAATTCACCTGCACGCATGCCATCTTCTTCGGTAAAATCTTCTTTCGCATAAATTTTTTCCCGCTCATGCATTACATCCCATAAGTGGCTATGGCCTTTCAATACGGTATTTAAAACGGTGAAATTGTCAAACTCAAACTGGTTTTGTTTCAACACTGCAAGTCTTTCACCCGGAGTTATTTCTACAGATCCCTTGTTTGGTTCTATTTCACCACTTAATATTTTAAGAAAAGTAGATTTACCTGCTCCATTGGCGCCAATAACACCATAGCAATTTCCTTTTGTGAAATTGATACTTACTTCATCAAACAACACTCTTTTACCAAAAGAGAGCGTTACATTTTTTACACTTATCATTCGTGCTGTAAATTTTTAGAAGGCGCAAAGGTACGTCAGGATGACGAGGTTTTTGAGCGTTGACAGATATAAAAATGGACTGATTATTTTGCCATGCCCCGCTTCGAACCTTTAAATTTCCGGGCGATTACATCCTGCACATTTTCATTGTGTACCTTACTTTCCAGCCAGGATATAACATCAAGATAGGAAAAGGCCCTTGTTTCCAACGGATTGCCTTCGTACTTCTTCAGTTTATCGAGTAATTTCTGGAATTCAGGTTTTAATGATTTGGCTCCTACATGGAAAGAACGGCGAAGGAATTTAAACATTTCTTCTTCTACAGCACTCAGGTTTTCCATTTTTGCCATAAAGCGATAAACGGATTTTATCAGGTATTCCAGCAAATCGAAATTGCCCAGTTCATAATGCGCAATCAGGTGCAAGAGACGGGCGTAGCATTGCAAATCCGTACGGAGGTCCATTTTCCAGTTGATTATTTTGTTAAGATAATCAATGGCTTTTTCATTGTTGCCCGCACCAAAATAGAGACAGGCTATTTTGTAGTAGAAAATTAATACACGGTGGCGGTCAAGGAATATTTCATATTCTTTCAGGTTCTCCTCTATATGCGGAACTAATTTCAGCCCTTCCGTAAAACTCCCTTCTATAAAATGTTTATTGATCTTTGCCGTTGTGAGATAGATAAAAATAAGGATCCGGTTATTTTCATTTTGCTCAACAATTTTATGGTGCGAAAATTTTTCAAACTGCTGAATCGTTTCCTCCAGTTTAGTATGATTCCGCAAATCAAAATGGGCGCCCATCAGGTTATGCATCCCTTTTATATAATGAGCAGTTTCTACGTCGATCATCTTTGGTTGTTCATCAAAAAGATCCACCCATTTTTGGGTATAGCGATAATATTGTAAAAAATCCTGACGGATAAAAGCATACCAGCAATAAGACTGGTAGAGATATAGCTTCTCATAAAACCCCTTTGCATTTTTTGCATCTTCATTCAGGTTGTTTTCAAGAAATGCTTTAACCGCCTTCTCATCTTTTGTATTTCTTGCGTGCCCGTTAGTGATATACCAGCTATACAGGCGCAGGGAAAGGTTGGAGAGTTTATTGACAATGGAAATTCCTGTATTTACTTCATCCGCTTCGTTTGCCAGGTGATCGGCCCTGTCCTGCATGCTGCGTGTAATGAATAATCCTTCTATTTTCTTTTCAAAAAATAAAACCTGCTGCAGGTAAGTAAGCTGGTTATGTTCTTTAGCCATTTCTTTCATGCGGTCCAGCACTTTCAGGCTTTGATAGTATAAACCTTTGTTGAAAAGGATGCGGGCATAATCCATTTGTTCATGCAATTGCATATCAATATTGTCTTCATCCTTGATCGTTCTTAAACTGGATAAAATCTGCCGGTACAATTGCGCCTTCATGTTCGAAAGCTGCTGTTTCTTGATGGATTTATTTTTCAGAAGCTGGGCTTCGTCATAAATGCTCATTTTATCTAACGCATCAAAAAGCAGGATGCTTTTCAGGTCTTCTCCTGCCGATTTTCGCTTAATATATAGCTTAAAATTTCGTTTTTCGCCCTTTTCCAGTGATTTTACCAGCTGGAAAAGGGAGTCTGTAGATCGGTTAGGCATCGTAATTAAAAATAGTCAAAATCCTTTACTGTATTGGCTTTGGGCGTTTTTTTACACCCTTAAGTGACGTAAAACCCTGTTGTTTTTGGTTTCGGGCAACCCTTTAAACCGAATAATTTTAGGAGCAGGTTGTTTATCACGTTGTTATACTGCAAAAATAAGCAGCCACTCTGATTAAAATTAAAATTGAAAAACATATGCCTTCCGAAAAAATTTACATCTTTGATACGACCCTTCGTGATGGCGAACAGGTACCTGGTTGTAAACTGAATACAAAGGAGAAAATTGAACTTGCTCTCAAACTGGAAGAATTGGGAGTAGATATCATCGAGGCCGGTTTCCCGATTTCTTCTCCGGGTGATTTTGAATCGGTGCGCCAGATAGCCGAAGTAATTAAAAATGCAACTGTATGCGGGCTTACCCGTGCCGTACAAAAAGATATTGAAGTTGCAGCGGAGGCACTCAAACATGCGGCACGGCCACGTATACATACCGGTATTGGTTCTTCCGACATCCACATCAAGCATAAATTTAACACTACAAGAGAGGATATTTTACAAAGGGCTGAAAAGGCAACAAAGCTGGCGAGAAATTTTGTGGATGACGTAGAGTTCTTTGCTGAAGATGCGGGCCGTGCTGATTTGAGTTTTCTTGCGAAATTGGTGGAAACCGTTATCAGTGCCGGTGCAACGGTTGTGAATATTCCGGATACGACCGGTTATTGTTTGCCACATCAGTATGGCGAAAAGATTGCTTACCTGAAAAATAATGTTCCTAATATCGATAAGGCTATTCTTTCCTGTCATTGTCATAATGATCTTGGTTTATCGACAGCTAATTCCATTGCAGGAGCAATAGCTGGTGCAAGACAAATAGAATGTACAATTAATGGTATCGGGGAGAGAGCCGGTAATACTTCTTTGGAAGAAGTGGTGATGATAATTAAGCAGCACCAACAGGATTTAAATCTTTATACAGATATAAAAACGCAAATGTTGAACCCCATTAGTCAATTGGTTTCAGATATCATGCGTATGCCGGTGCAGCCGAATAAAGCGGTGGTCGGCAGCAATGCATTTGCACATTCATCCGGTATTCACCAGGATGGCTTTTTGAAAGAATCAACTACCTATGAAATAATGACGCCTGAAGAAGTGGGAGCGGCCGGGTCAAAAATTGTACTAACGGCGAGGAGTGGCCGTAGCGCACTGGCACACCGTTTTCAGAAACTGGGTTATGAATTTAACAGAAACGATATTGATGTACTGTATGAGCAGTTCCTGAAGGTAGCGGATAAGAAAAAAGAAGTGATGGATGCTGATCTGCAGTTACTCGCAAAAAGCTACCAGCCGGATTCGGTTGCTTTGTAGCATTTTCTCTTAAGTGGATAGTTTTTGGTAAAGCGTGGTGTTTTCACGCCACGCTTCTTTATCTGAACCGGAATTTTTTGAAACCAAATGAAAATCAGGAAGGTTAAATAGAGTTCAAATAAAGAGTGTAAATAAAACCATACGACAACCGAAATAAATAATCCTGACCCGAAGAAAAAATAACAGGCGATTTATGAAAAAAAACATTGCAGTAATAGAGGGAGATGGGATTGGCCCGGAAGTAACACGACAATCAGTGCGTGTATTAAACGCGATAGCGGATGCGTATGGACATGAGTTTGATTATACTTATTGTTTAATGGGTGCTGATGCTATTGACAGAACCGGTAATCCTTTGCCGGACGAAACAATTGCCATTTGCCTAAACAGCGATGGCATTTTATTTGGTGCTATTGGCGATCCTAAATACGATAACGATCCTGCTGCCAAGGTAAGGCCGGAACAGGGTTTGCTGAAACTGCGCAAGTCATTGCAGTTATATGCAAATATCCGCCCGGTAAATGCTTATCCTTCGCTGCAACATCTTTCTCCTTTAAAAGCAAAGAATATAGAAGGAGTTGATTTTGTCATATTCCGTGAGTTGACAGGCGGTATTTATTTCGGTGAAAAGAATTTAAGTGAAGATGGCAACCATGCATCCGACAATTGTGTGTACAGCCGCGAAGAAATAGAACGCATTGCCCACCTCGCTTTTCAATATGCACAAACAAGGAAAAAGAAACTTACCCTGGTAGATAAAGCGAATGTATTGGAAACATCAAGGCTCTGGAGAAAAGTAGTACAGGGTTTATCTACTCAGTATAATGAAGTGAAAGTGGAGTATATGTTTGTGGATAATGCGGCTATGCAGATTATTATCAATCCCAAACAGTTTGATGTAATACTCACGGAAAATATGTTTGGTGATATTATCAGCGATGAGGCAAGTGTTATCAGTGGCTCCATTGGATTGCTTCCTTCCGCGTCTATCGGTGTTGGTTCAGCGTTGTTTGAACCCATTCATGGGTCTTATCCGCAAGCGGCAGGAAAAGATATAGCAAATCCATTAGGCTCTATTTTATCATCGGCGATGCTGTTGGAGCATTTTAATATGAAAGAAGAGGCTGGTCTTATCCGTGAGGCAGTGAATTGGACATTACAGAATGGATTTGTAACAAAAGATATTGACCCGGTAAATTTCTATTTCACTTCTACCATTGGCGAATTGATTACTGATTATGTATCAGGAAAAATTCCGGGTTCGGTGAAAATGGAAAATATTGAGTTGAGGAAGTCGACGATAATATAAGCCTCCCAAAACCCTTCGAAGGAGGGGCTTGACAACGCCCAGCCTACAAAAGCGAAGTCGTTTTTTGATAAGGTGATTTCGAAAAGTTGGATTTGTGAAATGGTGGCCTCCGCCTTTGGAGGAGGTGGGGAGGAGGCAAAAGTTCTTTGTTTATTTACCTGGCGGGTGTATATTCGCAGTACAACAAACACTCAATGTTGAAAAGTAGTAATAATACAATCACTCTTCTTGCAGCCATAGTCGTGGTGGTCGTGATTATTATTCCTGCTTTAAACGGAGGCGCAAGTTGTATATAGCGATACTAATAACTTAAGATACTAACAACCCGCCTCCAAAAAGGCGGGTTTTTTTTGGCCTCCCCAAACCCCTCTAAAGGAGGGGCTTTCGAAGAGGCTGCGAATGTGAAATGACCTATTTGTTTAAAACGACTTAAATCCTCCCCTTGGGGGAGGTTTGGAGGGGCTTTATGGCTACGTATTATAATGAAAAGACGGTTATCTATCTCAACGGGGAGTTTGTAAAAGCTTCTGAGACGAAAATGGATTTTTACAGTCAGTCGCTGCATTATGGGTATGCAGTGTTTGAAGGAATTCGTTCGTATAAGACAGTGAGTGGTGAAACAAAAATTTTTAAAGCTGTCGAACATTATGAACGGTTGAAAAATTCTGCGGTGGCGTTGAATATGCCTTATACTTATTCCGTGGATGAATTGATTGATGCAACCTACGAGGTATTAAAAAGAAATAACCTGCAGGATGCTTATATCCGCCCTGTTGTGTATGCACCGGCAAACATGAGTTTCGCAAAAAATACGGAATCATTTATTGTAATCGAAGCATGGGAGATGGCGCCATTCCTTGGTGATAAGTTGTTACGTATAATGACTTCTTCTTTTCAGCGTCCTAATCCGAAAGGATTTAAAATTGAAGCAAAGGCGACTGGTCATTATGTGAATTCAATATTGGCGAGCCAGGAAGCGAAAGGTAAAGGCTACGACGAAGCATTACTAACGGATATGAATGGTTGTGTTGCAGAAGGTCCGGGTGCGAATATGTTTTATGAAAGAAATGGTAAACTGTTTACGCCGCCGCTCGGGAATATCCTGCCGGGTATAACAAGAGCGACAGTTTTGGAAATATGTGATGAACTGGGAATTGAAGTGGAAGAGAAATCATTCAGGGTGGAAGAATTGAAAACAGCGGATGCCGCATTTTTCTGTGGTACGGCTGCAGAGGTAATTGGTTGGGAAAGTTTGGATGATGTAAAATTCAAGAAAGAGTGGAATGATACGGTGAGCAGGCAGGTTCAGTTGGCGTATAAGGATAAGGTGGAAGAAAGAGGCATTGAAGCAAAAAGGCAACGAGGCACAAAGGCACAGAGAGAAGTAATAGCATAAACTACGAAAAGATAAAAGTATCCCCTCCCTGGAGGGGCGAATTTGAAGAATGATAAATTAAAAGCGACTGGGGTGGGTTGATGAATAAAGAACAGAAAGTAAAAGAGTGCGACGCAACAAAAACTAAATAGAATTACAGAACGGCGATAACATAAAAATTAAAATGGCAGAACTAAACAAATACTCGAAGATATTAACGCAGGACAAGACACAACCTGCTGCACAGGCAATGCTATATGGAATAGGATTGACAGATGATGATTTAAAGAAAGCACAGGTTGGTATTGCGAGTATGGGCTATGATGGTAACACCTGCAATATGCACCTGAACGACCTGGCTAAAATTGTGAAACAAGGTGTATGGGATAATGATTTGGTTGGTTTGATATTTAATACAATCGGTATCAGCGATGGAATCAGCAATGGTACTGACGGTATGCGTTATTCGCTGGTGAGCCGCGATTTGATTGCGGATAGTATCGAATCCGTTTGCGGTGGTTTTTATTATGATGGTTTGATAACATTGCCAGGTTGTGATAAGAATATGCCGGGAAGCATTATGGCAATGGGAAGATTGAACCGCCCTTCTATAATGATTTATGGAGGAACAATTGCTGCGGGACATTATAAAGGACAGGAGTTAAACATCATTTCTTCTTTTGAAGCATTGGGGCAAAAGATTGCAGGCAACCTTTCGGATGAAGATTTTAAAGGTATCGTGATGCATTCCTGCCCGGGTGCAGGTGCATGCGGAGGAATGTATACAGCCAATACCATGGCAAGTGCGATTGAAGCATTGGGAATGAGTTTGCCTTATTCATCCAGTAATCCTGCATTAAGTGAAGAAAAGAAAAAGGAATGCCTGGATGCCGGTAAAGCTATATTGGTATTGCTGGAGAAAGATATCAAGCCAAAGGATATCATGACGAGAAAAGCATTTGAAAATGCGATTACAGTTATCATGGTATTAGGTGGAAGTACAAATGCGGTATTGCACCTGATTGCAATGGCGAAAAGTGTGGACGTTGAGTTAACGATAGATGACTTTCAAAAGATAAGTGATAAGACACCGGTATTAGCAGATTTCAAACCGAGCGGTAAATACCTGATGCAGGAACTGCATAATCACGGTGGTATTCCTGCTGTGATGAGA
>JAFDYH010000127.1:0-9889 GCA_018267535.1 Bacteroidota bacterium
TGAAAAGGTAAGATCTGGAAATTTGGAATTAAGCTGCCAGATCAAGACATATATCTACTCTGTTAGCAGAAGACTTTGGCTGAAACGTTTGCAGCAAATAAACCGGTACCAACCGGACTTGGATGGAACCGGGGAAACTGTTGCAGTAGAGGATGAACTGGAAACCCATGAAAGACTGGATAACGAATTCAGGGTGATGGAAAGAGGGTTATCGAGCCTCGGTGAACCTTGTAAAAGCCTTTTAGAAGCTTACTATCTGCAAAAAAGAAATATGACGGAGATAGCAGCTGCTTTCGGCTACACCAATGCAGACAATGCAAAAACACAGAAGTACAAATGCCTGATGCGTTTAAAAAAATTTTTCTTTGATCAGTATAAAACCACCGAAAAGTGACACAGGAAACAAGAATGCTGGATAGCGTAGAAAGATATATCAGGGGTGAAATGCTGCCTGATGAGCGGGTCTATTTTGAACAGTTGCGCAAAGAAAATGCGGAAGTGGACCAGATGGTTGTGGAGCAAACCCTCTTCTTTCAGCAAATGAACCGTTTTGGCGAGTGGAAGAAATTTAAAAATTCCTTACAGGATATACATACAGATCTTGCTCAGCAGGGCAGTATTAATTCGGACAAGTTAAAGGGTAACGCGAAAATCGTGTACTTATGGAACCGGTACAAACGTGTTGCTGCGATTGCTGCTTCTATTGCCGGTATTACAGCCATCGGTCTTTCCATTCTTGTTAATTCTTTTGGTCCGCATAAAGAAAGCGCCAAGGTTCAGGAATTGGTGCATGAAGTAAATAATCTCAAAAATGTAACCCGCAGTCTTGACCATAAAATCGATAATGTTGATAAAAAGAAAGCAGATAATGTGATTAATATACCGGTACGCTATAATGGTACTGGCTTTCTTGTAGATGCAAAAGGCTTTTTGGTAACGAATGCGCATGTTGTAAAAAATTCACGGAACATTTTTGTTCAGAACAATAAAGGCGATCAGTTCCACGCATTTGTTGTAAAACTGGATCCTAACAAAGATGTCGCTATCCTGAAGATAGACGATGAACATTTCAAACCCGGATCGTCTTTACCTTACAGCCTGCGCAAAACGACTTCCGATATTGCTGAACCAATATTTACATTAGGATATCCAAGAGACGAAATCGTTTATAGCGAAGGTTATTTAAGCGCTAAAACTGGTTATAATGGGGATACATTAAGTTGCCAGATAGGTATAGCCGCGAACCCCGGAAATAGCGGTGGCCCTGTATTTGACCGTAATGGGGAGATAATCGGTATTTTAAGCACCAAAGAGATGCAAGCCGAAGGTGTTGTATTTGCCATCCAGTCTAAATATATTTTACAGGCACTGGACGAGTTGAAAAAAGATTCTCTTTATCGTAATATAAAAGTGCCTCTTACTTCAGGTTTACACGGTTTGGATAAAGTGCAGCAAGCGAAAAAAGTACAGGATTATGTATTCATGGTGAAAGGTGATTAATACCTGACAACAACCCATTTATTTTATAAAACAATACCCGCTGAATGCGGGTATTGTTTTATAATTCAAAAGCTAATAGATTTATTTTGGCGATACACTTACATTCCAGAGGCGCTCGGGGTATTCACCATTATGTACCAGGGCATTTAAGCTTTGTTCTACAGCCGGCGCATCTTCCTTATAAGTAACCCCGAACCACTGAGATGTAGTTGGGATAACCTTTACAACCCCTCCGTCACGAATAAACTGGTCGGCTACAATAGGGATAAAAAATTCAGATTTTGGCTTTTGTCCTTCAGAGGCAAGAAACTCCTTAAATAATTGCTGGGTATAGGGGAAAATCGAAGGATGAAAACACCAGAAATTCATTGATACACTGGTTTTGCGGGGCAGCTCTTTTGGCTGCAGTTCATCATCACAAAGAATTTTTCCATCAATCTCCGCAATATTAATTCGTTCAGCGATGGACGTTAGGTTACCCTGGTTATCAACCTGGCATACGCCACGGTTTACAGTGCCATGGTCGGACAGGGTTTTTAGTAAATCATACCCTATAATGGAATATAATTTTTCGCTACAATTTTTATTGAGGAATAGCGCTGCTCTTTCAAAGGCATCCCTTCCATAAAAATCGTCGGCATTAATAACCGCAAACGGTTCATTGATTGTATCTTTTGCACAAAGAACCGCATGAGCCGTACCCCATGGTTTTTTTCTTTCCGCAGGAATAGAAAAACTATCTGTAAAAGCATCTATTTCCTGGTACACATAGTCTAAATCGATTTTTCCTTTCAGCTTCGGTTCAAATATTTCTTTGAAATCATCTGCAAAATCTTTCCGTATTATAAACACCACTTTGCCAAAGCCTGCACGAATAGCGTCATAAATAGAATAATCCATTATGGTTTCCCCACCGGGGCCAAATCCTTGTATTTGTTTCATGCTCCCATACCGTGAAGCCATTCCAGCCGCCAGAATTAATAAGGTTGGTTTTTTCATCATCTTTTTTTAACTGCGCAAAATTATGGAATTCGTACTGTCTCTTTTTTAATTTTATAGTATAAAATGAACCCTGTCAATTCCGAACATATAAATTTAGATCGTCTCGAATTCGGCGCACAGGATAAAAACAATATCAGTCTTTATTTATTGCGTTTAGATAAAATTCATCCCGAAATATCAGGAAATAAATGGTTTAAGCTCCGGTTTTATCTGGATGACGCCATAGCGCAAAATAAACAAACGATTGCAACACTGGGTGGCGCCTGGTCAAATCATATTCTTGCTACAGCTGCTGCCTGTAAGTTAAATGGTCTGCATTCGATTGGTATTATACGGGGCGAAAGGCCCCACGATTTATCATACACATTAAAAAAAGCAACTGAGTATGGAATGAATTTAATTTTTATTCCACGCAGCGAATACAAACAAAAAATCATGCCCCCGGATTTAGCCAGCCGGGAAGATGTGTACTTAATAGATGAAGGAGGTTATGGGGAAAAAGGAATGCTTGGCGCTGCTACAATTGCTGAATTTTATAAGCAACAGAAATTTACCCATATCTGTTGTGCTGTTGGTACAGGTACAATGATGGCAGGTCTAATCAAAGCATCGGGGCCTTTACAGCAAATACTGGGTATAAGTGTCTTGAAAAACAATTGGAGTATTGAAAAAGAAATAAAGGCGCTTTTGGGAGAAAATGGTCAGCATATAAGATATTCAGTCAATCATAATTACCATTTTGGGGGTTATGCGAAATACAATGATTCTCTTATTGCTTTTATGAATGATTTTTACCGGCATACCCAGGTACCTACTGATTTTGTTTACACTGCAAAAATGGTTTATGGCGTATATGCCCTTTTGGAAAGGAATTTTTTTCCTCCGGGCAGCCGTATCCTCCTTATCCACAGTGGTGGATTACAGGGAAACAATTCGCTGCTTCATGAAACGTTAATCTTCTGATTTTTGCGCTTTGACAATTATATTTGTAATCACAATAAAAGAATCCGGTTCCTTATTCGTTATATAGCAGCATGAAAAAATTCCTGTCCCTTTTGGCTTTCCTTTGTACTGTGAGTGTCGTCGCCCTGGCGCAGGATACACTTCCAAAATTTAATGTAAAAAATATTGGTAACAAGCATATTATTATTAGTTGGAGGAATAATTACGACGTTGTAAAGCAAATCAGTATTCAGCGTTCCCCCGATAGCCTGAGAAACTTTAAAACCATTTTATCAGTAGCTGACCCCACCAGCAAAGAGAATGGTTATGCAGACACCAAAGCTCCTTCTGGTAATCTTTTTTACCGCTTGTTTATCGTTTTAGATAATGGGGGATTTGTATTTACTGAAGCCAGACGGCCGGTTTTTGATTCCCTGATTGTAGCAAAATCAAAACCGGAAGCAGCAAAAGTGTCAACGCCACAAACTCCTCAACCAACAGTACAGCAGCAACCTGAAGAAGCTTCTTTAAACCTGAAGAAAGACAACAATAAAACGGAAAAGTTAGATTTTGGTGGCACAACACCTGCTATTACCAATAAAGAAATCAATAACAACAAGCCAAATCCGAATGTATTTGTACCCTCTCTCCATGTGTACACTTATAAGGACGGGAATGTGCGTATCAATCTCCCGGAAACTGATGAGAAAAAATATAGCATCAAATTTTTTGATGAGACTGATTCTTTCGTTTTTGAAATAAAAGAAATCAAGCAAACACCGGTATTACTGGATAAAGCGAACTTTTATCACGCCGGGTGGTTTAAGTTTGAGTTATACGAAAATGGCAAACTCATTGAAAAGAACAAGTTTAAAATAGCAAAGGATTTCTAAAAACTTTTTTAGCGCATAGTCAATATAGTAGGTTAAAGCGATTAACCGAAAACCAGTTTTACACCAAATACTTTTTCAAAGTTTCTTTTCACTTTCTCTTTTACCTCTTCTATATCAACTTTTCTTCCGAGCTCCTTTTCTAAAGAAGTAACCTGCTTGTTTTCAATACCGCAGGGAACAATATAATCAAAGTAAGAAAGATCTGTATTTACGTTAAAAGCAAATCCATGCATAGTTACCCAACGGCTACAACGAACACCTATCGCACATATTTTTCTTTCCTTCCCCTTTATAGATGCATCAATCCATACACCTGTTTCTCCCTGAGAACGTTCTCCTTTTATTCCGTACTCAGCAAGCACAAGGATAATTACCTCTTCAATATGGCGCAGGTATTTTCCAATATCGGTCGTAAATTTTTCAAGATCTAAAATCGGGTAGCCAACAATTTGCTGAGGTCCGTGAAAAGTGATATCACCTCCACGGTTTGTCTTATAAAACTCAATACCTTTTTGTTCTAATTCAATTTCATTGATGAGAAGATTATTGACATCCCCGCTTTTCCCAAGAGTGAATACGGGAGGATGCTCTACAAAAAGGAGGTAGTTGATAGTGGATACTTGGGAATTCTGAATATTGTCGCTATTTCTTCCAGTTACTAGTTGCAAATTGCCAACCGCCGACTTAATCTGCACATTTTCCCGCAATAAACTTTCCTGGTAATCCCATACAGATTTATAGTCCCGAAGGCCTAAATCCCTGAATATGACTTCCTGCTTTTTCATTTGAATCTGCAAATTTACCACTATGCAGACACATCTGTTACCTTTGCCGAAATTTGTAAAGAACGGCAATGACAGACCATACAAACAACGAGGATAAAACCTTACAGGATAGCACAGACGAATTATACGAACGTTTCAGTTTTACGGCTGATAAGGGCCAGGAGCCTTACCGTATTGACAAATTCCTGATGAACCGTATTGAAGGTGCTACTCGAAATAAATTACAGCAGGCTATTAATTCAGGCCTTGTGCAGGTAAACGGAAAAGATGTAAGACCTAATTATAAAGTAAAGGCATTTGATGAGATATTGGTGTACTCGGATATGAGCCCTGAAGAAACAGATATTGTTCCCGAAAAACTTTCTTTGAATATTGTGCATGAAGATGAAGATATTATTATTGTCAATAAACCCGCTGGCCTCGTTGTTCACCCAGGGAGCGGAAATTATTCAGGTACGCTGCTAAATGGTATTGCCTATTACCTGCAGCATGAAAAGCCAGGCATCAGTGAAGAAACGTTGCCGCGCTATGGGCTTGTTCACCGCATCGATAAAAATACAAGTGGGCTACTGGCTCTTGCCAAAACACAAAAGGCAATGAGCCTTCTTGCAAAACAATTTTATGACCACTCTGTGAAAAGAAAATATGTTGCTCTTGTTTGGGGCGACCTTAAAAATGATAAGGGAACAATCGAAGCACATGTCGGTCGCAACCTCCGTTCCCGTAAATTATTTGAAGCCTATCCTGAAGGGGACCATGGAAAAGAGGCAATCACACATTATACAGTGATTGAACGGTTCAATTATGTAACACTTGTAGAATGTGTATTGGAAACAGGGCGCACCCACCAGATCCGTGTACATATGAAATATATCGGTCATCCTTTGTTCGCAGACGATTTTTATGGTGGTGATAAAATTGTAAAAGGCACAGTATACGCTAAATATAAACAGTTTGTAGATAATTGCTTTGCCATTTGTCCAAGGCAGGCATTACATGCAAAAACGCTGGGGTTTATTCATCCTTCAACCAATAAAGAAGTTTTTTTCAATAGTGAAATACCTGCAGATATGAGTGAAGTGATTGAAAAGTGGAGGAGTTATGTCAGAATTAAAATTTGATTGGGTAAAAGGGTTATTCCGAAATGACGAAAAGCCTTTGCGAAAAGAAACTATCGTCATTAGCCGTGTCCATCAGCATCAATCAGGGTTCTTAAAATCAAATAATGTAGCCGTAAAGACTCCCCTCTCCCTCTTCTTAAATGCCACATCCCAACTTCCTTTATACCGGAGTATATGGGGAACAAGATAATTTCCAAATTTTGTCATTTGCACTTCCATGTGCACATCGAAATCATAAACAGGTGTATCGTAGCTTAAGTCATAATTACGGGCCATTACTTCCATTGTTTTTACATTGAACCACGTAACCATGTTATCAATAACGATATTATCTCTTTCTTCAGAACTAAGATTTTCTTTTGCTTTTATTGTAAAAACATAACAGGATGCCCCTTCATTATCTCCATAATCAATCGTGAAATCATAGTATCGTGCAATGTCCGGTTCAAAAATATTTATCTTATCACCTATAAAAGGAATACCCGGTATCTTTTTACCCGGGTTAAAAAACAACATCTTCAACTGCTCTTTATGTTTTTCAATTCCACTTTTTGATTTTGGGTTCATTTCAGCTCCTTTTACAATATTGTCTTCCCCGCATATTTTCTCATTTGTAAAAAAAAGGCTGGCATATAGTTGTGCAGTATAATAATTATAATTCTTGCTATCATCATAAAAATCACCTGTAGTTTGCTCTTCAAGTACATTCATTGTGCGACAGCCTGCGGCTTCATTTTGCCTTGTTTTACTATGCAGTGACGCTTTTATATTTCCTTTTTTGTCAGCAAGCTGAATATCATTGATAGAAGTAAAACCAAGGATATGTAATGTGCGGAAGGCTTTGTAAAAAGTAGTATCATTCTTAACCTGCTCAATAAATTTAGCCACATTAATATCTGACCGGATGACCACCTCCGATAAACTCACCATTTGAGATAGACGAACATTATCAAGTGAATCTTCCTGCTGGGCGGGTAATTGAATTGCGGATAAAAAAAATAAGATGGCAGGAGTAATTTGTTTCATAGAATTATTTCTTTGGGAACAGCATCTTGTAATCAACGCTGATCTTCCCTTTCGAAATATCATCCAGTTTTCCCCTCATCAGTTTACGCTTCAATGGAGAGATATGGTCGATAAATAATTTTCCATCAATATGATCGTATTCATGCAGAATCACTCTTGCAGTTAATCCGGTAAAGGTTTGCGTATGCTCCTGGAAATTCTCATCCATATATTCCAAAGTAACTGTCTCATGCCTTGTTATATCTTCTCTTATTTTTGGAATGCTAAGACAACCTTCGTTGTATGACCACTCTTCACCATCTAGTTCTGTGATATGGGCATTGATAAACGCCTGCTTCAGGCCTGGGGCATCGGGATATTTTCCCTTATCCTCATCCTCCATATTGCTAAACATCTGAACGGTATCAATAACAAAAAGGCGAATGTCCTTATTAATCTGCGGTGCTGCCAAACCCACACCGCTACTACCGTACATGGTTTCCCACATATCTTCAATCAACTTAGCGAGATTAGGATAATCCGATGTTATATCCTCAGCAACTTTTCTTAACACAGGATGTCCATATGCAACAATAGGAAGTATCAATTCTGAAAATTTAAAAATTATGATTTCGTATTATTTCCGCTGCAAATTTACCGCAAGCAGACGAATGAACCAATATCGCATCAGGCGATGCTGCGCATATATTCCTGCAGCAAAATGGTAGCTGCAATTTCATCAACCAATGCCTTGTCGCGCCGTTGCTTCTTTTTCAGCCCCATTTCGAGCATAGAATCCTTTGCCATCTTGGAGGTAAAGCGTTCATCCACCTTTTTTATGGGAATATTGGGAAAATTTTTTTGCAAATCTTTAATACACTTTTCAACGAGAGGGGTAGCATGTGTATCCGAGTCGTCCCAGTTTTTAGGCTCCCCGATAATGATTAATTCCACTGGCTCTCTTGAAAAATAATCTTTAAGAAAAGGAATCAACTGCTTCGATTCTACAGTAGTCAAACCTGAAGCAATTATCTGTAGCGGATCCGTAACTGCAAGGCCTGTCCGCTTTAATCCGTAATCAATAGATAATATTCTTGGCAAAAAAGTAAAATTTAAAAATTGAAATCAGGAATGTAAAAATAAATCGGCGATAACGAAGATAGCAAACACGACACTCGCAATACCGTTTGCTGTCATAAATGCCAGGTTTACTTTTTTTAAATCATTCGTATTAACAATGGAATGCTGGTAAATAAGCATGCCTATAAATACAGCAACGCCGATCCAATATAATACTCCAAAATGACCAAAGAAGCCGGCAGCTATTACGCACACTGCGCTTAGTAAATGAAGTATTTCAGAAAACCGAAGGCCCTTTGATTTACCTAACCATGCAGGAATAGAATGTAACTGCTGTGATTTATCAAACTCCTCATCCTGTAAGGCATAAATAATATCAAAACCACTTACCCAAAAGATAACAGCGAATGAAAACAGCAAAGGGAGCAGGTTGAATTTCCCTGTCACCGCGAGGTATGCACCTATAGGTGCCAACGATAAACCCAAACCTAATATCAGATGGCAAAGTGGTGTAAACCGTTTTGTATAACTATACCCCAACACAACAAATAAAGCAACCGGCGATAAATAAAAACATATGCGGTTGATAAAAAAAGTACAGGCAATAAATAAGATGCAATTAACAATAGTAAATAACAAAACATTGTTTGCTTTCAGAATTCCTGCCGGTATTTCCCGTATTGCGGTTCTTGGATTTTTTGCATCAAAAGTTCTATCGAGATAGCGATTGAAAGACATTGCGGCAGAGCGAGCCGTTATCATGCATAATAGCACCAAAAAGAATAATAGAAGAATCGAACGAACATCGACTGTGACCGGAATCCAGCTTGGCAATGAAAAAAAAGGTTCGCCATCTGCGACCTTATGTTGACTATGAACTATTTCTTCAGCAAAAAACCTCAATCCCAGAAAAAAACCAATCATTGCAAAAGGCATCGCAAAAATGGTGTGTGAAAATTTTATAAGGCTCAGATAATTTTTAACTGTACTCATTTTTCTTGTTTCATGCAATCCCGATAGCTATCGGGACACAAAGATGCAAAGGCGTAAAGGATTTCCCAAAAATCCCATTAATCCTATCATCCCGATAGCTATCGGGACCGGCTCAGACAATCTTACTTCTTACAATCTCCCACAACACCACGCCCGCTGCCGTTGCAATATTCAATGAATGTTTCATGCCCAATTGAGGTATTTCAATAGTGCCATCACATTGCTGAATAGTTGTTTGCTCCACTCCCATTACTTCATTCCCAAAAATCACCGCTATTTTTCCGGCATCGCTTTTAAACTTTTCGAGGGAAATACTATTCTCTACCTGTTCAACTGCGTATATTTTATATTGTTCATTCCGCAGTTCTGAAATAGCATCCGTTGCATTTTTAAAATGCTTCCACAGCACAGTGTCTTCAGCGCCAAGGGCTGTTTTTTTAATTTCTTTATGGGGAGGTTTGGCGGAGTAGCCACAGATATAAATAGCTTCTACCAGGAAGGCGTCACTCGTTCTGAATACACTGCCGACATTATAAGCGCTGCGTATATTCTCCAGCACAACAATAAC
>JAFDYH010000127.1:9974-23691 GCA_018267535.1 Bacteroidota bacterium
TACTCAATTTTCTCATAGCACAAAAGTAATAAAAGCAAGGCTTTGGACTTTTCGATTGAAGCGAAGGATAATTCTGGATAGTTTTTATATAAGTAATGTATTGAAAATTACTTTCGAATAAGGCATTACCTTATTCAGCATAAGGTTAATTACTAACAACTATTTTCTGCCGGTAAACGCTTTCTTCTGTTCTTAATTCTATTATATAAATACCATTTGCATAAGAGGATACCCGAAAGTTAATGCTATTGTTTCCTGCCGGGTTTGTGAAACTTCCTACATGTCTTCCCATAATATCATAAAGATTTATGAACTTGATTGGCTCTGTTCCCTGGAAAATATGTAAGGTTCCTCTAACAGGGTTTGGAAATAACAAGGGGGCTTTGGAATCCGTTATCCTCACAGCAACAACTTCAGAATATTTGATTGAGCCATCTACGCTTATAATTTTAAGGCGGTAATAATTAATTCCGCTGAACGGGGCCTTATCTTCTGTAACATAGGTTTCAGTCACGCTTCCCCCATTTTCTGCAGCTATTGTATCTATCGGTGCATAGCCGGCATTTTCCTGCCTGCTTTTTTCTACAATAAAATTCTGAACATTTGATTCTAATGTCGTAATCCATCTCAAGCTAACTGTTTTATCAAGAGTAAGCGATGCTGTAAACTGGTAAAGATTAAGTTGCTGTTCACCGCCTATTGAGCAGTTATCTACTTTTGCTACTGATATAATTCCATTATCATGACTTGTTAGTGCCAGTCCTGCATATACTGGTGTCCCGGCTCCGAAACCCGCATCCAGGTTATCCCCTAATTGTGTCCAGTTGTTTCCATCCGGCGAACCATAGGCTGTATAAACGGAACCACGTTTAAAAAGTTTTAACCAATAGGGTGAAACAATAGTGCCCGCCCCGGTATTTACATTCACTGAAGTTCCATTTGTTTGTGTTCTTGCCTGGAATGCGATTCCATTCTTACTTGTTAAGGCTATGAATGCATGCCTTGATCCCGGTTCAAAGCTTTCCCTGAACATTATTCCGCATTTATTCCACTCGTTGGAATTATCCATACTTACTACACGGGCTTTAATTTCTCCATCACCAACAAAAGTTTTATAAGCAAACCTGAAGCCGTCTTGCGTACTCCATATATCATCGCCGGATCCACGTAAGTCAAAAACGCCATCACTGTAGCAGGCTGAACCAGCAGCATCCACATCTCCGATATCCTGCGTAGACCAACGGGTGGGTAATGCCCCGCAAACGGTATTGCATGCCAATGTTGAAAAAGATGACTGAATGGAAAATAAACTTGAATCCTGCGGGTTACATTTTTTTCTTATCCTGAAAAAATAATCTGTGGCACAGGCAAGATTTTCAAGTTTCACATATCCGGTATCTGTTATTACTGAACTCCACTCTGTTGCTGATACAGTTTTATACTGAACATTGAACTGCCCGTTGCCGTTGCCATTCCAGTTTAATACAACCGAGTTTTCCGCATTATTGGTAACATACAAATTCGTTGGCTCAGGACACTGGTATGAACTAACGGCACCGTATACCTCAAATTCATTAAGGGAATAACCTGTGGAAGTTGCCGCCGACAAACCATACATCCTGACGTACCGCGCTGTTATATTTACAGGAAAAATATTCGCAGGCGCCGTATTCCCTGTAATGGTAACAAGCGTCTTCCAGTGAATGGCATCATCTGAGCTCTGCATATAAAAATCTTTCCCTATGCCAGCCCCCCATTTTAAAACCATTTTACAAATATCATAACGGCTGCCAAGGTCGATATATAGTGATTGCGGATCACCGGCCAGGCTCGACCATCCGGAATTAGCATCTCCATCAATTGCAGCAGATGCAGGACCCGATGAAGTATTAAAAGTAGAGGAAGGTACAGCAATTTTTCCGATGGCGGCATTTGGGGCATTGCAAGTGTTTACCAGTGGGTCGTTAACAATACCATATGCTATAACCTTATTAGAAAAGGTAGCAAGATACACTTTACCGTTAGCTATTACAGGACAATTGAACTTCGCATAATTACCCGGAACGTCTGAAGCATAAATTCCAGAATTCCATAATTCTTTTGTCACATCATTGGCATCTATTGCCCTTAAAATGCCGGGCCTGACAGATTGATTAGCGTCGCCGTCTGCTGCGTGTGCAGCCCACAAGATAGCCGTCGTATCGACAGACCCGTTTGAAGAAACAGAAAGAAAAGCACCGTTATTACCAATGGGTCCTTGCACACCACTGCTTATTGTATTTGCCAGGTCAAATTGATTGGTATTTCTATTATAAGGAAACGCCTTCAGCAATGCATTTTCCGACCAGGTATAAATGTATTCATTTTGAGCACCCTTGTAATATGACATAGACGACCTTAAATGGGCATTCAACCCCAGATCGATTGTCTGCACTACGTTATTATTTGCTGAATTATAACCGCCCATATTGTCCCTGTCCATCAGGTAAATTTTACCGTCTTTACAACTGGTTATTACACGGTTGGTACCCGGTATAAGCAACATCTGTGAAACACCAAAATCAAGGTCCGTTGCTTCCAGCTCTTCAATGTTCTTTGGGGAAAAAAAACTACTGACAGCCAGTGTATTTCCTGATGGAGATAATTTTATTGCGCTTTCAGAGCGGTTTACCGGGCTGGAAGGATCATTATTATAACCTACAGAACCATTGCCAACAGCCACATATATATTACCTGACTCATCAGCTGATGGCGCCGCACCGCTCATCCAAATACCTCCAAAGTAACCATTGGGTGTGGTGTTATAAACTACTTTTTGCTGTAAAGTTGACTTGTCGTAGCCCAAAATCCATCCGTGATAAGGGCCCCAATCGCAATGGGAAGCCCAGGCTATGTACACTGTTCCATTTAGTAATAAAAGTCCGCCACGCTGGTTTTGTTTCAATGGATCGAAACTAACAACACCATTTACATTGCCATCGCCATTACCAGCAACAGAAGCAGTTATTACCTGGGGGCTATTGAATTTTTCATTCCCTGTTATAATATCAATAGCGTGCAGGTATTGAGAAAAAGAATTTGTTGATGTATTTACGCTGCGCGAAACAAGGTATACCGTATTTGTAGTAGTATCTGCAACGGGTGTACCCACAATACCGATATTGCCGCTGAAATCTCTGTAATTGCCCCCGCATGAACCGGTCATATCGGTATTTCGAACAGGCCTCGAATCCAGACCAGATAAGTTTATTTGCCAGTAAGGTGCAGATATATTTGCAGAATCCGCATCAAAAGCATAAACGCTATTACTGACAGTGGCTATTATCAGGATATTTCTGGTTCCTTTTCCAGGAATATTTACATTGAAAATAACAAGGGGCTGTGCATATACCTGGTCATCAACAATACGTTCAAAAAGTTTACCGAAAGTGCCCGGTTTTACATTATTTACTGTAAGTGTAGTTTCCTGGTTATACCATCCGGTACGGTTGATATCCGCATGCTGCATAACCACGGATTTCTGAGACCAGGTATTGTTAACAAAGAAAAGGAAACTGATTACGGACAAGCAAGTGACAGGGATATTTCTCATTGATTCAATTTCACTAATATAATAAACCCGGATTGCCTGCGAACTTAAAGAAAATAATTCATGTAAGCGATGAATATCAGGATAATTGAGATGATTTTGGGGAAAATGCGGCAGCTGATAGTGTGGTGTACTTGTTATTTTTGCTGCTATGGCTAAAACTGCGGTATCCGAAACGCCTCTGATGCAGCAACACAGGGCAATTAAGCAAAAGTACCCCGATGCTGTACTACTTTTCCGCGTTGGCGACTTTTATGAAACTTTCGGGCAGGATGCAGTTATTGCTTCCCAGGTATTGGGCATAACGCTTACTAAAAGAAATAACGGTGCCGCAGCCTCCTCCGACCTTGCTGGCTTTCCCCATCATGCACTGGATACTTACCTGCATAAATTAGTAAAAGCAGGCTACCGGGTAGCCATATGCGATCAGCTGGAAGACCCCAAAACCGTAAAAGGGATTGTGAAACGAGGTGTTACTGAAATGGTAACGCCTGGCACAGCAGTAAATGATAAATTACTTGAACATAGTACCAATAATTTTCTTGCCGGTATTCATTTTACAGATAATGATAAATACGGGCTGGCTTTTCTCGATATCTCCACCGGCGAATTTTTTATAGCAGAAGGCGATCGGGAATATGCTGAAAAATTATTGCAAAGCTTTAAACCGGCCGAAGTTATTTTTCAACGTCACTTTCAAAAAAAGTTTAAGGAATATTTCGGCAGTAAAATTTATTCCTACTCTTTAGACGAATGGATATTTCATGATACATATGCAGAAGAAATTCTTTTAAAACAGTTTCAAACGCATTCACTGAAAGGATTTGGCGTTGAAGAATTAAGAGAAGGATTGATTGCAGCGGGTGCTGTATTGCACTATCTTAAAGATACCGAGCATCCCAACCTGCAGCATATTACATCCATCCAGCGGATAGATAAAGAAGATTTTCTCTGGATGGATCGCTTTACCATCCGCAATCTTGAATTAATTTATGGAAATACGGAAGGCAACCATACTTTGCTAAGTGTATTGGATAATACGGTTTCTCCCATGGGTGCCAGGCTATTGAAGCGATGGATCATTTTTCCATTAAAGGATATTATTAAAATTAATGAACGCTTAGACCTGGTTGAATACTTAATTAAAGATCCTGAACTCAGAAATGCCCTATCACAAAAAATAAAACAATGTGGGGATATTGAAAGATTGGTTTCAAAAATTCCGTTGAAGAAAATTAATCCAAGGGAATTATTGCAGCTGGGAAGGGGCTTAAAGTTTGTACAGGAAATCAAACTGTTTTGCGCCGCTTCACAAAACGAATATTTAAAACGCCTGGCGGACGCGTTGAATCCATGTACATATATCTGTGAAAAAATTTTTAAAGAAATTGTGGACAACCCGCCTGCTCTGGCCATAAAAGGAGGGATGATGAATAGTGGTGTAAGCAATGAACTGGATGAACTCAGAAAAATATCGAGCAGTGGCAAAAATTACCTGGTTCAGCTGCAACAAAAAGAAGCGGAATTAACGGGTATATCTTCTTTAAAAATCTCTTTCAATAATGTATTTGGCTATTACCTGGAGGTAACCAATTCGCATAAAAGCAAAGTACCGGAAACATGGATAAGAAAGCAAACACTGGCCAATGCAGAAAGATATATAACACCAGAGCTAAAAGATTATGAAGAAAAAATAACGGGCGCCGAAGAAAAAATATTGCAGATTGAACTGCAATTGTATGAAGCGCTGCAGAGCGAGTTGCTGGATTATATTTCTCCAATACAAACGAATGGCAATATACTGGCAGTACTTGACTGTCTTACCTGTTTTGCCAATAATGCTATTCAGTTTAAATATAAAAAGCCCGTGTTGCATAATGGGGATGCCCTTTTGATTAAAGAAGGTAGGCATCCCGTTATTGAAAGAAGGTTACCGATTGGCGAAACTTATATCGACAATGACCTTGAATTAAATAAAGAAGACCAGCAAGTCATTATACTCACGGGTCCGAATATGAGTGGTAAAAGCGCTTTGTTAAGGCAAACGGCATTGATTGTTTTAATGGCACATATCGGAAGCTTTGTGCCTGCAAGCGAGGCAAAAATTTCGCTCACAGATAAAATTTTTACACGGGTTGGCGCATCCGACAACCTTACCGGCGGCGAATCCACCTTCATGGTAGAAATGAATGAAAGTGCCTCCATCATTAATAACATAACTTCAAAAAGCCTCGTCATACTGGACGAAATAGGAAGAGGAACTTCTACCTATGACGGTATATCTATAGCCTGGAGCATTGCTGAATATTTACATAACGCCTCGGAACAACCGAAAACTTTATTTGCCACCCATTACCATGAATTAAATGAACTGGAAGAAAAATTACCGAGGGTAAAAAATTACCATATCACCAATAAAGAAGCCAGTAATAAAATCATTTTTCTTAGAAAACTGGCGAGAGGTGGCAGTACGCATAGCTTCGGCATACACGTGGCAAAGATGGCAGGTATGCCCGCTTCTCTTATTGAAAGGGCCAATGATATTTTGGCTCAACTGGAAAGCAAGCATGTCGGCAATGGCTTTTCAGAAGAAAAAGAACAGTTGAAAGATAAAATTAAAAATATTGCATCAGCTAAAGTTCAGCTCTCCATATTCGACGTACATAGCCAAACATTCGAAGAAATTAGAAAACTACTCGAAGAAATAGATATCAATAGGCTTACTCCTGTTGAGGCCCTGCTCAAATTACAGCAGATAAAATCAAAGCTGGCCTGATAAATTCCTTCGTTGAAATGTGACAGGATTTGAAATCCATATTTCGGTACGCCCTGTACATCTTTCATACTAACAATATAACCGCGATAGTTACGTTTTAAATTAAGTGTTTATACTTATATAATGAATAGGTATAATAACATTGTCTCCGCTCATAGTGATGAAAATTAAATTATTAATATTCGTACTATTTTTCGCCGTCAATCTCAAATCATATGCAAAGGCATGCACGCCTGCAGGTAACCAAACTACTTATGGAACGGGGAATGTATGGATTGGTTATGTGTATGACAATAAGAACTTCACCGCTTATAACGGATATGTAACGGAAGGAAATACAGGTTCCCCGGATTTTGATGAAAATTTTACCGGCGACTATGTAAATTATACAACCAATGGCTGCCCTGTTTACACAGAAACATTTAGTGTACGATACAAACTCACCAAAACATTTTCAAACGGAGATTATCTATTTACAGTTGGCGGCGATGATGGTTTTCGGCTAAGCCTTGACGGTGGCTCTACCTGGATAATAAATAACTGGAGTGATCAATCGTATACCACCAATACTGCTGCAGTCCATTTGAACGGGAGTTATAACATGGTCCTTGAATATTATGAAAACAGTGGAGGTAACCGGGTTTCTTTTTCAGTAGCACCTACTTGTCTTGGCACTGAGAACCAGTCTGTATATGGTACCGGAAATGTTTGGCGTGGATATGTATATGATGGCACTAATTTTAATTTTTATAAAGGTGTTGTAACAGAAGGGATATCCACCAACCCGAATTTTGATGAAAGTTTTGGTGGCAGCAATGCCACTTATTCAACAAGCAACTGTTCTACGCTAACAGAAACATTCAGTGTAAGGTATCGCCTCAGAAAATATCTCAATGGAAATTACATCTTCATTTTAGGAGGAGATGACGGTTACCGCCTTAGCCTTGATGGCGGCGCTACCTGGGTTATTAACCGGTGGTATGATCAGTCTTATAATACATTCTCCTACGCGGCCTCATTGAACGGAACGTATGATATGGTAATCGAATATTATGAAAACAGTGGTGGCAACAGAATCAGTTTCAGTTTAAGTATCGGAGTTCTTCCGGTTACGCTTATTTCTTTTGACGCTCAAAAAGACAAGAATAAAGTACTACTGGATTGGGAGACAACAACTAATAGCACTACAGATCATTTTGAAATAGAAAAAAGCAGCAGCAATAGCCCATTCCAGAATATTGGAACTATACCTGCAACAGCAGGAACAATGAGCAACAATGCTATAAAGTATACTTTCTCTGATAATAACTTCTCAGGAAATATTTCCTATTACCGGTTAAAAATGTTTGATTTATCCGGAACAGTTTCTTATTCGAAAACACTATCTGTTCATCCTGATGAAACCGGTAACAGGATAGAGGTTTACCCAACAATATCCGAAGGAACCTTTTATATTAAATCTTCAGAAAGAATAACCAATACCAAAATCAGTTTATTTGACATGAATGGGAAATTGGTCGCCGAAAAAAAACCCGGGACGCTGAATGCCGGTACGACCGTTCCCCTGACATTCCCAAACATTATTACGAAAGGGGTTTTTGTATTGAGAGTTTACAAAGATGAAGTCCCAATATCAACACAGAAAGTTATTATCACCCAATAAAAATATAATGGCGGTAAATTTATTTTGCATCGAACCATAGTTTCTTTTTATTATTCCAGTCGCCATTGTAGTTAATAAACAACTCCTCCCCGGCCTTAATGGTTCTCATTGTTTTAATACGGATTAGCTCTGCAGCAATATCCATTTCGTATTCACAATTGGAAGAATAAGAATGATTATATAGCGGAACATACCCGAGCGCCATACAGCATTTTTTTATATCCCATTCAAAAATATAATCGTGTAGTAAGGTTTGGTCTAACAATTTCCTGTCCTTATCGTTCATCACAATCACCGGTGCTATTTCAACAATTGTATTCGCCTTTATTTTCTCCGATGTAAAAACACCGCGGCCCATGTTCTCTGCAGGGCTTACAAAAAGACAGGGAAGAATCATCAATATGCATTTTAATTAATCATGAAATTAGGAAACAATCATTTTACTCTCAGGCTTCTTAAACATGAGTTCGTATTTTTGGCACATGTCGGAAGAACTGGACCTCGAACAACCCGAATTAAAAGAACGATTCGAAGCTGTCATCAAAACTGAGGATAAGCTTCAGATCCGCAGTTTCCTCGACGATCAGAACATTAGTGATGTGGCTGATCTTGTTTATGAATTTCCCGAATATGAAAGCCAGATTATTGCCAACATGTCCGTACACAGGGCTTCCAGTGTATTTAAAATTCTTGAATTCCAGACACAGAAACGAATTATCCAGGAGCTTCCGCCAGCTACTACTGCAGAGCTGCTAAATGCTTTGCCAGCAGACGACCGTACTGATTTCCTGGAAGAATTGCCCAGCAGTGTAGTGCGGGAATTAATTAAACTATTGGATCCCGAGGAAAGAAAAATTACACTATCCCTGCTAGGCTATCCCGAAAACAGTATAGGCCGGTTAATGACCCCGGATTATGTTTATGTATATCCCTGGAATACCATTGAGGAAGCTTTTACTACTATTCGCAAATATGGTAAGGACAGCGAAACCATCAACGTTATTTATGTTATCAATGAAAAAGGGGAATTGCTGGACGATATCCGCATCCGGGAATTTATCCTGAGTACTCCTGATCACAAAATATCCGAGATTATGGACAACCGGGTCATCAAATTAAATGCCTATGATGACCAGGAAACTGCCAGTGAGGTTTTTAAAATGAATAACAGGGTAGCATTACCGGTAGTTAGCCAGAGTAATAAACTGCTTGGAATTGTGACTATTGACGATATTCTTTGGGTAGCAGAAGAAGAATTCAGTGAGGATATCCAGAAAATCGGGGGTACAGAAGCGTTAGATCAGCCTTACCTGGAAATGCCATTTTTAAAATTGATAAAAAAACGGGTGGGTTGGCTCATTATTCTTTTCCTGAGCGAATTACTAACGGCTACCGCTATGGCCTATTTTAATGATGAAATAGCGAAAGCCACCATCTTGGCAATGTTCATACCCCTCATTATGAGCAGCGGAGGTAACAGTGGTTCGCAGGCAAGTACATTGATCATACAAGCTATGGCCGTTGGTGAGCTAAATCTTTCTGACTGGTGGAGGGTAATGAGAAGAGAAATTTTTTCAGGTATTGTACTGGGCAGCATTTTAGGTATAATCGGATTTACCCGCATCTTTATCTGGCATCTTTTAATGCAGAATGGCATCATCCAGGATTTGTACGGACCGAACTGGCTGCTTGTGGCATTTACCGTAGGTGTATCATTGATTGGTGTTGTGCTTTGGGGTACTTTATCAGGTTCCATGTTGCCAATAGCATTAAAAAAATTAGGGGCCGATCCGGCGGTGTCGTCAGCCCCATTTGTGGCAACTTTGGTTGATGTTACCGGTATTGTTATTTACTTCAGTGTTGCATTCCTCTTTTTAAAAGGAATTCTTTTGTAGAAAAACGATCTGCGTGGGATTGGTTTTTCTCTTCTTCCTGGGAATTAGTCATCAAAACGAAACCTCGTCATTTTGAATAATGGTATAATTTTTAGACTTTCGCAGGGTAAACAAACGTTTGCGTAAATTAAATTCATTACTCTATGTGTGGAATAGTTGGTTACACCGGCTCCAAAGAAGCTTATCCCATCATTATAAAAGGCCTTAAACGACTTGAATATCGTGGTTATGACAGCACTGGTGTTGCCCTTCAAAACGGCAGATTAAAAGTATATAAGAAAAAAGGGAAAGTAGCTGAACTGGAAGATTCACTTGTCGGTAAAAACCTTCATGCCCATGTGGGCATTGGCCATACGCGTTGGGCAACACATGGAGAACCTAATGACAGAAATGCCCATCCCCATAGTTCTGCAAGTGGAAAGCTCGCTATGATTCACAATGGTATTATTGAAAACTATGCGCAACTTAAACAGGAATTGATAAGAAAAGGATACAGCTTTAAAAGTGATACGGATACCGAGGTGTTGCTAAACTTTATTGAAGATATTAAGACCAATAACGAATGCTCGCTTGAAGAAGCCGTCCGCATCGCTTTAAAGAGAGTCGTTGGGGCTTATGTGATCCTGCTGCTTGATGAGTCGATGCCAGACACAATTATTGCTGCAAGAAAAGGAAGTCCTTTGGTGATCGGAATTGGGAAAGGCGAACATTTTCTCGGGTCAGATGCCTCCCCCATGCTGGAATACACCAAAGAAGTTGTTTACGTAAATGATTATGAGCTAGCCATCATCCGCCCGGATGAATTGATTCTGAAAAATCTCGGTAACGAAAAAATAACACCCTATGTGCAGAAGTTAGACCTGGAACTTGCCGCAATTGAAAAGGGAGGTTATGATCATTTCATGTTGAAGGAAATATTTGAACAACCGCAAACCATTTACGATTGCTTACGGGGACGTTTAGACGCAAATGCAGGTACCATTACCATGAGTGGCATTCAGAAATATGCCGAGCAAATAATGAATGCCACCAGGATTATAATGGTGGCCTGTGGTACCAGCTGGCATGCAGGCCTCGTTGCTGAATATATTTTTGAAGAATTATGCCGTATTAATGTTGAAGTTGAATACGCTTCGGAATTTCGCTACCGGAATCCGGTTATCAATCCTGGCGACGTCATCATTGCTATTTCTCAAAGTGGAGAAACAGCGGATACACTTGTAGCAATTGAAACAGCAAAAGCGAAAGGGGCAATTATTCTTGGGGTCGTCAATGTTGTCGGATCTTCTATTGCAAGAGTAAGTCATGCTGGTGCATACACGCATGCAGGGCCAGAGATTGGTGTAGCTTCTACAAAAGCATTTACAGCCCAGCTTGCTGTACTAACAATGATCGCTTTAAAAATTGCGCATGATAAAGGAACCATCAGTAAAGAACGCTATATGCATTTACTGAATGAGTTAAATGAAGTACCGGAAAAAGTGACCAGGGTCTTGGAATTAAGCGATCATATAAAAAAACTTGCAGAAAAATATAAAGATGCCACGGACGCATTGTATCTCGGCCGCGGTTTTAATTTTCCGGTAGCCCTTGAAGGGGCGCTTAAGCTGAAGGAAATTTCCTACATACATGCTGAAGGCTACCCGGCTGCGGAAATGAAGCATGGCCCTATCGCTCTTGTAGATGAAAAATTACCTGTCATCTTTGTAGCTACCAAAGATTCTTATCACGAAAAAGTGGTAAGCAATATGCAGGAAATAAAAGCAAGGAAAGGCAAACTGATTGCTGTAATAACGGAAGGAGATGATACTACAGCCGCTATCTGCAATGATGTGATGGCTATTCCCGAAGCCGATGAGGTAATTGCCCCTATACTAAGCGCCATCCCTATGCAATTACTGGCTTACTATATTGGCGTTGCAAAAGGATATGATGTAGATAAGCCACGTAACCTGGCAAAATCAGTAACAGTTGAATAAAGATTGAATATTTCGTTTATCAATATTTTCTAAATCCAGTCTCATGAATAAAATCCGGAAAAGCGCTATCGGGAGTCTTGGCTATAATTTTATACCGCAGGAATACCTTCCCAAAGGAAAGAATGAATACTATCTCCGGAACAAACAAAACCGAAGTGGTATTCAGTACCGCCAGCTTTCTGCACATGAAATTGAAGTACTCGTCCGTAATAATAATACTTCTGATGACTGGAATAAACTGCTTGTATCTGATGCCTTTGACCCTGAACTTGTAAAAAATTGCAAGTTCTTTGGTCTTGTTCGCATTGGAAAGTTGGAATCGCTTTACCTCGAGTTTAATAATATCCGCCTGCAGGTCGGACTATACGATAGTACTATTATCAGTTGCGATTTTGGAGATAATGTGGTAATCAGCAATGTTAGTTACTTAAGCCATTATATAATTGGCAACGAGGTAATGATCATTAATGTAAATGAATTGGCAACAACTGATCATTCTAAATTTGGCAATGGTATTTTAAAAGAAGGTGAAGATGAATCGCTTCGTATTTGGCTGGAAATATGCAATGAAAATGCAGGCAGAAGCGTGCTGCCTTTTGATGGAATGCTTCCTGGTGATGCGTGGTTATGGTCAAGGCATAGAAATGACGATGTGTTAATGCAAAAACTGAAAGAGTTTACAGAAAAAAAATTCGATAACCTTCATGGATATTATGGAAAGATTGGTGATCGTACCATTATAAAAAATACCGCCATTATTAAAGACGTCCGTATTGGCAGTGATGCTTATATAAAAGGGGCGAATAAATTAAAAAATCTTACAATTAATTCATCCGCGGAAGCAAAAACCCAGATTGGAGAAGGTTGCGAGATTGTTAATGGAATTATCGGATACGGGTGCCGGATATTTTATGGGGTAAAAGCGGTTCGCTTTGTTATGGCTTCTCATTCGCAATTAAAATACGGAGCAAGGCTTATCAACTCCTATCTTGGTAATAATGCGACTATTTCCTGCTGCGAGGTATTGAATTCATTAATTTTTCCGGCACACGAGCAACATCACAACAATTCATTTTTATGTGCCGCTACAGTTATGGGCCAAAGCAATATGGCAGCCGGGGCTACGATTGGATCCAATCATAACAGTCGCGGTGCTGACGGTGAAATAATTGCTGGCCGTGGATTCTGGCCGGGCCTATGTGTAAGCCTGAAACATAATTCCAAATTTGCCAGCTTTACTTTAATAGCAAAAGGAGATTTCCCGGCAGAATTAAATATAACAATCCCTTTTTCATTGGTGAGTAATGATGTGACAAACGATAAACTAGTCATCATGCCCGGCTATTGGTTCATGTACAATATGTATGCCCTGGCCCGCAATGCCGGAAAATATACCGGAAGGGATAAACGAACTGATAAAACGCAATTTATTGAATATGATTTTCTTGCTCCTGACAGCGTGAACGAAATGTTTGATACACTTCATTTACTTAAATTATATACCGGCAAAGCATATTTGAAAAAAACAAACCGGGCTGCATCAGAAACGGAAACTATCTCTATCGGAGCTGACCTGCTGGAAAAAGAAAATAATATAGTTGATGAATTGGAAATCCTGGCAGATGAAATGGAAAACAGCAACCGTAAAGTTCAATTGATTAAGGTAAAACAAGCTTACACACTTTTCAGAAAAATGATTGTTTATTATGGAATGAGCCAGATAATTGATGCTATCGGCGAAGCTAAAATAACCAGTTGGCCAAAGATGAACGCATTATTTACCGGAAAACAAAAAAGAAGCGTGTGGACTAATAT